>JACPRC010000035.1 GCA_016190175.1 Planctomycetota bacterium
GCTATCACCAGTTGGGCATTCTGGCACAACTCCGAGGCAAGTACGACGAGGCGGAGGCCTGGTTCAACAAGTCGCTCGAGATCTTCCAATCCCTGGGCGATCGCTCGGGGATGGGAGCTAGCTATCACCAGTTGGGCGTCCTGGCGCAAGACCGAGGCAGGTACGACGAGGCGGAGGCCTGGTTCAACAAGTCGCTGGAGATCGACGTATCCCTCGGCGATCGCTCGGGGATGGGGAAGGGCTTCCACCAATTGGGCATCCTGGCGCAACAGCGAGGCAGGTACGACGAGGCGGAGGCGTGGCACAAGAAGTCGCTGGAGATCAAGCAGTCCCTCGAAGATCGCTGGGGGATGGGGACCAGCTTTCACCAATTGGGCACCCTGGCGCAACAGCGAGGCAAGTACGACGATGCGGAGGCGTGGTGCAAGAAGTCGATCCAGATCTTCGAGTCTCTCGGCGATCACTCGGGGATGGGAGCTAGCTATCACCAGTTGGGCATCCTGGCGCAGCGGCGAGGCAGGTACGACGACGCGGAGAAGTGGTACAAGAAATCGCTCGCGATCTTCGAATCCATCGGCGATCGCTCGAGGATGGAAAAGTGCTATCTCCAGTTGGGCACCCTGGCGCAACAGCGAGGCAAGTACGACGACGCGGAGGCGTGGTACAAGAAGTCGCTGGATATCGAGGAATCCCTCGGGAATCTGGCGGGCGTGGCGATCTCCACCGGCGCCCTCGGCATCCTCGCGGCCACGCGGGGGGATCACGAGACGGCGATCGACATCCTGATGGAGGCGTTCAGGATCGCCCTTGGCGTCGACATGCCGCGCGAGTGCGGCTCCGTCCTCGCGGGCCTCATGAAGATCGCCAAGGAGATCGGCCGGGAGCGGTTCGCGCAGATCGCCTGCGCCAAGGACAGGGTGCTCTACGAACTGCTGCGAACGCGGATCGAACGGGCGGACGTCGCAAGCGAGCCCCAGCCCGAGGATTCAATCAAGCCGCCCGAGGCCGGGGCATAGAGGCCGGCCGACCGCGACGGCGCTTCTTCGAACGCTTGCTCAATCCTGTGCTGCGCCATGGCGATGCCGAGCCCTTCCATTGGGAGCGCCAATCCCTCGATGGGTCGGCCGCGACCCGGGCGGATCTCGATCTCCTTCGCCCTCACCCGCGACGCGCCCGGAGCCATCCGGTGCCGGCTCACGAGATTGTCGAACTTCTCCTTGCGCTCCAAAGCCGCGACCGCCAGACGCGCGGCAGACTCGCCCAGTTCCGGAAACCGCTCGCGGCTGGGCATGAGAAACGCCAGAGGCGTCGCCTCCGCGAATCCCGCGTCCTGAATCGTCAAGAGGATCGCGGCCGCGGCCCGCTCCGCGAACTCGCTCCCTTGATGGAAGACGCGCCGCCATCGCTCAACCGCCGCGGGCAGGTCGCGCGACTCGCCTTGCGCGTACCGATTGGCCCAGAGCGTGTCGAGAAGCTCGGGTGTCGATTCGACGTACTCGATCAGCCAGCCCGCGCCGAGCCATACCAGCCCAAGACCCGCGCTCTTCCGCACTTCGAAGTGGTCATCCAGAGACGTCGCTAGCTCGAAGAGGGTGCCGTACGACTCTATGTCGGCAGTCGGATCGCTGCTGTGGATCACAGGCTTGTCGAGGAAGTTGATCGCCGAGAGCCTGGTGCCCAGCCGCTGAGATCTGTCCGTGGCAAGCGCGCGCACGCGGGCTTGGACCGGCGGCGCGTAGAACTCCTGCGTGTCCGGTTTGCCCGCGAGCACGTTGAGGGCGTCGACGTAGGATGGATCGACCTTCTCAGCCTCGATCCCCGCTCGGATCGCGCGACGGATCGCGGGCCGCTCCGATTCGGAGAGGGCGTATCTCCTCAAGAGCGCCGAGAGGTCGTCGAATTCGCTCATTCCGGTTTCTTCTTCGTCAGAATCGCATGCATCCGTTCATAGGTCTCGTACTGGGCCTCCGCCCGCAGGACACCACCTGATAATAGCTCCTTCAGCTTCTCGGGCGCAAGCGTGTCCGACACCGTGAAATGCTCGCGCAACTGCCCGGACAGATCCCACCTTTCCCTCAGCAGGCGGGCAAGGCCCGGCATACACTCGTCCGTGACCGCGAGGAAGGCGCGGACTTGAGCGTTCTTCACGTCGTCTGTGCCCTTGAAGCGTACCGCGACCCGTTTCCAGGTACGATAGGGGAGCGACGGGAGCCGCTTCAGGATCTCCTGCGCGTCTCCGAGATTCCCGAAGAAGGGCTCCGCGATCGTCTCCAGTGGCACGCTGGGGAGGTGGATCGACCACTGCACGAGCTTCTGGAGAAAGGCCCGGCCGTCGAAGTACGGTTTGGACTCCTTGGGGCGATACGTCTCCTCGAGGTAGCCGGCCAGAACGGAGTCGTTGAGCCCGAGGAGCACGACGAGACGCGGGATGTGGAAATGGACCTGGAGCGCCGTCAGGAGCGCGACCGCCCTTTCAGGCAGGCATCGGTCGAGGTCGTCGATGATCAGGACAAGGCGGCCCTTGGCCGAAAGCGATCGGACGGCGTCGGAAATCTTCCCGTGCAGTTCGCGGTACTCCGAAACGTATCGGATGGATCGGTCCAGAACGATGCTCTCGTACTTCAAGATGTCCTCTACCTTGATGGATGCGGTCATTCGCAGGAGGCTGTCTCCCAACCCCAATGCCACCGCCTTCGCGATCTTCGCGGCGCTTTCGAGGAGCTTGTCCTTCGTCGGCAACGCCTGCTCCATTTCCAACAGGAGGGGCACGATCAGATTGCTCTCGTTCTGGTACTTCCACGCATCGAACCAGCAGACCTTGTATTCCGCTGGGCGGGCTGCGCAGTAGTGCTCAACGCCCTTGAGCACCGACGTCTTCCCGGACCCCCAATCGCCGAACACGCCGAGCGCAATCGGAACCTCGGCGGGGATTTCGCGGATGCGGAGTACGATTTCCTTGCAAGCGTCGATCCCTCCCGTGGGCGGCTCGGCCCAGTTGCGGGGACTGTCGGGCTTGGTGAAGTCGTCGTACTTGAACGGCTCGTCGGAGTCGATGTCCATCTCGTTCCTTCCGCGCGCGCCCCTCAGTTCTTCGCGACTTCGGCCTTCTCGGGCGCCGGCGCCTCCGGCTTCCCCACCCCGACCCGCCGGTGCAAGATCGACAGGTTGTAACGCGCCGCGGCGACCGGATCGTCCACGTAGGCCGCGTGCCCCACGCGGTCGATCTGCTTTTGGATGCGAATCGAACCCGGGCGAATCTAGCAACGGCACGGGGGAGCGGCAAGAGAATCCCGGCGGCCGCCGTCCCCGGACCGGCACGTCCCGATCCGACTCCGGCGTCGCCGAATCCAGTTCCGGTACGAGGCATTCCAAGTCGGGCGCGATCTGTTCCGATTCCGTCAGTCGCGGGCACAAGTCCGGCATGATCGTGGAAGGGGGCGGCATCGCGCGACGCGAATCCGGCGTGTCACGCAGGCGCTCCGGCGGCATTCCGGCCGGGTCGGGGTCTTCGCCGCCACGCTCTCGATGAAGCTGCGGAGTTTCGTCTCGGCCAGCATGGGGCGGCATTATAGTGCACGCCTTTCCGCAAGTCCACGGCAGAGGAACCGTGCTATACTCAGGTGGTTGGTGATGGGTGGTTCGTGAAGAGGGACGGCCGCCTCTCCTCACCAACCACCGACCACTGACCACCAACCGTGGAGACGCTCTACTGTTCCTGCGGGAAGGGCCTCGACGTCGCGCCCGGCAGCTCCGTGAAATGCCCCGCCTGCGGCCGCGTCACGGACGTGCCGTTCAACCCGTCGGATTCCGTCCCCGCGCCGTTGAGCCGGGACAAGGAGTCCCGCTTCGGCGCGATCGCCGCGCGTCTCGGGCTCGTCATGCCGGACCAACTCCGGCAGGCCGTCGAGGAGCAGTCCTCCGCGCTCGCCCGCGGACGACGCGTCCGGCTCGGCGAGATCCTCGTCGAGCGCGGATGGATGAAGGGCGACGACGCCCGGCGGGTCCTCGAGCTGCAGAACAAGCAGATCTTCGAGTGTCCGGGCTGCCGGCGCCGCTATAACGTCGCGAACCTCCCTGCCGGCGGGCGTCTGGAGTGCCCGAGGTGCGCCACGGCCGTCGCGTCCCCGGACCGGTCGGGCAACCTCCGCGTGGACGAGAGCTTCTACATGCAGGGGGCCTCGGAGTCCGGACCGCCGCCGCCCGGCCTTCCCGCCGAGGTGCGCGACAGGATCCCCGGCTACCGGATCGAGCGGGTCCTCGGCAAGGGCGGCATGGGGACGGTGTACCTCGCGACGCAGCTCAGCCTCTCCCGGTCCGTCGCGGTCAAGATCCTCTCGCCGAGGCTGGCCTCCGACGATTCGTACGTGAATCGCTTCCTCAACGAGGCGAAGTCGATCGCGTCCCTGCGGCACGAGAACATCATCGCCGCCATCGATCGCGGGATGGCCTGGCCGTACTACTTCCTCGTCATGGAGTACGCGGAGGGCGAGACGGTCGCGGCCCGCCTCGCCCGCGACCGCACGATTCCCGAGCGCGAGGCGGTGTCGCTCGCGAGGCAGGTCGCGGAGGGGTTGCGCCACGCGGAGCAGCAGGGATTCCTCCACCGCGACATCAAGCCCGCGAACCTGATCGTCTCGTCGGAGGGCCGGGTGAAGATCTGCGACCTCGGGATCTCGAAGTCGATCCGCGACGACCCGCCCTCGACGCGGGACGGGTTCCGACCGGAACCCGCGCCCGCGGCGCCGCCTCGCGCGGAGCGCGAGGCGAGGTCCCGTGTCGAGGGCGAGCCCGAACAGATCCTGTGCAGTCCCTCCTACGCGTCGCCCGAAGCGGTCCAGGGGAAGGCGCTCGATCTCCGCAGCGACATCTACTCGCTGGGGGCGACCCTCTATGAGATGCTCACGGGTTCGCCCATGTTCCCGGGAGACGACCGCGCCGAGGTCGTGCGGCGCCAGATCGAGGACGAGCCGGTGCCGCCTCGGAAGCTCAACGCGGCGCTCTCCGAGGGGATCCAGCGCATCCTCCTCAAGATGCTCTCCAAGGACCTCGAGAAGCGCCACTCGAGCTACGACCAGCTCATCGGCGAGCTCGAGACCCTCGTCAACGTGCGTCCGCCGACGAGGATCGTCCACCCGCCGCGGCGGCGGTTCGCGCGCCTCTTCCGCCGCAGCGGCAACCCGACGCTGATCCTCGTCCTGCTCGTCGCGGGACTCATCGTCGCGGCGATCGTGCTCGCGGTGCGCCATCGGACCGCGGGGAGCGGCGAGGCGGCGTCCCCGCCGAAGCCGGCGGTGACGAAGTAGCGCGCATTCCCGGCCGGCCGCGGTATCATGCCTGCGTTTCAGAAAGGAGCCTCCATGCTGAGAGCCGCGATCGCCGCAGTCCTGCTCCTCCCGGCCCAGGAATCCGAAACGCAGTACGTCCTCCTGCTCCGCCCCGGCCCGGCGTGGAAGAAGGACGTGCCGCACGAGAAGCAGCCCGGCATCGAGGGGCACGCGAAACACTGGGAGTCGCTCGCCGCGAAGGGTCTCGTCGTGACGGGCGGACCGTTTCTCGACGGATCGGGCGGGATGCTCGTGCTCCGCGCGGGCTCGGAGGAGGAGGCGAAGAAGCTCGCGGGGGACGATCCGGCCGTGAAGTCGGGCCTCCTGACCGCGACGGTCCATCCGTGGAGGGCGGTGTTCCCGAAGCGCTCCATCCTGGAGAACCCGCGCGACCCCAAGGTGAACCTCACCGCGCCGGACGAATTCCGCGCGAAGTTCGAGACGTCGCGCGGGGACTTCGTCGTCAAGGTGACGCGGGACCGGGCCCCGCGCGGCGCCGACCGTTTCTACAGCCTCGTCAAGAACGGGTACTACGACGGCTGCCGTTTCTTCCGCGTCCTCTCCGGTTTCGTCGCGCAGTTCGGGATCCACGGCGACCCGAAGATCTCCGCCGCGTGGCGCGCGGCGGCGATCAAGGACGATCCGGTGAAATCGAGCAACAAACGCGGCACGATCTGCTACGCCACGGGCGGCGCGGACACCCGCACGACGCAGATCTTCATCAACTTCGGCGACAACAGCCGGCTCGACGGCATGGGCTTCGCGGCCTTCGGCGAAGTGGTCGAGGGGATGGAGGTCGTCGAGGCGCTGTACTCGGGCTACGGCGAGGGGGCCCCGCGCGGCCGCGGGCCGGATCAGGGGCGCATCCAGACGGAAGGAAACGAGTACCTCGAGCGCGAGTTCCCCAAACTCGACCACGTGAAGACGGCGAGGGTGGTCGAGTAATCCCCAACCCGGCGCGGCGGCGGGCGTTCAAGATCCGTGCGAGGAGAGCATCGGATCTTGAACTTCGGAGAGGAACCATGAACCGCGCATGGATGTCGATTCCGCTGTCCGCTCTCGTCGTCCTCGGCGGATGGGCGCCGCCGCAGGACAGGAAGACCGCGCTGGGCTTCGAGAACCTCGACGGGGAGAACCTCGCCGAGGTCACCATCCTGGTGCAGAAGGCCACCGGCTGCCGCTTCATGTGGTCCGACGACGTCCAGTTGGGGCTGAGGAGGATCTACTTCCGTTCGGGCCGCCCCGTCACGGACAAGGACGAGATCTTCCGGCTCTACCAGTCGTTCCTGCAGCAGAACGGCCTCTTCCTCGTCCCCGCCGAGGGGACCGGCGGCTCCGAGCCGACGTATCGGATTCACCCGGCCATGACCATGAACAAGTGCGCCGTCCCGGTGGCGCGGGAGGCCGGCCGCCCGCAGGGGAGGGTCGTGACCCGCGTCTTCCTGCTGCACCGGGTCGCCGCCAGGGACGCCCACGCCGCGCTGATCAACATGGTGACGTTCCCGAACGCCATCATGGTCGTCGAGTCGGGCAAGGCGCTTCTCGTCACCGACTACGACGACAACATGAAGCGCATCGAGACCGTGCTGGAGGCGGTGGACCGGCCCGCGGACACGGCGCAGGCGAGGATCTATCCTCTTCGGGAGCGGCCCGCGAAAGAGGTCGAAGCGGTGCTGACCCGCCTCGCCTCCGGGGTGAAGGGACTGCGGTCGGTCGCGGCCGACGAGAGGACGAACTCGTTGATCGTCGTCGCGGAGGACGGAGCCTTCAAACTGCTGGACGAACTGGTCCGGCTCCTCGACGCGAAAAAGTGAGTCGCCCGTGACAAGTCTCTTCCTTCTTGCGGGCGACTCACCACGCCGAAGCCCACCGCTTCGGTAGGCGAAGGCGGGCAGGCCGCTCAGAACGGCTCGCCCTCCTCCGTGGAGGGCGGGTTCTTCTTCGGCCCGTCGGTCTCGACGTCGTCGCCCTCGTCGTCCTTCTTGGGTTCCTCGAGGGCGCCGACCTTGACCTCGATCGTCCTGCGCTCGCCGCCGCGGAGGACGACGAGGCTCGCCTTCTGACCGGGCGAGCACTTGTCGATCTCGGCGCGGAGGTGTGCCGTCTTCTCGACCTTCTTCCCCTTGAACTCGACCACGAGATCTCCGACCGCGACGCCCGCGGCCTCGGCGGGTCCCTTCTCCGTGACCGACAGGACCTCGACGCTTCCCGCGAAAGTCTGGGCGCGGAACCCGAGGAACGGCCTGCCCTTGGGTTTGTCGGCGGTGGGCGTGCCCTGCGTCGCCTTGGGCTTGGGGAGCAGCGAGCGGCCGTAGGGCAGGGCGAAGACGAGCGCGAAGACCGAGGTCGTGTAGTTCGGCCCGACCATGTTGTCCGTGTCCATCCCGAGCGTCGCCTTGACGTCCGGGTCGGTCGGGCACTGGACGCTCCCGTCCTGCTGCTGCATCGCCAGCCACATGTCGAGGAAGTGCGTCTTGTATTCCATCCACGACTCTAGGCCGAGGATGAAGCTGTAGATCCCGCCGAAGAGGTAATGGAGGGTCGGGCTCGCGTGGTCCTCGGGGATCGTCTTGATCCCCTGCCTGACGAACTTGCTCACGCGCTCGAAGTACTTGCCTCCCGCTCCGAGCTTGAACATCGCGAAGGCGGCGCCCGAGGCGCGGCCGGCGTTGCCCCATCCCTTCTGCCCCTCGCGCGGGCTGTAGCCCACGGTCCCGCCCGCGCTCGTGCTCTCGTAGTACTTCACCCCCTCGAGGACGACGTCGTCGGGCACCTTGAAGCCGACGCTCTTCAGGCACCCGAGCCCGGCCATGCACGCGGTCGAGGCGACGACGAGGTCCTTGTACGCGAAGTTCGGCGCGTGTCCCCATCCGCCGTTCGGTTCGCGCTGCTCCTTGATCTTGTCGATCATGAACTGGAGCCGATCGCGGATGTCGGCGGATGCCTTGTAGTAGAAATACTCCGCGAGGAACATCGCGGCGAAGCCGAGGTCCCAGTTGCCGAAACCCTCGAACTCCTGGCCGCTGGCGGTCTTGCCCTTGCCCTTGTGTCCGGGCGCGACGGTGCGGAGGAGGAACTGCGCGGCGCGCTCGACGTTTCGCTGGTAGGGTCCGCCGAGCGGGTTCGACCCGTTCGCCATGAGCGCGAGGCCCGCGATCGAGGTGACGACGACGGTGCCGCCGTTGCCGCCCTCCCACGCGCCGGTGCCGCCCTGCGACTTGGCGAGGTACTCGCATGCGCGGGCGAGGGCGAGTTCGCAGGTCTTGCACTTCTTCGGACAGCTCGCAGAGTGGGGGAACTTCTTGCCGAGCGCCTCCGGGCGGTGACGCGAGCCGGGCTTCTCGTCCTGCTTGCCCTCCGAAGCCCGACCTGTCCGCCGAAGCTCGAAGAGCGAAGGCGGAAGGGCGAAGGAGGGGGCGCCCGCGGCAGGCAGCAGGAGCAGCGCGATCAGCGGCAGGGTTCGCATGGATCCTCCCCGATGTCGGAGATGAGACACCGGGGGGCGGGGGGTTCGTACGAGGCAGGCGGACGAGGCGCCTGGGGAACGGAGAACGCTGCGGCAGTCGATCGGGACTACTGGGCCAAGCGTGTGCCCGCGCCGATCCTGGAAATGGCGGACGCGTGTCTCGGCATCCTCAACGAGAAGGCGCCCCCAAACGGCGTCTCCGGAGGGCGCGCAGCCCGCTCCGCTCCCGGACTTGAATCGTTCATGCGAATATAGTTAGAATATATCCATGAGCACGACCGTCCACATCCCGAAGCCGCTGCTCGACGCGCTCGACCGCCGCGCCCGACGGCTCAAGGTGAGCCGCAACGCGCTCATCGTTCGCGCGGTCCAGGCCGAACTCCGACGCCAGACGGAGTGGTCCCCCGGCTTCTTCGACCGCCTCGCGAGCGTGGACCCCGCGGACGCCGCCGCCGTGGACGGGATGCTCGCCGCCGTCCGCGCCCGCCGCACGCGGAAAGGTCCTCCCCCGCTGTGAAGTACCTGCTCGATACGAATGCGGCCTCGGCGATCATGAAGGGCGATCCCCGCGTGCTGGAGCGACTGCGCTCCGTCCCCAGGGAAGACGTCGGCCTTCCGCAGCCCGTGGCGGCGGAACTCGCCTACGGGATCGAACGCTTGTCGGCCTCGCGCCGCCAGGAGCACCTGCAGGCCCGTTTCGCCCTGATCTTGCAGGAGATCCCGCGGATTTCATGGGACGACAACGTCAGCCGGCGATTCGGAGCGATCAAGGCGAGTCTGGAACGCGCAGGGGAACGCATCGAGGACTTTGACGTCGCCATCGCCGCTCACGCCCTCGCGACGGATGCGACGGTCGTGACGGCGAACTTCAGCCACCTGGGCCGCATTCGCGGACTCCGCGTCGAGGACTGGGGCCGGCCGCGGCCGTGAGGTGGGTGTCCCTCCGTCTCCTTGTCTCCCCATCTCCCCATCTCCCTTTCCCCGTCTTTGCCCTTTGATCTTTGCTCCTCGTTCTCTTAGAATGCCCGCCCCATGACCGAGTTCGTCCACCTCCACGCCCACACGGACTACAGCCTCCTCGACGGCGCCTGCCGCATGCAGGACGTCGTCCAGAAGGTCCGCCACCTCGGCATGAAGGCGTACGCGATCACCGACCACGGCAACATGTTCGGCGCGATCGAGTTCTACACGGCCGCCCTCGGCGCCGGCGTCAAGCCCATCATCGGCATGGAGGCCTACGTCGCCCCCCGCTCCCGCGCGGAGAAGAAGGACGCCAAGGGCGTGAAGGAATCCAGCTACCACCTCACGCTCCTCTGCAGAAACGACAAGGGCTACCGCAACCTGATGAAGCTCTCTTCGATCGCCTGGCGCGAGGGCTTCTACTACAAGCCCCGCATCGACAAGGAGATCCTCGCGCAGCATCACGAGGGGCTCGTCGCGCTCTCGGGCTGTCCGAATTCCGAGTTCGCCCATGCGCTCAAGAGCGACCAGGTCGACAAGGCCCTCCGCGCCGCCGACGACTACAGGCAGATCCTCGGTCCGGGGAATTTCTACCTCGAGATCCAGAACCACGGGATGCCCGAGGAGAAGGTCATCGCCGAGGGCGCGCTGCGGCTGGCGAAGCAGCTCGACCTCAAAGTCGTCGCCACGAACGACAACCATTACCTGAGCAAGGAAGATCACCGCGCCCACGACGCGCTCCTGGCGATCAACACCGGCTCGTTGATCACGGACACGGACCGGATGCGCTATCCGACGCCCGAGTTCTACGTCAAGTCGCCCGAGGAGATGGCGGCGGCCTTCCCCGCGCTCCCCGAGACGCTCGTCAACACCCTCGAGGTCGCCGAGAAGTGCAACCTGGAGCTGAGCTTCGGCGAGATCCACCTCCCGCACTTCGTGATCCCGCCGGGCTATGCGAACGCCACGGCGTACGTCCGCGAGCTGTGCGAAAAGACCGCGCGCGCGCGGTTCGGCGATCCCGTCCCGAAGAACGTCCAGGATCGCCTCGACTACGAACTCTCCGTCATCGACCGGATGGGCTTCTCGGGCTACTTCCTGATCGTCTGGGATCTGCGGCGCTTCGCCATCGACTCGGGGATCCGCGTCGGGCCCGGGCGGGGCTCCGCGGCGGGCTCCCTCGTCGCCTACCTTCTCGGCATCACGTCCATCGATCCGATCCGGTACGATCTCATCTTCGAGCGGTTCCTCAACCCGTCGCGCAAGGAGGTGCCCGACATCGACCTCGACTTCGCGAGCGAGGACCGTTCGCGGGTCATCGACTACATCCGCGAGAAATACGGCCACGACAAGGTCGCGCAGATCATCACCTTCGGCACGATGAAGGCCCGCGGGGTGGTGCGCGACGTCGGCCGCGTGATGGGGATCGACCTCCGGGTCATCGACGCCCTCGCCAAGAAGATCCCCAAGGTCCTCGACATCACCCTCGAGGAGGCCCGCAAGATGGAGCCGGACCTCGACAAGGAGGTCCAGGCCGACCCCGTCAAGAAGGAGCTGTGGGAGGTCTCGCTCAAGCTCGAGGACCTCCACCGCCACGCCTCGAAGCACGCCTCCGGCGTCGTCATCGGCGACCGGCCGCTCGACGAACTGGTGCCGATCTGCGTCCAGGACGAGATCGAGATCACGCAGTTCGACATGAACGTCCTGACGAAGCTGGGGGTCCTCAAGGTGGACATCCTCGGCCTCGAGACGCTCACGGTCCTCGACCATGCCGCGAAGCTCATCGGGAAGGACCTGCGGCTGGAGAGCGTGCCGCTGGACGACCGGAAGACGTACCAGATGATCTCGAAGGGCCAGGTCAAGGGGGTGTTCCAACTGGAAACATCGCGCGGGATGCGCGAGATGGTCCAGCAGATGAAGCCGGACCGGATCGAGGACCTCATCGCGGCGGTCGCGCTGTTCCGCCCCGGTCCGCTCCAGTCGGGCATGGTAGAGAGCTACATCAAGCGCAAGCACGGACAGGAACCGGTGACCTACGATCACGCGATGCTGGAGCCGATCCTCAAGGAGACGAACGGCGTCATCCTGTACCAGGAGCAGGTGATGCGGATCGCGAACCAGGTCGCGGGGATGCCGATGTCCGACTGCGACGCGCTCCGCAAGGCGATGGGGAAGAAGAAGCCCGAGGTGATGGCGCAGTACAAGGAGATGTTCATCGGCGGCGCGAAGAAGAAGGGCGTCTCCGAGGAGGTCGCGCAGAAGATCTTCGACCAGATGGCCTTCTTCGGGGGCTACGGCTTCAACAAGTCCCACTCCGCCGCCTACGGCATGCTGAGCTATTGCACCGCCTACGCGAAGGCGAACTGGCCCGTGAAGTACATGGCCGCGCTCATGACGTGCACGATGGGCGACACGGACCGGATGGCCGACTACATCGAGGAGTGCCGCCAGCTCGGGATCGAGGTCCTGCCGCCGGACATGAACGTAAGCGGGTTCGACTTCGCGGTCGAGGGCTCGCCCTCGACTCGGGACGGGTTCCCACCGGAACCCGCGCCGGCGGCGCCGCCTCGCGCGGAGCGCGAGGCGAGGTCCCGTGTCGAGGGCGAGAAGATCCGCGTCGGGCTCGGCTCCGTGAAGAACGTGGGGGAGAAGGCGATCCGCCACCTGATCGAGAGGCGCGGGAAGGCCGGCCGCTTCACGAACCTCTACCAACTCTGCGAGAGCGTGGACTTGAAGTCCGTGGACCGCAAGACAGTCGAGGCCCTGGTAATGGCGGGCGCGTTCGACTCGCTCGGCGCGCGTCGCGCCCAGCTCATGGAGGTCCTGGAACCCGCCCTGCGGGTGGGGGCGCTCCGGAGCCAGGAGAAGAAGGCGGGCCAGCTCACCTTCTTCGAGGACAAGGCGCACGACGACTACCCCGTCCTGCCCGACATGCCCGAGTGGCCGCAGGAACAGCTTCTCGCGCACGAGAAGGAGGCGCTCGGCTTCTACGTCACGTCGAACCCGCTCGTGCGGTACGAGGATCTCCTCAAGTCGTACTCCACGACGTCCGTCGAGCGCCTCTCCGAGCTGGAGGACGGGGCGGAGGTCACGATCGGCGGGATGATCAGCGGCCTGCGCTCGATGATCGCCAAGTCGGGCGCGAACAAGGGGCAGAAGTGGGTCGCCTTCCGGTTCCGGGACCTCACGGGCACGTGCGAGGGCGTCTGCTTCCCCTCCGAGTTCGAGAAGAACCGCGAGCACCTCTTCGAGGACCACATCGTCTTCGCGACGGGGCGCGTGGCCTTCCGCAACGAGAACGTGTCGCTGCGCGTGAGCACGGTCGTGCCCGCATTGAAGGCCCGCGAGATGCTCACGGGCAACGTCACGATCACGGTGCCCCCGACCGCGGACGACGCCGCGCTCGGGGAGGTGAAGCGCGTCCTGGCGGCGCACCCCGGGTCCGTCCCCGTCTTCCTCGCCGTGCCGGTCGAGGGCCGCAAGGTCCTGATCCAGGCGCCCAACTCCTGCCAGGTCTCGCCGTCCGAGTCCTTCCTGGCCGACGTCGACACCGTGCTGGGACCGGGCCACGTGAAGTTCGTCGGCCGCCCGCCGCAGGTCGAAGGCCGGCCGCCGTGGAAGGGGAGACGGTAGGCGTTCACGAATCGTGATGCGCCATCAGCCCTCAGCCGTCAGGCTTCCGCCGAACTTGCGAAGTGCATTTCTTGCTGACGGCTGATTGCCGACGGCTGCACGCTCATCCTGCCGATATAGAGCGTGGAGAGGGGGCACCACTCGAGGGGGGCCTCCATGGAAGACTGGAAAGTGGAACGACGCAAGAAGCGCTGCACCGTCTGCGAACGGGTGTTCGCGTCGGAAGAGGAACTCTGCTCGTGCATCGTGGAGGCGGAGGGCGCGTTCTCGCGGCGCGACCTGTGCCTCGCGTGCTGGGAGCGGCGGACGTCGGAGCCGTTCAGCTTCTGGCGCACCCGCATGCCGCGGATCCGCGAGCGGAAGCTCGAGGACATCGGCGCGATGGTCGAGTTCTTCAAGCGGCTCGTCGCGGCGCCGTCGGAGGACCCGCTGCGGCGGAAGATCACCTACCTCGTCGCGCTCATCCTGATGCGCAAGAAGCGGCTCAAGCTCGCCGGGGTCCGCGCGGCGGCGCTCCTCGTCGAGAAGTCGTGGGACGGCGACGTCGCGGAGATCCCGGAGCCCGCGATCGGCGACGAGGAGCTGCAGACGCTGCGCGTCGAGATGGAGAAGCTCTTCGACGTGGAGCTGGCGGCCGAGGCGGCGGCGTAGATCATCAGTCCTCGGTCCTCAGCGCGGCGGCCGCCCGATTCGCATTTTCCTTGATCGGTCCTTCCCCCGCACTATACTGAAACGATTCCATGGGCGGGGCGATGGTGGCCACCGGCAAGGATCAGATCAGAATCGAGACCCGCGAGGCGGCGCCCGGGATCCAGGAGGTCCGGATCGAGGGCTCCCTCGACTGGTCCAACTTCACGAAGGTCGAGGCGATCCTCAACGACATCTTCGAGAAGGGCGTCTACAAGGTCGTCGTGAATCTGCGCGGGACCACCTACATCTCCTCGGCCGGTTTCGGGTGCTTCATCAGCTCGCTCGACACCGCGATGAAGAACAACGGCAACCTCGTCTTCACCGCGACGCCCCCGGAAATCCAGGACGTCTTCAACATCCTCGGCCTGTCGAAGATCCTCACCTTCGCGGAGACCGAGGAGGCGGCGCTGAAGCTGCTCGGGGCGTAGCTACCCCATCGCCTTGCGGATCTTCTCGGCCCACGCACCCATCTCCCCTTCCGGGTACTTCACCGGGACCCAGGCGAACTTGATCCCGTCGCCCGTGCGGCGGGGGATCACGTGGAAGTGAACGTGCGGGATCGCCTGCCCCGAGCACTTGTGGTTGTTCGAGAGCAGGTTGAAGCCCTCCGCGGAGGCGGCCTTGACGACAGCGCGCGCGATCTCCTGCGTCCGGGCGATCCACTCGGCGAGCAGATCCGCGGGCAGGTCGGTGACGAGCTCGTGATGCGCCTTCGTGAGGACGAGCGCGTGGCCGGGCGCCACGGGGTTGATGTCGAGAATCGCCAGGACGCGGTCGTTCTCGAAGAGCTTCTCGGAGGGGATCCGGCCGTCGACGATGCGGCAGAAGATGCAGTCGTTCATGGACGGAAAGCGCCCGGGCGGGAAGCCGACCGGGAGAAGGAATCGAACGGGGCCGGTCTCTCCGGCGCAGAATCACGAATCAGGAATCGAGAACGGCGTCCTGCAGCGCACGCGACCTCGATTCGCGACGGAGCGCGGACTTCTCGTCCGGAGCGGTTCCTTGATGAGCGCGATACCCGCAAACGGAACCCATTCCCGGGCGCGGGCTACGTCGTCGCCGCCGCGCCCTTTTTCGACTTCTTCTCCGCCTTCTTCGCCTCCTCCGCCTCGTGCGCCGCGCGGCCGCGGCCCGCGAGCTTCATCTCCTCCTCGCGGTCCTTGCGCACGACGAGCTCCCAGATCGCCTTGGGGCCGTTGTCCCCGAGGCGGTTGAAGGCGTACTGGCCCCGCCCGTCGCCGTCCCACCGCGAGCCGCCGAGCTTGAGGATGCGGGTGTAGCCGCCGGCGCGGTCCGTGAAGCGCCGGGCGACGTCGTCCAGGATCTTCGCCGCCACGTGCCGGTCCTGCACCGTCCGCAGGATCCGCCGGAGATGCGCCAGCCGCGTCGGGGCGTCCTTGCCCGCCGCGCGCTTCGCCAGCGTGATCATCCGCTCCGCGAGGCCGCGGAACTCCTTCGCGCGCGTCACGGTCGTGACCACGCGGCCGTAGACGAAAAGGCTCGTGACGAGGTTCCGGGCCATCGCCTGGCGGTGCGACGTGGTCCGTCCGAGCTTGCGGCCCTTGAGGCGGTGGCGCATGGCGGCTCCCTTCGGAGATCAGGAGACGTCCGGGATGGGGAGACGAGACCGCCGCTCCCCGAGGGATCCCGACATCTCCGTCCTCTCCCGATCCCCTATGAAGTAAATACCGGCTGCTTCTTGCCGAAGATGGCTTCGAGGTCCATTCCCAGGACGAGGCCCAGGTCCGACAGCTTCTTCTTCACCTCGCGCAGCGACGTCTTGCCGAAGTTCCGCACCTTGAGGAGGTCGGCCTCGGAGCGGCCCACGAGTTCGCCGATCGTCTCGATGTGCTCGCTCGCCAGGCAGTTCGCGGAACGCACCGAGAGATCCAGTTCGGAGATGGACATGGAGAGCTTCTGGCGCAGGTCTTCGCGCTCCTTCTCCTTCTTGCGCTGCTCCTCCTCCTTCTTCTCGTTGATCTGGAGTTCGCGCCCCAGGTCGAAGTACTGCACGAAGGGGTTGAGGTGCTTGCGGAGGATCTTCGACGCCTCGACGAGCGCCTCGTCCGGCGTCACGACGCCGTTCGTCCACACCTCGAGCGCGAGGCGTTCATAGTTCGTGAGCTTCCCGACGCGCGTGTTCTCCACGCGGTACCGCACGCGGCGCACGGGCGAGAAGCTGGAGTCGATCGGGATGGAGCCCTCCTCGTGGCCCTCGCGCACGTGCTCCTCCGCCGTGAAATACCGGCGGCCGCGCTCGGCCTCGATCGTCGCCGACACCTCGCGGTCCTCCGCGAGCGTCAGGATCACGAGGTCCGGGTTGAGGATCTCGACGCCCGCCTCGCACTGGAGCTGGCCCGCCTTGAAGGGGCCCTTCTTCGACGCCTCGAGCCGGAGCGTCTTCTTGCCCTCCCCTTCGATCTTGAGGATGAGCTGCTTGAGGTTGAGGACCATGTCGGACACGTCCTCGACCACGCCTTCGATCGTCGTGAACTCGTGGGACACGCCCTTCACCTTCAGACAGGTGACCGCGGACCCCTCGATCGAGGAGAGCAGGACGCGCCGGAGAGAGTTGCCGATCGTGGCCCCGTAGCCGCGCTCGAACGGCTCGGCGAAGAACGTCCCGTACTCCCGCGTGAGGGTCTTCTCGTCCACGGCGACGCGGGTGGGCAGCTCAAAATCCTTCCAGCGGACTCGCATCGGCTTCCTCCGGTTATCGGCTCATGTACTCGACGATCAACTGGGACTCCAGGGGCTGGCGCAGTTCCCCCATCGTGGGGAGCTGGACCACGGTCCCCTTGAGCGCCTCCTCCTCGACCTTGAGCCAGGAGGGGAGTTCCAGGTCCTTGCGCAGGGTGACCGCCTCGGCGACGAGCTTGCGGCTCAGTTCCCTCTTGGCGGGCTCGATGACGTCCCCCGCCTCGACCTGGAGCGACGGGATCGAGGCCTTCTTTCCGTTCAGGCGGATGTGGCCGTGACGGATGAGCTGGCGGGCGTGGTCGCGCGAGGAGGCGAAGCGGAGGCGGCGCACGACGTTGTCCAGCCGGCGCTCCAGCATCTGCATCAGGTGATCGCCGGTATTGCCGGGTTGGGCCGCGGCCTCCAGGTAGTACTTCTTGAACTGCCGGTGCATGACGCCGTACGTCTTCTTGGCGCGCTGGACCTCGCGCATGTGAAGGCCGTAGTCCGTCAGGCGCACGCGCTTCTCGGAGTGCTGCCCCGGCGGCCGGTTGTTCTTCTCGACGGCGCAGTGCTGCGTCTCGCAGCGGGGCCCCTTCAGGAAGAGCTTGGTTGCGAGCCGGCGGCAGATCCGGCACTTGGGTCCGAGCACTCGCGCCATAGGCTACACTCCAGGGTTTTCGGATCGGATCATTGCGTCATTGATTCATCGGGGTCGCCGCCCCTTCCCCCCCGGGGGGAGCGGCGGCGGGACCGGCAATGACTCAATGGTTCAATGGCTCAATCGAGCAATCCCGGTCTACACTCTCCTCTTCTTGCGCGGCCGGCATCCGTTGTGCGGCAGCGGCGTCACGTCCTCGATGGCCCGGATATCGAGGCCCGCCGCGGTGAGGGCGCGCATCGCGCTCTCGCGCCCGGCGCCCGGGCCCTTGATCTTGACCTCCAGTTCCCGCACGCCGAACTTGGCCGCCTTCTCCGCGACGGCCTCCGCGGCCTTCTGCGCGGCGAACGGCGTGGACTTGCGCGAGCCCTTGTACCCGATCGTGCCCGACGAGGCCCAGCAGAGGGTCTCGCCCTTCGGGTCGGTGATCGTGATGATGGTGTTGTTGAAGGTCGACTGGATGTGCGCGACCGCGCGCGGGACCAGCTTCTTGATCCTCTTGGCCTTCTTGACCTCGGCCTTCGCCTCGCCCTCCTTCGCCTCCGCGCCCTCGGGCTTGGCCCCGGGCTTCGCCTCCGCCACCTTGGCGGCGGCCTCTTCCTTCCTCTTCTCCTTCTCGTCGGGCATACGCCTCCTTCATCCAGTGGTCGGTCGTTGGTGGTTGGTGAGGACCGATCTCACCTCTTCACCAACCACCAACCACGAATCACTTCTTCGCTATCCTTGCTGCTTGGCGATCTTCTTTCCGGCCACGGTCTTCCGAGGTCCCTTCCGCGTGCGCGCGTTCGAACGCGTCCGCTGGCCCCGGACCGGCAGTCCGCGGCGGTGCCGTCCGCCCCGGTAGCAGCCGATCTCCTTCAACCGCTGGATGTTCTGCTGGACCTGCCGCCGGAGCGCGCCCTCGACCACGTACCCCTTGTCGACGATCGAGTTGATCCGCGTGAGCTGGTCCTCGGAGAGGTCCTTCACCCTCATCCGCTCCGGGACGCCGGCCTCCTTCAGGACTTTTCTGGCCAGCGCGCGGCCGACCCCGAAGATGTACTGCAGCGAGACCCACGCCTGTTTGTCCGCGGGGATCTCGATCCCGGCAACTCGTGCCATGCTTTACCCCTGCCTCTGCTTGTGTTTCGGGTTCGCGCAGATGACGCGCAACCGCCCCTCGCGGCGCACGATCTGGCATTTCTCGCAGATCCGCCGTACCGACGCTCGCACTTTCATGGGGATTCCCGAGATAGTGGAGATGGGAAGATCGTTCCGATCTCCTCATCTCCCGCATCTCCTAGTGTTCGCGGTAGATGATCCTCCCCTTCGTCAGGTCGTAGGGCGACATCTCGATGATCACGCGGTCCCCCGGCAGGATCTTGATGAAGTTCATCCGCATCTTGCCGGATACGTGGGCGAGGACGAGGTGGCCGTTCTTGAGCTGCACGCGAAACATGGCATTGGGAAGGGACTCCTTCACGGTCGCCTCCACGCGGATCGGCTCCTCTTTCGCCATAGACCTCCGAGAAACCCCGGGCCAAGTGGAGCGGCAAGTATAGTCAAGGGGTCCGGGCAAGTCAATCACAAATCGGTTGATCCCGCGGACGCGACCGGCCTATACTGACGACATGAATCCCCTCTTCCTCTTCTTCTGTCTCTCCGTCGCCCGGGAGTACGAGACCGTCGACCGCACGGAGAAGGAGCGGTACGACATCCCCGTCCGCGAATGCGAGCGCGCGACCGAGCTCCTGGACGAGCGCCCGCTGGACGCCATCGAGATCCTCAACCGGATCCTGTCGGGACGCGAGCTCGCCCTCGTCGAGCGCCGCGTCCGGATCGCCCTCGGCCGCGAGACGTTCACGCGCGTCTACCCGTTCCATCCCTTCCAGCTTCGCGGGCGGGCCTGGATGAAACTGGCGGCCCGCGCGGCCTCGCGGGGCGAATTCGACCTGGCGGCCGAGTACACCACCCGCGCCGCGGACGACTTCGAGTACTCGGCGGCCCTCGGCCTCCGGTCGAGCCGGGAGCTGCTCGCCTCCGCCGTGAACGCGCTCGATGAGACGCGGGCCCGGCGCGCGCGATCGAGGATCGACCTCCAGGCGGTCGTCGCCCGACTCCTCGGCGGACTGGAGGAGCCGGATCCGGACCGCGCGCTCGCCGACGTCGAGAAGCTCCTGAAGGCGCATGCCGAGCGGTGGGACGATCTCTCCCCCGAGGCCCGGCGGTCCCTGGTGACGCTCCGGATCGCGACGGCCGCGCTCCGCGGATTCCGCGCGGGTCGGTCGGAGGAAGACGTCGCCCGCGACCTGGCGGAGTTCCGCGCGAAGCTGCGCGAGGTCGGCGGACCCGAGGGTGGGGAGCGATTCGGCCCGAAGGTGCGGGAGGTCCTGCGGCGGCTGCAGGGGCCGTAGACCGATCAGCCGTTCTTCTCGTTCCGCCGCCGCGTCAGGACGTCGCGACCCGTCGGCGTTACCGCCACGGTGTGCTCGAAGTGTGCCGACCAGCCCCCGTCCTTCGTCACGACGGTCCACTGGTCCTTGAGGACGCGCACGTCGTCCGTTCCCTCGTTCACCATCGGCTCCAGGGCGAGGACGATTCCCGGTTTGAGGATGAACTCGTAGTTGTCGATGACGTAGTTGGGCACCTGCGGGTCTTCGTGCATCTCGCGTCCGATCCCGTGGCCCACGTACTTCTTCACGACGGAGTAGCCGCGGGACTCCGCGTACTGCTGGATCGTGCGGCAGATCCGCGAGAGCCGCACGCCGGGCCCCATCGCCAGGATCGCCGCCTCGAGCCCCCCGCGCGTCACGTCGAGGAGCCGCGCCGCCCTCTCGCCGATCTTCCCGACGGGGAACGTCACCGCGGAGTCCCCCACGTACCCCTTGTAGGTGGCCCCGGCATCGACGGAGAGGATGTCCCCCTCCGCGAGCTTCCGGTCGAACGAGGGGATCCCGTGGACCACCTCCTCGTTGACGGAGGCGCAGATCGACGCGACGTACCCGCGGTATCCTTTGAACGTGGGGTACGCTCCGCGGCTCACGACGAACTTCTCGAATGCCCCGTCGAGCTCGGCGGTGGAGACGCCGGGCCTGACCATGCCTTCGAGCATCTCGAGGCCGTCCGCGACGATGCGACCGGCGTCGCGCATGATCTCGATTTCCCAGGGCTCCTTGACGATCGCGGCCATGGGCGGCTCAGCGCGGCGGCCGCATCCAAAGAGGCGACTTCGCGCCATCCCGCCGCACTGGAAGAACAGAGGACAAAGAACGAAGAACAGAGAGAGCGGAGAAGTACCTCCGCCCCCCCCCATCTCCGGGTTGCGCGTCGGCGAGGAGGGGGACCCTCCTTCGCGCTCCGCGCTCCGGCGGGCAAGGCGGGTGAGGCTTCCCCCGGCTCTTCCTTCTTCGTTCTTTGTTAATCTCGAACATGCTAGCCTGCCTTATTCACGTCGGCTACGCCGCAGACGTGAAACGGCGCCCTTCGGGCAGCTTCATCGACCCTCCGGGCCGATTCCGCTGGACAGCCCCTCCGCCTCCGCCCTTGACACGGCGCTGCGGCCTTCGGCCGCGGCGCGAAGCGCCCGCCGCGCTCTGCGCGGCGGCGCCGTGTCAAGGGCTCCGGCGTCGGCCCGCGGCGCCGCTATTGCCGCAGCGGTACGCGCCGCGGGCGACTTATTCACGAGTTCTCGGCCTGCGGCCGAGAACCTTCGTGAATAAGCCGGGCTAGATCAAAACCCCGCGATGCGGCGGATCCCGGCGAACACCTGGTCGGGAGTCCCCTTCCCGTCCACAACCAGCAGGAGCTTCCGGGCCTCGTAGTAGGGGAGGATCCGGGAGGTCTCGCGGTGGAACTTCTCGAGCCGCTTCTTCACGGCGTCGAGGGCGTCGTCCGTGCGCTGTTCGAGCGGGGAGGAGCAGCGGTCGCATTTCCCCGCGTTCTTCGGCGGCAGGAACTCCACGTGGTACGTCGCCTGACACGCCTTGTTCGAGCAGCTCCGGCGGCCCGTGATCCTCTCGACGACCACGGCGTCGGAACAGTCGAGCTGGATCGCCGCCTCGATGGGGAGCTTCAGCCTCTCGAGAAGCCTCTCGAGCGCCTCCGCCTGCGGCGTCGTACGCGGGAACCCGTCGAGGATGTACCCTTTCGCGCAGTCTCCCGCGGCGAAGCGTTCTTCGATGATCCCGATCATGACCTCGTCGGGGACGAGTCCCCCGGAGTCCATGAACTCCTTCGCCTTGAGGCCGACGGGCGTCGCGCGCTTCACGGCATCGCGGAGGATGTCGCCGGTCGAGATGTGCGGCACGCGGAGGGAATCCGCGATGCGCTTCGCCTGGGTGCCCTTGCCGACGCCGGGCGGACCCACGAGGAGGAGCCGGGTAAGCGCCGCCATGCCGTGCCTCCTACTCAGTCTCCAGTCCTCAGTCCCCGGTCCGGTCGGGAACGCGGGGATCCGGATCTCCTGATCTCCGGAATCTCTCCATCCCCTCTACCGGCGTCCGCGGATGCCGCTCGTGCCGGTGAAGCCGTCGTAATGGTGCAGCAGGAGGTGCGATTCCATCTTCTGGATCACGTCGAGACCGACGCCGACCACGATGAGGATTCCCGTGCCGCCCATGAAAGAGAGGAGCCGCCGCTGGAGGCTCCCGCCGAACGCCGCGCTCACGAGATCCGGAACGAGCGCGATGATGCACAGGAACGCGGCCCCGCACAGCGTGATCCGCGACAGGATCGTGTTGATGTACTGCGCCGTGTTCTCGCCGGGCCGGATGCCCGGGATGAAGCTCCCGTACTCCTTCAGGTTGTTCGCGATCTCCTGCGGCTGGAAGAAGAGATAGGTCCAGAAGTAGGAGAAAAAGAAGATCATGGAGATGTAGAAGACCGTGTAGAAGAACCAGCCGCGGTCGAACGCATCGGCGATGACCTTGAGGCCGGGGACCATCCCGAGCATCTGCGGCAGGATGAGCAGGGACGACGCGAAGATCACGGGCATGACGCCCGAGGTGTTCACGCGCAGGGGGAGGTAGTTCCGCCCGCCCGACATCATCCGCCGCCCGCGGATATGCTTCGCGTGCTGGAGCGGGATCCTCCGCTGCGCCTGCGTGATGAAGACGATGGCGAAGATCGCGGCGATGTAGAGCGCGAGGATGATGACGATCGAGTCGCCGGAGATCGCGCCCTGCCGCGCCTCGCGGATCAGCTCCCAGATCGTCGCGGGCAGCCGCGCGATGATCCCCGCCATGATCAGGATGCTCGCGCCGTTGCCGAGGCCGTGCTCCGTGATCTGCTCGCCCAGCCACATGATGAAGAGGGCTCCCCCGGCGAGTCCGAGGATGAGCAGCGCGTACGTCCCGAACCCCGTTCCCGTCAGCAGGGGCACCCCGCTGTCCCGCTGGTACGCCGCCAGGGACTGCACGGCGAAAAACCCCTGGATGATGCAGACGGGGATGGCGAGGTATCGCGTGTACTGCTGGATCTTGCGCTGGCCGCCGGGTTCCTTCGAGATCGTCTCCAGCGCCGGGCTCACCTTCGTCATGAGCTGCATGATGATCGACGAGGTGATGTACGGCATGATCCCGAGGGAGAAAAGGGCGAGGTTGCCGAGCGCGAAACCGGAGAAGATCTGGATCAGGTTGAAGAGGTCGCCGCCCTCGGCCGCCATCTTGTCCCGGAAGTCCCGCACCGCCTCCGGGTTGATCCCCGGGAGTACGATGTGCGCGCCCAGGCGGAAGACGAGGAGGACGACGAGGGTGAAGAAGATCCGCTTGCGGAGCTCCGCGATCTTGAAGACGTTCCGGAAGGATTCGAGGACCGCCATCGCTTCGTTCGTTCCCCCGGTTCAACGCGCCGGGAGATCTCCTTCATCCCTGCTTCGCGGGCGCCGGCGGCGCGCCGATCGCCTCGGCCTTCCCGCCGGCCTTGGCGATCTTCTCCAGCGCGCTCGCGCTGAACCTCTCCGCTTTCACCGTCAGCTTCTTCGCCAGCGGACCGTCGCCGAGGATCTTGATCCCGTCGCAGCGCCGGTTGACCAGCCCTTTCGCCCGCAGGGAGTCCTGGTCCACGACGTCCCCGTCGGCAAACTTCTCGTCGAGGTCCCCCACGTTGACCGTCTCGAAACGGAGGCGGAAGGCGTTGTTGTTGAAGCCGAACTTCGGGATGCGCCGGATGACCGGCATCTGGCCACCCTCGAAGTACGGGCGCTGCGACTCGCCCTGCCGGGCCCCCTGGCCCTTCCGGCCGCGGCCGCACTGCTTGCCGGCCCCGGAGGCCTGGCCTTTGCCGACCGGGAACTTCTTCTTCCGGGGAATCTTCGCCTTGCGCGCGTCGGTCAGGTTCATGGCTGGCCCCCTGGCTGCGCCGCAACTCCGGCGGGCAAGCCGGCCGCCGTCAGGGTCGGGGCCTTCTGCCTGGCGGGCCTCAAGTCGACGCCCCGCTGCAACTCGACCTTGCGGATGCCCCGGAGCATCTTGAGGCAGTCATAGGTCGCCTTGACCACGTTGATCGGATTCGTGCTCCCGAACACCTTCGACAGGACGTTGTGCACGCCGGCCAATTCCAGCACCGCCCGGGCGGAAGCTCCCGCCTTGATCCCCGTCCCGCCGCACGCGGGGCGGAGGAGGACCTCCGTCGCGCAGTACTTGCCGGTGATCTCGTGCGGAATCGTCTCGCGGACGATCGGCACCACGATCAGGCGCTTCGTGCCTTCCTGGATCGCCTTGTCGACCGCGAAGGGGACCTCGTTGGCCTTGCCGTATCCCCAGCCCACCTTCCCCTTCCGGTCCCCGACGACCACGAGCGCGTTGAAGCTGAACCGCTTGCCGCCCTTGACGACCTTGGCGCAGCGCTTCACCTTGACGACGATTTCCTCGTATTCGCTTCCGGCCCGGTCGCGACGATCCATCCGTCCCATCTACCACCTCATCCTTGCTTCTTCTCGCCCTTGGGCTTGCCCTCGGAGGGCTTTTTCTCTTTCGGTGCCTTCTCGGCCTTGGCCGGTTTCTCCGTCTTGGCCGGCTTCTCCGCCTTCGGAGCCTTGTCCTTCTTCTTCGGGTTCTTGAGGAAGTCGAGTCCGCCCTTCGCCGCCCCCTCCGCGAACGCGCGCACGCGCCCGTGGAACCGGAAGAAGCTGCGGTCGAAGACCACCTTCGCGATCCCCTTCGACTTCGCGATCTCCGCGAGTTTCAGCCCCACGGCCTCGGCGGCCTTCTTGTTCCCGCCGTTCTTGAGCTGCCCGCGGACGTCCTTCATGACCGTCGACGCCGCGGCGAGGGTCCGCCCCGACGTGTCGTCGATGATCTGCGCGTAGAAGTGCGCGTTGGACCGGTACACGGACAGCCGCGGCCGCTCCTGGGTTCCGTAGACGGTCTTGCGGACCCGGAGCGCGCGTCTCTCCCGCCTCGCCCACTTCCGCCTCTCGGCGGCGCGTGCCTGCAACATGGATCGCTCCTCGACCGAAGCTATCAGCTCTTAGCTCCTAGCCCTCAGCCCTTGGCTCCTAGCCTTTAGCCGGTCTCCTCCGGCCAAGAGCCAGGAGCCAATAGCCGGCGGCTCCGGCTAGCCCGAAGTATTCATGTCGGCTTCGCCGCCGACATGAATACTTCGCCCTCCGGGCAGCCCCCTCGGCCCTGCGGGCCGATTCCGCTGGACAGCCCCGCTCCATCGCGCTCGACATTCCGTGTCTCGCGCGACGGGCGGCCCGCGGCGCACTATTACCGTCAAGGTGGCGCCGCGGGCGGCTTATTCACGAGTTCTCGGCCTACGGCCGAGAACCTTCGTGAATAAGCCGGGCTAGCTCGCGCCGGTCACGAACGTCTTGCCGGCCTTCTTGCGGACGACCTCGTCGCGGTACTTGATGCCCTTGAGGTTGTAGGGTTCCACCGGGCGGGCGCGCCGCACCTTCGCGGCGAATTCGCCCACGAGCTGCGGGTCCGTCCCCTTGACCTCGACCACGGTCGCGGAGGGCGTCGTCACGGTCAGGTCTTTGGGGATCGGGAGCTCCACCGCGTGCGACAGCCCCAGCGTGAGGACGAGTTTCTCCCCCTGCACC
>JACPRC010000001.1 GCA_016190175.1 Planctomycetota bacterium
GACTTCACCCGCAACCCCGAGTTCCTCGCCCGCTTCCACCGCGAGGCGATCGCGGCCGCGAAGCTCGAGCATCCGAACATCGTCCAGGTCCACGACGTCGGCGGCGAGAACGACTGCTACTACATCGTGATGACCTACGTCGAGGGGAAGAGCCTGCAGGAGGCCCTGGACGAGCGCACCGAGCCGATGGAATGCAAGGAGGCCGCGCGGATGGCCCTCGAGATGGCGCGCGGGCTCAAGGCGGCCCACGAGCAGGGGATCGTCCACCGCGACATCAAGCCCGCGAACATCCTCGTCTCCACCAAGGGCGAGGTGAAGATCCCGGACTTCGGGCTCGCTTTCGACGTCGAGAGCGAGACGCAGCTCACGCGCACGGGCGCGATCATGGGGACGCCGCACTTCCTCTCCCCCGAGCAGGCGGACGGCCGGCGGGCGGACGAGCGCTCCGACCTCTACTCCCTCGGCGTCGTGCTCTACTACATGGCCACGGGCGTGAAGCCGTTCACCGGCGAGAGCACGATGGCGATCCTCTTCAAGCACATGAACCAGGCGCCCGAGCATCCGGTAAAGGTCAACCCCAAGATCCCGCAGTCGCTCGCCGACATCATCCTGAAGCTCCTCTCGAAGAAGACGGAGAAGCGCTACCAGAGGGCGGACGACGTGATCCGGGACCTCGAGCGCTTCCTCTCGGGAGAACCCGCGCCGAAGAGATCGCCGTCGAGCACGGGGCCGATCCCGAAGGTCCATCCGTCGGGCACGGGCCCGATCCCTCCCGTCCATCCGTCGGGCACGGGTCCGGTCCCTCACGTGCAACCCAAGAAGTCCTCGGTCCTGAAGGCGGTGGAGCCGGGGCTCCATCCCCCGGCACGGACCCCCGAGCCCGGCCATCACGGGCCGCTGCGGCGGGCGCGTCCGGGCTCCGACCCGCACCTCGGCCGGCGATCCCGGATCGTCCCGATCCTCGTTTCCGCCGCCGTCCTGCTGACCGTCGGCGGGATCGGCCTTGCGGCCTACTTCAAGTCGAAGGCCGACCGCGCGAAGGGCCCGGGCGACAAGGAGGATCCGCGGCGGGACAATCCGCCGCCCAAGGACGCGGTGACGGAACTGCTCAAGAGGGCGAAGGAGGCGGAGGAGAAGGGGAACCTCCCGGACGCGCTCAAGCTCTACAAGGAGGCGCTGGCGAAGAGGGAGAGCCTCGACACGCGGGACGCCATCGGCCGCGTCGAGAGGAAGATCCGCGACGTCGAGGACGACGATGCGTGGAAGACCGCGTCCACGCAGAACACGGAGAAGGCGTACGAGGAGTACCTCGCCCGGCACGCACGCCACGCCGACGAGGCGAAGAAGGCGATCGAGAAGCTCCGCGACAACTGGAAACTCGAGCCCGACTTCGACCGGGTCATGGTGAGCCGCGAAGACCGAATGCGCGCGTGCCTCCACATCCCCACCTACTTCACGTTCGAGGAGGACTCCGTCGTCATCAACTTCCCGCCGAACGCCGAAGGGTCGGATACCGAGAAGCACGAAATCTGGCACGACCGCTACGACGCGTCGGACCTCATCTTCCGCGGCGAGTTCATGATCGAGCGGGGCCGCCCGAGCGTGTTCGGCCACTTCGCGCAGAATACCGCGTACGTGCCGGGACAGGCCAACCGCTTCGAGTGGCTCCTCGAGGACGCGCCGATGATGCAGTGGGTCCGGTTCGAGTTCCGGATGCAGGAGGAGTGGGCCGTCCTGAGACTCGACGACCGCGAATTCGAGAAGCGGTACCTGCTGCCGAACCACTCGCGCTTCGGGGCCGTCGGAGTGAGCATGACGAAGGGCGTCAAGGTCCGTCTCCGCCGGCTCCGGCTCAAGGCGCTCAAGACCGTAGACCTCGAGGAGATCAAGAAGAAGCTCCGGGAGCACCAGCGGGAGGAGGAAAGGAAACGGGAGATCGCGAAGGTCCGGGACGCTTTCGGCGAGAACGAGAAGAACCTGCTCCTTCAGCGGAAGCCCGAACCGCTCCGGACGAAGATCGAGCAGATCCGCGCCGAGCTGAAGACGGAGGAGGGAAAGGCCGAGCTGGATGGGGTGAACGTCAGGGTCGAGGCCTACGAGAAGGTGATCGGCGGATTCCTCGAGTTCTGCCGCGAGTCGATGAACAAGGAACTGGAGATTCGAACGCGGCAGTATCCGCGGAAGGGAAAGGTGACGAGCGTCGGGGAGCGGTTCGTGCTCCTCGGGACGTTCCAGGTCCCCATCGAGGAAGTCGTGCCCGAGACGATGGCGGACTTCGCGAACCAGTCGAACCGGGCGTCGCGGCTCCAGCAGACGCTCTTCCTCCTGTTCGAGGGCGCGGCCGGTGCGGCCATGGACCG
This sequence comes from Planctomycetota bacterium, assembly GCA_016190175.1. Classification (GTDB taxonomy): domain Bacteria; phylum Planctomycetota; class MHYJ01; order MHYJ01; family JACPRB01; genus JACPRC01. The sequence goes on from JACPRC010000001.1 coordinate 2,361, forward strand.
GATGATCGTGGGGACGTCGCTGCTGGCGGGAACCGGGCGTTATCTGAACGAACTGGTCAACGTCACTCTGGCCGAGGTCGAGCGGCTCGTAAAAGACAAGAAGCCCAGGGAGGGGCAGCAGCTCCTGGACCGGCTGGAAGCGCTGGGGGATCTGCTGGGCGAGGAGAACCTCAAGCGCGTCCGCGACGGGCGCGCCCTGGTCGCCCAGGACAAGTTCGAGGCGATGCTCCAGTCCGCTAAGGACCTGTACCGCCGGAAGAAGGTCAAGGAGGCGCGGGACGAGTACCTGAAGATCCTCAAGGACCCGCTCTCCGGCAAGGTCGGCGTCGATGCGGCCCGGGAGCTGTACGTCTCGGTCCTTCAGGACGAGGTCTGGACGACGGGACTCACGGCCCGCGAGCTGGCCGACTGGACGCTCGACGAAGGGGCGAAGAGGGACGCGAAGGTCCAGTCCGGGGAGATCGTCGTGAACGCGCAGAGCACAGCGCTTCTCTCCCCGAAGGACCTCCGTTCGTTCCGCGGGTTCGCCGCCGAGTTCCAGCCCATCGAGTTCCGCTCGGAGGAAGGCGCAGGGCTGGCCTGGAACTACAAGGACGCGAAGGACCACCGCCGCATCGTGCTGCTGAAGGACCGGGTCCGGGTCGCGTACGTGGAGGGGGGCGAAGTCAAACTGGTCGGGGACAAGGGGCTCCAAGACGCTCCGGCGGGGCGGTGGAACCGCCTGGCGATGTTCGAGTACGGGGATTCCGTGCTCGTCTACATCAACGGGGAGATCCTGTACCGCGGCGAGATCAAGACGGATTCGTTCCGCACGTCCGGCGGGTTCTTCGTGGGAGGGGCGAGCGTCAAGATCCGCGGCGTCCAGCTCTGGCGCTGATGAACCACCTCGCCGTCGTCGGGTTCGGCCAGATGGGAGCCTCCCTCGCCGCCGCATGGAAGGCCGGGGGCCTGCGCATCCTCGCGATCGACTCCGACCCCTCGGTTCTCCGCAAGGCGCTCGAGCGCGGCTGGGCCGACGAGGCCTCCTCCGCGATCGACGACTCGGCCCGCGCGGACGCGGTCCTGCTCGCGGTGCCCGTGCGCGCCGCCGCCGCGCTCCTGCCGGACGTCGTGAGGGTCATGCGGCCGGACTCGCTGCTCCTCGACGTCGCCAGCACCAAGCGCGCGGTGGTGGAGACCTATCGCCGCGCCGGGTGCGGCGTCCCCTACGTGAGTCTCCACCCGCTCGCCGGGAACGAGGGGACCGGCATCGACTCCGCCGACCCGGCGATGTTCCGCGACGCGCCCTTCCTGGTCCTGTCCGTCCATGCGAGCGACGAGGTCGTGGCGGACCTGGAGTCGCGGATCCGTGCGATCGGCGCGCGGCCGATCCGGATGGCCTCCGCGCGGGAGCACGACGCGGCCGTGGCGGCGACGATCCACCTGCCTCACGTCCTGGCCTACGCGCTCGCGCACCTCGGCCGGGACCATGCGGAACTCGCCGGGCGGAGCTTCCGCGACTCGACGCGGGTGGCGTTGAGCGACGCGACAATGGTGCTCGACTTCCTGCTGACGAACGTGCCGCGCACGACGGAGGCGATCGAGCGGCTGGTCAGGCTCCTGGAGCGCTTCCGCGCGATGCTCGCCGCAGGGGACGAGGAGGGGCTGGCGCGGTTCGTGGAGGAGGCGAAGCGTATTCGGACACGGCTGTAGCCGCCGAGCCGCGGAGACACGGAGGGGCGCCGCGCCTCGTGCGCTCCCCCCCCCCCCACCGGCGCGCTACTTGCTGCTGCTCACCTGGACGTTGAGCTTCGGCGCCGCGGCCTTCAGCTTCTCGATCACCTCGGGCGCCACCTGCTCTTTGCTGAGATAGACGTAGCGCAGCTTCGGGACGTCCTTGAGGAACGTGAGGTCCGTGATCCCCTTGATCCGCTCCAGGTTGAGGTACTGGAGGTTCGGGAGCTTCGCAAGCGGCGTCAGGTCCTGGATCGGGCAGCTCGAGAGGAAAAGCCACTCCAGCTTCGACATCCCCTCCAGGAGCGCGCAGTCGGTGAACGACGTCGCCTTCACGTCGAGCGTCTGGAGGCCCTTGGCCGTCTTCAGGCTCTTCCAGTCGGCGATCTTGCACTGCCACAGCGCGAGCTTCTTCAGGTTCGGCATCGCCTCGATCACGTCGAGCTGCGTGAAGGCGGACATCGTCGCGTCCAACTCCTCCATCTTCGTGCACTGCTGGAGCATCGAGTAGTCCTGGAAGCGCGTCATGTAGAGCCAGAGGTAGGTAAGGTCCTTCATCCCCCCGACCGGCGACAGGTCCGTCGCGGGGACCGCGTAGAGGTCGAGGCGCTTCATCCTCGTCATCCCCTTGAGGGGGGAGAGGTCCTTCGCCTTCGCCATGTAGAGGGAGAGGTCCTCCATCTCCACGGCCCCGGCGAGCGGGGTGAGATCCTCGATCGGGCAGGCGTAGAAGTGGACTTTCTTCAGCTTCGCCAGCCCCTTGAACGGCGAGAGGTCCTTCACGATCTCCGTCCCCGTCTTGCTCTTGTGGGGCATGAAGAAGACGACCTCCTCGAGATCCTTGAGCGACGACAGGAACGCGATGTCCTTGAACGGGACGCCGCGGAGGTCGAGCGTCTTGAGCTTCGTGAGGGCCGCGAGGGGCGCGAGGTCGCCGAGGTCCGTCCGCTCCAGGGAGAGCCACTCGAGGTTCGTGCAAGCGGCGACCGGCGTCAGGTCGGTCAGCTTCTTGCAGCCGCTCAGGCTGAGCCGGACGAGGTCGTCCTTGAGGAGGGGCAGTTCCTTGACGTCCGCGTCGGTCGCGTTCTCGTGGAAGTGGAGCGGCTTGGCGTTCCAGTCCTTCTTCGCACGGAGCTTCTGGACGACATCGGGGGAGACTCGCGTCAGGATCTTCGGACCCCAATATCCGAACTCGACGTCCTTGTCCTGGGAGGGGGCGAAGAGGAGCAGGGGGGCGAGCATCGCGCGGATCATGAAGCCTCCTTCAATGGGAGGGGGACAATGCGGGATCATACGGCCGCGCCGGGCGGGCCGTCAACTTCCGCGGGCGTCGGCCCGGAAGGGCCCGTACGCGCCACCAGCCGCCCGCGACTGAGCATCGAGGGGGTCAAGACATGGTGCCACTACTTCTGGCCCCCCGATTTCAACGCCATCGCCGACACGACCGAGAAAGACGCCCTGACCTTCCCAGGAGACCATGTGCCGGACTTCTACCTTGGGATCCAGATCCATTCCGATGGGAGCTTCACCGAGGTGTTCAACGGCCCCGGCAGTATTGCCGCAAAGGCGGTTGACGGCAGGAAAACGCCGAAGAACAACCTCTATTCCGACCTCACGCTCATCGAAAGCGGGCAAGGCCGGACCGTGCTGGCTCGCGCCGCTCCGCGCTGGCAGGCGCACCTGGGCTGGACCTTCGAGGAGGCGGCGCGGGCGCACGCCCGACGCCTGATCGCGCGCGGCGAGCTTCCTTCCGACCTCGTCGTCGGCCGCTGGTGGGCCGCCACCGGAGAGCCCTGCGAGGTGGACGTCCTGGGACTGCGCGGGACCCGCACGGCGCTCCTCGGCGAAGCGCGCTGGCAATCGGCCCCGCTCGGACCAAGGGACTTGGACACCCTGCGAAGCAAGCTCGCCCGCGCGCCGCGTCCCACCGAGGACCCGAAACTCGTCTTGTGGGGCCGTGCAGGCGCGACGCGCGAGGTGCGGCGCGGCGCTGCGCTCGCGTTCGACGCCGGCGACGTACTCACCTGAACCCCCGTGCTCAGGCGACCTCCTTGTCCCACTTCAGGACTTCGGTTCGATTGTGCCCGCTTCGCGCGCGACATGAATACGATCGCATCAGCTTCCGTTGATGATATCAGCATCCATGAATGCACGACTCCCCAAGCTGCGGGTGAAGGCGAAGCTCTTTCGGGGCCTCGCCGATCCCTCGCGGCTCGCGATCCTCGAGGCGCTCCGTGGCGGCCCCAGGAACGTCTCGCAGGTCGTCGCCCGCACGGGCCTCACCCAGTCCAACGCCTCGATGCACCTCGACTGCCTCTGGTGCTGCGGGCTCGTGGACCGCGAGGCCCGCGGCCGCTTCACCTACTACTGGATCCGCTCGCGGAAGGTCGCGCGCATCCTCGAGGTTGCCGAGGGGGTCCTCGATCACGCCTACGAGCGCCTCGCCGCATGCCGGCGCTATGAGGAGGCGAAGCGATGAGGGCCGCCGCGCTTCTCCTCCTCGCCTCGTGCGCGGCGCCCGTGCCGCTGCCCCTGCGGGAGGTCGAGGAGCGCGACCGCGCGTTCCGGCCGCCCGCGGCGGGGCGCACGGACGAGATCGTCCGGCAGGAATCGCTCGGGGTCGAAGACGCCCTCCAGCTCGCCGACGCGCTCAATCCGCAGCTCGCCTCCGAGCGCGCCCGTATCGATCTCGCGACCGCGGCGATCTGGGAGGCGCGGCTCCACCCGAACCCGGCCTTCGTGGTGTCCGTCGAGGACTGGCGGCCGTCCGGCGGAGGCGCAAAGGCCGTGGCCGGCGTCGAGGTCCCGATCGTATTCGGAGGGCGGATCGGCGCCGCGGAGTCCGCCGCCGCGGCGGAGCGCGACGCAGAGGCCCTGCGCTACCTCTGGCGCCGGCGCGAGATCCTGAGCGAGGTCAAGCGCGCGTTCGTCGCCGTCCTCACCGCGCGCCGGGTCGCCGATCTCGCGCGCGAAACGCGCGATCTGGCGAAGGCGCTCCATGACGCGACGGAGGAGCGTTTCAAGGCGAGGGCCGTGCCTGAGATGGAGCTCCTCAAAGCCGCGGTCAACCTCGCGAAGGCGGAGACGGACCTGCGGGTCGCGGACAAGGAGATCGCCGTGTCCGTCAAGGCCCTCCAGGTCGCGATCGGGAACGCGGATCTGCCGCGGGACCGGTTCGCCGGCGCCCTCGCCGGCCGGTTTGCGCCGCCCCCGCTCGAGACACTCCTCAAGCTCGACGCACATCCGCTCCTCGCGGCGGCCGCGAAGGACCGGGACGCCGCGGAACTGCGGATCGCGCTCGCGAAGGCGGAACGGTTTCCGGACATCGGACTCGAGGTGACGGGCGGCGTCGATCCGGACGGCGAGGCGATCGTGCAGGGCGGCCTGCGGGTCCCGCTCCCGCTCTTCAACCGCAACCAGGCGAAGATCGCGGAGGCGGAGATCCGGCTCCGCCAGGCGGATCTCCGGATCCGTCAGGCGCGCAACGACCTGATCCTGCGTCTCACCGAGGCGTACCGGAATCTGACCGCTGCGCAGGAGCGCGTCACGGCCTACACCGAGGAGATCCTCCCGAAGGCGCGGCAGGCGCTCGACCAGACGAACGAGGGGTACGCGCGGGGGAAGTTCGGCTACCTCGACGTCCTGGACGCCCAGCGAACGCTGGCCGAGGCGAAGTCCGTGCACGCCGCGGCGTTGGCGGAGCTGAATTACGCGGCGGTGGAGTTGGAGAAACTGACGGGAACGAACCTCGAAAGGAGATGAAGATGGGCGCTCTCGCGGCGGCCCTGGCCCTTCTGACGATCACCGTCCAGGGACAGGACAAGTTCAAGAAACGCGACCTCAAGGACCGTGTCGAAGTCGCGGGGAAGATCGTCTGTATCGGCTGCACGCTGGAGCAGCGGGAGGGCGGCGCGGACGCGCAATGCACGCTCCACGCGAAGCACGCGCAGGGACTCCTCCTGGAGGACGGGACGCTCTGGACCTTCGTGGACAACGCGCGCGGCCACCACGCGATCACGAACCGGAAGCTCCTGGGCCGCGACGTGAAGGTCCTCGGATGGAAGTTCCCGAAGGCCAAGTACGTCGAGCTCTGGAAGTACCAGGTCAAGGAGGGCGACGCCTGGGTCGCGTACGACTTCTGCAAGACCTGAGGGTTCGAGAAGGGAGACAACGCGGACCGGGACGTCTGCGAAGACTGCAGGGACAAATGAGACACGCCGCGACGATCGCCGTCTTCGCCGTGCTGGCGGGGCTCTTCGCCTTCGCGGCGAACGACTGGAGGGTGCCGTGGCGGAAGGCGCCGGCGCGCGGCCCCGAGTGGTGCGCGGCGCACGAGAAGCCGCTGGCCGAGTGCGAACGGTGCAATCCCGCGCTCGCGCGGGGCGGGACGTTCGTCACCCGGGAGCGCGAGCCGGAGAAGGACGAGTGCCCGAACCTGGTGCTGCGCGTGAACCTCGCGCCGGGCGCCGCGGAGCGCGCGGGGTTCGACTACCACGTCGTCCGCAAGGCGACGGCCGACGAGCGGATCCGCGCCAACGCCGAGACCCGCTTCCCGCCGGACAAGTACGCCCGCGTCGCGCCGCGGGTGGCCGGCATCATCCGGGACGTCAAGGACATCAAGGTGACTCTCGGTCAGGAAGTGACCCGCGGTCAGGTGCTGGCGGTCCTCGAGTCGGCCGACGTCGGCCGGGCGAAGGCGGACTACCTCCAGGCCCTCGCCGTCCTCGACATTCGGCGGCAGGTGTACGAGAGCGAGAAGACCCTCGCGAGGATCACCAGCGGACGCGACCTCCTCGCCGCGGAAGTCGCCTTCAAGGAGGCTGCGCTCGTCGTGAAGCGCGCGGAGCAGACCCTGTCCTCCCTCGGCCTCTCGGCGGCGCGGGTCGCCTTCAATGAGATCGTGCTCGTCCTCAAGCGCGCGGAACAGGCGCTGACCGCCCTGGGATTCCGCGCGGTTCTGATCGCAGCCCCGGCGGAACCGAGCGCCTCGCCGCTCATGGACGTCGTCGCCCCCTTCGACGGCACCGTCGTGAGCGCCTCGGCCGTCCCGGGCGAGTCGGCTGGTCCCGACAAACCGCTCTTCGCGGTGGCGGATATGGCCCGCATGTGGCTCTCGGTCGACGTGTACGAGGGCGACCTCGCGCGCGTGCGGCGCGACCAGCGAGTCTCCTTCACCGTGGACGGCCTTCCGGGGCGGCGCTTTCCCGGCCGGGTCGCCGCGGTGGGCGCGGAGGTGGACGACCGCACCCGCACCGCCCGCGTCTACGCCGACATCAAGAACGTGGACGGCCTCCTGCGAGGGAACATGTTCGGCCGCGTCGAGATCCGCGTCGAGGACCCCGAGCCGCGCCTGCTCGTCCCGAAAAGCGCGCTCCAGAGCGACGGCGAGTGCGCGATCGTCTTCGTCTCCCTCACCAGGGGCCGCACGGTCTTCAAGCCGCACCGGCTCGAACTGGGTGCGGCGTACGAACACGCCTATGAGGTCCGCAGGGGACTCGCGGAGGGCGACGAGGTCGTCACCACCGGCAGCTTCCTTCTCAAGACCGAGATCCTCCGGGGCCAGATGGGCGCCGGCTGATGCCCGGACAAGTAGCGCGCGGTCGCGATGCTGAACGCCATTATCGATTTCTCGCTCCGGCACCGCAGGCTGGTGCTTGCGGCGGCGCTCCTCCTCGCCCTCACCGGCGCGGTCTCGGTCGCGCGCCTCCCGATCGACGCCTTCCCCGACGTGACGGACGTGATGGTCCAGATCAACACCGTCGCGCCCGCGCTCGGGCCGGAGGAGGTCGAGCAGCAGATCACGGCGCGGATCGAGCAGGCGATGGGCGGACTCCCGAACCTCCAGCTCGTCCGCTCCATGTCCAAGTTCGGGCTCTCCCAGGTCACCGTCGTCTTCCAGGAGGGGACCGACGTCCACTTCGCCCGCGCCCAGGTGCTGGAGCGCCTCCAGTCCGTCGAACTGCCCGCCGGGATCGAACGGCCGAAGATGGGGCCCATCGCGACCGGCCTGGGCGAGATCTACCACTACGTCGTCACGGCGCCGAACGGCGACCTCACGGACGCGCGCGTGACCCACGACTGGGCGGTGCGGCCGCGGCTCCTCGCGGTCCCGGGCGTCGCGGAGGTGAACTCCTGGGGCGGCCACGAGAAGCAGTTCCAGATCGTCGTCGATCCCGCGCGCCTCGCGAAGCACGGCCTCACGATGGAGGACGTGCTGCGGACCCTCGAGCGGTCCAACGCGAACGTGGGCGGAGGGACGGTGGAATCGTCGGGCGAGATCCAGCTCGTCCACGGGCTCGGCGTCGTCTCGACGACCGCGGAGATCGGCGGGATCGCGATCGAGGCGCGCGACGGACGGGCGATCCGCGTCCGCGACGTCGCGGACGTCGTCGAGGGCCGCGCGCCTCGCCGGGGCGTCGTGACCGCCGAGGGGCGGGGGGAGACCGTCCTGGGGCTCGGCTTCATGCTGATGGGGGAGAACAGCCGGGAGGTCGCGGAGCGGCTCCGGGAGAAGACGAAGGGAATGAAGGAGGTGCGGACCGTCTACGACCGCACCGCGCTCGTCGACCAGGTGCTCGGCACGGTGAAGAAGAACCTCTTCGAAGGCGCGCTCCTCGTCATCGCGGTCCTCTTCCTCTTCCTCGGCCGCCTCCGCGCGGCCTTCATCGTCGCGCTGGCGATCCCGCTCTCGCTCCTTTTCGCGGCGAACCTGATGCTGCGCGCCGGGATCGCGGGGACGCTCATGAGCCTCGGCGCGATCGACTTCGGTCTCATCGTGGACAGCTCCGTCATCATGGTCGAGAACTCCGTGCGGCGCCTCGAGGAGGACGCGACGGGGCGCCCCGCCGCCGAGGTCGTGGCCGAGGCGTCGAAGGAGGTCCGCCGCCCGACGATGTTCGGCGAGCTCGTCATCATGATCGTCTACGTGCCGATCCTGGCGCTCGAAGGGGTCGAGGGGAAGCTCTTCAAGCCGATGGCGCTCACCGTCATCTTCGCGCTCCTCGGGTCGCTCCTCCTCTCGCTCACGCTCATGCCCGTCCTGGCGAGCTACCTCCTGCCGCGCAGGGCGGAGGAGGAGCCCTGGATCCTCCGCGCGCTCAAGCGGCTCTACCGCCCCGCGGTCGCGTTCGCGGTCCGCCACCGCCTCCTCGTCCTCGGGAGCGCCCTCATCATCGTCCTCGGGACCGTTCCTCTCGCCCTCCGCCGCGGCTCGGTCTTCGTGCCGACGCTCGACGAGGGCTCGATCGTCATCAACACGGTGCGGCTTCCCGGCGTCTCCGTGGACGAGTCGGCGCGCTTCTCGACGCGGATCGAGACCCTCCTCCGGGAGCGGTTTCCCGACGAGATCGAATCGATCTGGACGCGGACGGGCACGCCGGAGGTCGCGACCGATCCGATGGGGATCGAGGTGAGCGACGTCTTCATCATGCTCCGCCCGCGGTCCGAGTGGAAGCGGGCGCGCACGAAGGAGGAACTCGTCCGCGAAATGGACCGGGTCCTGAAGCCGCTCCCCGGCATGAACTACTCCTTCACTCAGCCGATCGAGATGCGCTTCAACGAGATGATCTCCGGCGTGCGCACCGACCTCGGCGTCAAGATCTACGGCGACGATTTCGACGCGCTCCGGGAGAAGGCCGCGAAGGTCGAGGCGATCCTGCGCTCGATTCCCGGCGCGGCGCAGCCGTACACCGAGCCGCTCGTGGGCCAGCCCGTGCTCCAGGTGAAGCTGGATCCCGAGGCGCTCTCGCGGTACGGGCTTCACGCGCGCGACGTGCTCGACGTGGTCGAGGCCGTCGGCGGCAAGGAGGTCGGGGAAATCCGCGTCGGCCAGCGGCGCTTTCCCCTGGCCGTGAGGCTCCCCGCCCCCTTCGTCGAGGACCCGGACCTCTTCGGGACGATCCTGATCACGGCGCCGGACGGGCAGCGGCTGCCGCTCGCGCGGCTGGCGAAGATCGCGCGCGTCAGCGGCCCGATGGTCGTCCATCGCGAGTGGGGGAAGCGACGCGCCGTCGTCACGACGAACGTCACGGGGCGCGACCTCGGGAGCTTCGTCGCCGAAGCGCGCCGGCGCATCCACGCGGAGCTGCCGAACGACCGCATCGAGTTCGGCGGGCAGTTCGAGAACCTGGAGCGCGCCTCGAAGCGGCTGGCGATCGTCGTGCCGATCGCGCTCCTCCTGATCCTCCTGCTCGTCTACGCGACATACGGGAACTGGCTCGACTCGCTGCGGGTCTTCACGGGGGTCCCGTTCGCCGCGGCGGGGGGCGTGCTGGCGCTCGGGGCGCGCGGAATGCCGTTCAGCGTCTCGGCCGCGGTCGGGTTCATCGCGCTCTCGGGCGTCTCGGTCCTCGCGGACATGGTGATGGTCTCGACGATCCGGCAGCGGATCGCGGAGGGGCTGGCGCTCGGCGACGCGGTCCTCAAGGCGGCGGAGCAGCGGCTTCGACCCGTGCTCATGACGGCGCTCGTCGCGGGCCTGGGGTTCCTGCCGATGGCGATGAACACGGGGATCGGCGCGGAGGTGCAGCGGCCGCTGGCGACGGTGGTGATCGGCGGGCTCGTCTCCTCGACGCTCCTGACGCTCTTCGTGCTGCCGGCGCTCTATCTCGCGCTGCGCCGCCGCGAGGTCAGATGACGGGCACCTCGCCGCCGACGGTCGCGGCGGTGATGTCGCCCTTCTGCACGTCGAGGTTGACGGACATGTCCTTGCCCTTCTTCTTCATGAGCAGCCCGAAGCGCACCCACTCCTCCTTCAGCTCCTGCGAAATGTAGCGCGCCGCGGAGTCCACGACCTTCGCGAACTTCCTGACCAGTTCGGGGCCTCCGGGGCTCTTGACGAGGTCCTCGTAGATCTTCGGATCGTCGAAGGCGTAGCGGACGTCCATCTCCTTGGGCATCTTCTGTCCCATGAGGAAGAACTGCTTGAAGCGCCCGCATCCGATCTCGAACAGGACGTCGTAGATCCGGCCGGCCGCCTCGACGGCGATCTTCTGGCGCTCGGGCGGATCGGGCGGGGGC
>JACPRC010000005.1 GCA_016190175.1 Planctomycetota bacterium
GAAGAACGGAATCGGCAGGACGCTCAGCCGGACTTCAGGAACCGGGCGGAAACGCCTACGCTCGCCCCGCCACGCGGAGATGGCCGATGTGCGAAGAATCCCTATTCGTCAGAGCTGCGCGCCGGGCCCGCGGGGGAGACGGGCGTCCCGTCCCAAGGAATATTTGACGAATGCGTACTCCATGGGTTATAATGACGGGCGAGCGGGAGTTCCATCGCGGGAGGATGCCATGGCCGCGCACCGGATCGTACCGCTCTTCCTCGCCCTTCCCCTCTTCGCCCAGGACTCCGGACGCGACCTGCGCGTCTCCGACGGGCGCTCCGCCCCCGCGGGCGACTGCGCCGCCGTCCTCGCGGGCCTGCGGGTCGGTGCCCCCGTGCGCTACGGGCGCCTCACCCTCTTCCCCGTCTATCGCGACGCGAAGGAGCTCCCGGTCGTGCCTCTCGACGCCGCGCTCAAGGCCCGATGGGTCCGGTTGAAGGAGGTCGGCACGGGCAGCCGCGCCCGGTTGGAGGGCGCGGCGCCGGAACACTACGTCTACATCGACAACGGCCTCGTCCTGGACGGAGGCGGCCAGGACTCCACGACCGGGGGCGGCCGGACGCAGCCCCCCCGCGGCAAGGGAAACAACGGCGTCGGGAACGGCGAGGACCCGCAGCCGCCCGGCGACCCGCCGGAGAACGACGGCGAGGGCACCGGACCCGGCGACCCGGGCAATCGCAGGGGACCGCGCCCGATCTGGGTGGGCGACTTCGGGACGTTCTGCTGCGAGAAGGGGCGTTCGGGCGGACCCGACACGTTCGCGGCCGCCGAGCACCTCGCGCCGCCCCGCATCCGGCAGTTGACGACCCGCGGCGGCGCCCAACAGCGTATCTGGGACTCCGTCGAAGAGATGGAGAAGGCCGTCGGCGCCGGGACCGGCACCCACTCCCTCGACGCCCTCTACCGGCAGCGAAGGGTCAAGGACCCGGCCGAAGCCGCCGTCGCCGCCCTCGCGCCCGCCCGCCGGAACGCGACGGGGGTCGTGTACGCGATCGACGACCGCATCGTGGGCGCGGACCTCTATGCGGGACCGAACCACTTCCGCCTGAGCTTCGCCATGGTCGTGAAGTCGTACGCGCTCGAGGCCCTGGCGACGGCGCCGCCCGCGAAGAAGGTCTCCCTTCCTTCGCAGTCCGACGCGCGAGGTTTCCTCGCCGCCGCGCTCGCGGGGGATTGGACGGACACGGGTGCGCGCGACGCCGCGAGCGTGTTCTGCGCGGACCTCGACTCCCTCCACGGGACCTTCACGCTCGCGGGTCGATCCCTCGTGCGCGCCGAGCTCTTTGCGAAACCGGCGAAAGAAAAGAAGACTCCGACGAAGGGGGGGAAGTAGGCCTCACGCGCCCCCGCGGAAGAACCACCCGAGCGCCTCGACGAAGAGCCCCCGCTCCCCGCTGTGGAACGGCCCCGGCGTCACGAGCGGCCGGAAGTAGTAGGCCATCTGGAACGCGACGAAGAGGACGATCCAGAACCAGAGGCGCGCGAATCCCGCGTGGATCGCGGTCCGCGAGAGGTCGAGGTGGAGCAGGTACTTGCGCGTGACGCGCAGCACGTGCGCGCCGAACGCGATCGCGATCGTGAAGACGAGGAGGTGCATGATCCGCAGGAAGGCCGGCCCCCCCGTCGTCATCGTGAAGAGCCACGCGATGGGCGCGAACGCGACGAGGATGAGCGTCGCCGACGCCGCGAAGAGCAGCACCACCGCGGCGGACTGCGCGAGCGTGAGACGCGAGCCGAGGATCGAGTTGAAGACGTAGAACGTGGGCGTGCACAGGAGCGCGGTCCCCAGCACGACGACGGGCACCTTGAGCGCCGCGTAGAGCGTCTGCAGGCCCGGCTGGAAGAGTCCCATGATCGCCCCGTAGACCGCCGAGAAGACGAGGGCCGCGGCGAAGAAGCCGCGGAGATGCGTCCGCAGGTTCCTCCCCGCGTTCACGTCCCGGATCACGGCCCCCTGCGCCTTCAGGATCGCCCCGACGACCGCGAACCCGCCCGCCGCGGCCGAGTCGAACTCGTCGCGTTCGAGCCTCTCGACCAGGATCTCGTCCGCCGTGAGCGCCTTGACTTCGTCCATGGCATCCCCTTTCACGAAACGAGCGCGATCGCCGCCCGGAAGACGGCTTCGTAGAAATTCCCCTCGAGGTTCCGGTAGATCGAGAAGTAACCGCGGACCGCGTAGGAGCTGCCGACCCACGGCCGAAGGAGCCACGCCACCTGCGAGCCGGCGAATCCGTAGATCGCGAGCCACGCCGCGAAGAGCCGGGGCGCCGCGGGCCCGAGGTCCAACCGCTCCATGTCCCGCCGCAACTGCCGCAAGCTGATCGTCCCCGACAGGGCGATGGACCCCACCAGGACGAGGACGAGGAAGAGGTACGTCTTGTAGGACGGGATCGGCGAGGTGAGGCTGAGGAACGCTACGACCGGGGAGAGCGCGCCCAGGCCGCGGGCCGTCGTGGCGACCGAGCCCAGCGCGAGGTCGAAGGTGTCCGCCATGCGCAGCCTCGGCGCCGCGACGAGCGCGAAGAGGTGCATCGCCGGGAACGAGAGCAGGAGCGTCCCGAGGAGGAAGAGCGGCATCTTGACCGCGGCGAAGAGGATCTGGAGACGCCCGACGTAGCATCCGACCGCCGCGCCGAACGCGGCGCTCGCGAGGATCGAGACGGCGATCCGCAGGCTCATCTCCTCCTCACGATCTCCCCGAGGACCTCGACGTAGTGCTCGAAGGCGAGTTTCCCCTTCCTCGTGATCCGCACCGTCGTCCGCGGCTTGCGGTCGACGAACTTCTTCTCCACCGACACGTACCCCGCCTCTTCCAGCGTCCGCAGGTGCACCGACAGGTTGCCGTCCGTGAAGTCGAGGAGGGCGCGGAGCTCCACGAAGCCGAGGGCGTTCCGCGCGGCGAGGACGGACATGATCCCGAGCCTCGCCCGTTCGTGGATGACGGCGTTCAGGCGGCTCAGACTCGATGCTTCCATACGATCACGATGCCCAGGAGGACGTGGAGCCCGCCGAAGGAGACGAGCATCATGCGGAGGCCGTATTCCCGGAACCACCAGAGCGCCGCGGCGCCCAGGAGAAGGAAGAGGATGCCGACGGCCTTGATCTTCGCGCCCGCGAAGAGGCCGAGGGCCATGAGGGACATCCCGTACGCGAGCATCCAGATCGGCGGGAGGAGATCGAGCTGGCACGTCAGGAGGCCGTGGCCGGTGATGACGGCGCCCACGAAGCAGGAAGGCAGCATCGCCACGACGACCTGCCGCGTCAGGTCGGACCAGACGGGCTCGCCCCTCCGGCGGGCGTTCACGAAGGTGAAGACGACGCCCTGCGCGAGCGCGAGGACCAGGACGCTCCCCCACACCAGGGCGAGGGGTCGGGCGCAGAACGCGTGGTTGAAGTTGGCGCGGATCTTCCAGCAGACGACGGCGCCCGCGACCGCCAGGAGCCCCGCCACGATGCAGGACCACCCCGAGAGGTTCGAGAAGCGGGTCGCGCGCTCCATGAGGGCGCGGATGCGCTCGAGGTCGCGGGTCGCGGCGCCGCGGTCGTCGAGATCGGTCATGCGAAGGCCGTTCCGAAGAAGAAGATCTGCGGGACCGCAACGGCCGTGACATAGGCCGGGAAACTCGCGTCGGCGATCGACGCCGCGGCTCTCAGCCCCGCCGGCGCGTCCAGCGTCCATGCCGCCGCAGACAGGAACAACTTCAGGATGCAGACGAGGAACAGGGACGGGAACGCCGCGAGGCCGCCGGCGCCCGCGAGCACCGCCCACGGCGCGCACCCGCACGCCGTCGACGCGACGCACGCCCACCGGTGGAGCCGCATTCCCCCCCCCGTCCCTTTGCTACACAAAGGACTTTACAACATGATGGAGTGGATGTCAAGTCGCACGCGCGGCGCCGCCGTGCGCCGGCCCAGTCGGTCGGTCGCAGCCGAGTTCCCTGCGACGGACAAGTAGTTCCTTCCGTACGCGCCCGGGTGTGAGGTAACATCCGATCATGTTCCGGCGCGCGTCGCTTCTCCTCGCCATCCTCGCCGGAGCGCACGGATGCGCGTCCCGTCCGGCGACCCCGGACCGCGCCGCTTCTCCGCGAATCCTCCTCTCCACGACCGAGATCTACGCGCACAAGCTGCCCGCGGCGCAGACGCCCCCCGCGCGCCTGTACCGCCCCTTGCCGCTGAACGAGGGGATGGGACTTCTCGCAAGCCTCCCGCCGCGGGACATCGTCGTCGCGGGGGCCAAGTTCGAGGTCACCGTCGATCCGCCGGCCGCGGACGACCGCATCGTCCTCCTCTACGACCGCATCGACGGGGCGGGACTCCGCTACGGCGCGACGGTCGTCCGCCATCGGGCCCGGGACGTACCGCTCCCGGTCTTCGCGGAGGAAGCGCGCCGCTGGACGGAGGAGCGATTCGGGAAGCACGCCCCCATCCCCGGCTCCTTCGCGCACTTCACGCCCACCTGGCGCGAGTGGCGGAGCCTGATCGAGAGCGGCGGCATCCTCGCCCTCGTGCCCCCGAATCGATCCCGGAACGACTTCGATCCGAAACTCATCGAGCAGGCGCATGCTGCGGGCAAGGCCGGGGTCGTCTGCCGCGCCCCCCTGGACCGGTGGCCCGCCTCTTTCGTCCAGATCGAAATCCTGCGCGCCGACGTCACGCCGCACGCATGGTCCTCGTTCGAGTCGTTCTGCGAGACCCGCCGGCTCCTCTCCGCCCGGTTCGACGCGGCGATCTCGACGCTCCGGATCGGGGAGTGGCTCCGGGAGACCGCCCGGCAGGTGACCGCAAGCGATTCGGCGGGTTGGGTCCTGCTCCCGGGCGCGGCTTTCGGAGACGGGCGCGAATGGTGGGGGACGCGCAGGCCCCGCCTCACCGTGCACGAGGGGATCGACCTCCGGTTCCTGTCCGTCGGCGGGGAGCGGAAGGAGCTCGCCGCGGGAGCCGTCGTCACCGCCGTCGCCGACGGGGAAGTCGTGCGCGTCTTCAAGGACTTCATCGGACAGACGGTCGTGGTGCGCCACCGGACCGGCGTGGAAGGCGGTTCGATCTACACGGTCTACGCGCATGCGGCTCCGCGCCCCGACCGGACCGCTCCATACCCCGTGAAGCGCGGCGAAAGGATCGCCGAAGTCGCGGCTTCCGCGACGGGCGCGCCGTCCCACCTGCACTTCACGGTCCTCTACGCTCCGGACTGGCTCCCGGTCTCGCGGCTCGACTGGGACACCGTAAACCCGAATTTCGTCCCCGTCATGCTCCTGGATCCGCTTCAGGGGATAGCTCCGGGTCGCGACTCGTATCAGAAGCAGGAACGATGAGCAGCCTGAACGTGCCGGTCACGCGCGTCGCCCGGATCCGACCCCATCCGAACGCGGACCGCCTCGAGATCGCGGAGGTCCTGGGCTGGCAGGTGGTGGTGAAGAAGGGGGAGTTCCGGGAAGGCGAGAAGGTCGTGTATTTTCCGCCCGACACGATCCTGCCGCAAGCGGTGTCCGACAGGTTCGGCGTGACGCAGTACCTGGCGAAGGGGCGGATCCGCTGCGCGAAGCTGCGCGGCGAATCCTCCTTCGGTGTCGTCGTGCGTCCGGACGACCCGGCCTGGGCCGAGGGCGCCGACGTCGCCGGCCACTACGGCGCCGCGAAGTACTTTCCGCCCATCCGGCCGCATGCGGGGGACGTCGAGGAGGACCATCCGCTCTTCGAGAAGTACACGGACATGGAGGACCTCCGGAACTTCCCCGAGGCCTTCCGGCCCGGCGAGGAGGTGATCGTCACGGAGAAGGTGGACGGTACGAACGCGCGCGCGGGCCGGGTCGCCGGCGAGTGGATGGCCGGGTCGCACAACCTCCGTCGAAGGAAGCCGCCCGAAGGCGACACGGCGAACCTGTACTGGCATCCGCTCTCGCTGGAGCCGGTGCGGGCCTTGCTGTCGTCGTACACCGAAGCCGAGGCGGTAGTCCTTTTCAGCGAGGTCTTCGGCGCGAGGATCCAGGACTTCGACTACGGACGGAAGAACCGGATCGACTTCCTCGCGTTCGACCTGGCGGTCGACGGGAGGTACCTGGACTACGACGACTTCAAGGGCGCCTGCGATCGGTTCGGCGTCTCCACCGTGCCCGTGCTGCACCGCGGTCCCTATTCTCTGGACGCGATCCGCCGGCTCGCGGAGGGCCCGACGGTCGTCGGCGGGGAGCACCATCGCGAGGGCGTGGTGGTGCGTGCGGCGCGCGAGCGGAGATGGGAGGCCGGCGGCCACGTCCGGCGCGCGATCCTGAAGTACAAGAGCGACGCCTATCTGCTGGGCGGCCACACGGACTACAAGGACGCGTAGAGACTCACCGCTCCAGGATCGTCTCCGCCGTCTCCTTCCCGTCTCCCCCCAGCCCCCCCCGCCTGGAGACGCGCACGAGCTTCAACGACTCGATGTCCCGGTCGAAGACGACGATCGCGAAGCCGGTCGTGCGTTTGTCCACGCCCGACGGGGAAATCCACTTCCGCTCCACGGTGACGACCGCCTTCTCCTGCGTCACATCGATGCCCGTGATGCCGTACTTGCCGCCCGCGAACGCGTGGAGCTCGCCGTGGAAGACGGCCAGCACCTGGTGGCGACCGAAGTCGACCTTCGGCGCCTCCTTGTCCGAGTGGCGCTTCCAGAGCTCGATCCACGCCGCCATGTCGCGGATCAGGACCGCCTCGGCGGCCTGGATCTTCGAATCCTCCCCGGTCCATTGCTCGACGACCGGGAAATGCTCCAGGAGTTCCTTCGCGCGCGCCCGCACCTCGGGATCGCGGTGCTTCAGGGCTTCGCGCACGGCGGGGAGCGCGTCCACGCCCAGCTCGCGCAGTGCCTTCGTCGCGCGATCGCGCTCCTCGACGTCGGCGCTCCGCCAGTCCCGGACGATCGAGTACGCCTTTCTCCCCGGCGTCTCGGGCGGCTCCCTCTTGAAGATCGACAGCCGCTCGTCGTGCACGGCGAGGATCAGGACTCCGAGGGCGGTCGAGTAGTCGTGCTTTCCCCCCTCGCCGCCGTTCTGGAGCATCCACCCGCGCAGATCCCAGCGGCCGTCCTCCTTCTGGTCCTTGAGGAGCCATTCGACGACCGGCTTGTGCCACTCCTTCGCGTGGGGGACCGCCTGGTCCATCTCCTCGGCCACGAGTTTCATCCCGAGGACCGAGTAGAAGTGGCCGTAGAACGGGAAGCGCTCCCGCGTGATGCCGTCATGGCCGATCTCCTTGAGGTACTTCGCGCCGTTGATGAGGACGGGGTAGTCGAGTTTCGACATGAGGGCCAGCGTCGCGACCGCCGCGGCCGTGCCCTCCTTCATGTGCGATCCGTCGCCCAGACGGTACTGGAAGCTCCCGTCGGCGTTCTGCGTGTTCTTGAGGTACTCGAACCCCTTCTCGATGACCTTCTCGTCGATGGCGATCCCGTAGTTCGACGCGGCGCGCAGGGCCTGGACGGCGCAGACGGTCGTCGAGCCCTCGTGCTCGTGCGCGCCGGGCCGGTCGGGCGTGTACCACCAGCCGCCGGTCGAGCTCTGGCACGCCTCGATCGCCTTGACGCAGGCGGCCACGGTCCGCTTCAGCGCGCGGAGGTCGAGATCGGGTTTGTCCCGTCCCGCCGACGCGCGGCCGTAGTACTCGGCGAGGAAGAGCGTGGCAAAGCCCTGGCCGTGCACCCACGTATGTCCCTGCTTCGGCGTGCGGCCGTCCTGGATCTGCGAGAGGAGCCACTTCACCGCTTTCAGCAGCTCTTCGGACTTCGCGGGTTCTTCGCCCGCCGCGAGGAGCGCCAGGCCGGCCATGCCGGTGATGGCGGCCGAATACTGCCCGCCCCAGTGGCCGTCCTTGTCCTGAGTCTTCTTTAGGAGGGCGACGCCCTTCCGGATCGCGTCACTCCGGTCGTCCGGAGCCGACAGGAACACGAGGATCGCGAGACAGGTGGGATTCATGTCCCATTGGACGCGCGCCGGGCGGCGGAGGTTCCGGCTCCTGGCCGCGTCAGACTCGGGCTTCCCAATCGCCGGCTCGGACGTCGGTCTTCACTTCCATGGTGGGCCTCCTTCGTAAGGTCCATGCGCCGAAAGCCTCCGAGGTTGAGCGGAATCCCGTCCCGCTCACGTTCCTCGCGGGAACAGGACGAGATCCCGGTCCGCGGCGGCGGCTCTCAGGATCCGATCGAAGCTCGCGAACTCGACGGTCTCCTCGATCCGCTCCTGCACGAGAAGCGCGGCGGCCAGATGCAGGCTGTCGCCGCCCCCCAGCCGATGCGCGGCCGCCAGCCGGCGCGCGGAGGCGAAGAGGGGTTCGAGCACTTTGGGGAGGCTCATCTTCTCCAGAGACCGATGGATGGCGCGCACCGCGCGTTCCAGCTTCCGGCGCGTGGTCCCTCGGCGGACGGGAACGCGGGCGACCGCCGAGGTCAGTTCCAATTCGGTAAGATGCGAGAGAGTGAACTGTCGGCCGCCCTCCCGGAGCTTGGCGTACACCGCCGCCGAGAGCGTGAGGATCGCGCTCGTATCCCAGTAGACGCTCACGAGCGTCTCTCGCGCACCAGTCGCGCCGCCGCGCGGCTTCCGTATTCGGCCAATCCCCTCTCGGGCCTGGGCACGCGGCCCCGTTCCTCCGCCGGCAGAAGCACGCCCTCCTCGAGCGCCGCGCTCCACCACTCCGCTTCCGGTAGTTTGCCGGGGCGCTCCCCTCCGGGCCCCGATCGGACGATGCGGGCGACCGGTCGCCCGTGCCGGGTCACGGCCACGGAATCGCCCGCTTCCACGAGCCGCAGATACCGGGCCAGATGAGCCTTCAGGTCGCGCACGTTCGCCGTCTGAACAGTGTGACCCATGAGGTCATTCTATGCGTGACCCGCTCACGGAGTCAATTGCTACGCGATTGTCCGCGAGCACCGCGATAGAGATCACTTTCCTCGTCCCAGCCGGTTCAGATCGACGACATCGTCGGGCGGCTCAGGCGGGGGTGGCGGCGGCTCGGGGGGCCAAGGCCCGGGGCGGTTGAGGTCGACTACATCTCCCGGCGGCGGAGGCGGAGGGCAACGCTTCCACTGGTTGAAGTTGCACAGGGGGCAGACCAAGGTCCGATCCGACCACCAGACAAACCAGCGCCGGATCGCCTTGAGACGTATCCGCTCCTCGCACTGAAGACACTCCACCTCGCCGAAGCTCTCGGCGTACTGGCGATCGCTGTGGTCAATCCCCCACGCCATGAGTACGGCGCCGACGAGTATCGCCGCCGGACAGACGAGGCAGCCCCATTCTCCAGAGGCCAACAGCATGTAGGATAATTCTACCTCCTCGGGCTGGGGGGGGGGCAAGTATTCCTCGCAGCAGGATTGAACTCAGCAACGGAGCAGTGCAGGGATGTTGCGAAGATGATGCCGCGGTCAGATCGGCGCATCCCCGCTCTCAAACGCTCCGAGATTCTGCGGGCTTTCCATCGCGCAGGCTCCGTCACGCTCCGGCAGCGCGGGAGTCACGAGTTTCCTCATCACGCCGATTGTCGCCGTTTGACCCTCCCGATCCATCCATTTCGGCACGAGCGTCCCTTCATTTGCTACAATCCCGGCATGAGACTTCTGGTCGCACTGAGGCAAGGGGAAGACGGCTACTTCATCGCGTCCTGCCCGGCGCTGAAGGGTTGCCACTCTCAAGGGAGGACCAAGGCCGAGGCCGTACGGAACATCCGGGAGGCGATTCAGGGTTGCCTCGAGGCGTTGAACGCGCGCGCGCAGGTCACCGAGGACGTCGAGGTGCGAGAGGTGCGCGTCTAGTGCCGAAGCTGCCCGTGATCTCCGGCCGGGAGGCCGGCAGGGTCTTCGAGCGTGCCGGATGGGTCTTCGCGAGGCAGAAGGGAAGTCATCGCATCTACACGAGGGTGGGCTCGCGGATCGCGCTTTCGATCCCGGATCACGGGGAGATCGATCGCGGCCTGCTTCGCGCTCTTATCCGAGACGCGGGCTTGTCGGTCGACGAGTTCGTGGCCCTGATCCGAGGTTGAGGATCTGACGGCTTCCCGGCGTTCACTACCCGTCCACCACCCTCACGTGCAGCTCCTTGAGCTGCTTCTCCGTCACCGTCCCCGGCGCGCCCGTCATCAGGCACACCGTCGACTGCGTCTTCGGGAACGTGATCACGTCGCGGATGTTGTCCAGCCCCAGCAGCAGCATCGCCACGCGGTCGAGCCCGAGCGCGATCCCGCCGTGCGGCGGCGCGCCGTACTCGAACGCGTCGAGGAGGAACCCGAACCGGTCGCGCGTGTACTCCTCGGTCAGGCCGAGCAGCTTGAAGATCCGCTGCTGCACGTCCCGCCGGTGGATTCGGATCGAGCCGCCGCCCAGCTCCACGCCGTTGAGGACGAGGTCGTAGGCCTTCGCCTTGACCTTCATCGGCTCCTTCTCCAGGACGTCGAGGAACTCGTCCTTCGGCGACGTGAAGGGATGGTGCTTCGCCCCGACGCTCCCGTCCTCGCCGACCTCGAACATCGGGAAGTCCACGACCCAGCAGAACTGGAACGTGCCCGGCTTGACGAGTCCCAGCTTGTCGCGGAGCAGGAGCCGCAACCCGCCGAGGACCGACGCCGCCTTCTCCTCCGCGTCGGCGACGAGCAGCAGGAGGTCGCCCGGCTTCGCGCCCGCGCGCTCGATGATCGCTTTCGCCTGCGGCGGCGCGAAGAACTTCGCGGCCGACCCTGCGAGCACGCAGTCCGCCGACAGCACGCCGAGCGATCCCGGCGGCGCCTGCGGCTGCTCCACCTTGAGCGTGACCAGTCCCTTCGCGCCGATCCCCTTGACGTACGTCTCCAGCTCGTCCGTCTGCTTGCGGGACCACGAGGCGCAGCCCGTCGCCGTGAGCCCGCGCACGACGCCGCCCGCCTCGATCACGGAGCCGAAGACCTTGAACTCGCGCGGCGCCGCGTCCGTGAGGTCCCAGATCTTCATCCCGAAGCGCAGGTCCGGCTTGTCCGTGCCGTAGAGGCGCTCCGACTCCTCGTAGGTGATGACCGGGAACGGGCGGGGCACCTCGACGCCGCCGACCTTCTTCCACACGTGGACGACGCAGCCTTCGATGACGTTCATCACGTCCTCGCGCTGCACGAAGGACATCTCGATGTCGAGCTGGGTGAATTCGAGCTGCCGGTCCGCGCGCAGGTCCTCGTCGCGGAAGCAGCGCGCGATCTGGTAGTACTTGTCGAGGCCGCTCACCATGAAGAGCTGCTTGAAGATCTGCGGCGACTCGGCGAGCGCGAAGAAGCGCCCGGGGTAGAGCCGGCTCGGACAGAGGAAGTTCCGCGCGCCGCCCGGGGTGAACTTCACCATGTAGGGCGTCTCGATGTCGAGGAACCCCTGCGCGTCCATGTGCTCCCGCATCGCGTGGACGATCTTGCTCCGGGTGAGGATGTTGCGCTGCATCGTCGGCCGCCGCAGGTCGAGGTAGCGGTGCTGGAGCCGCATCTCCTCGGCGACGTTGATGCGCTCCGTGACCTCGAACGGCGTCGTCTTCGCCTCGTTGACGATCTCGAGATCGACCGCGTCCACCTCGATCTCACCCGTGGGAATCTTCGCGTTCACCGTGTCCGCGTCGCGCTTGCGCACGACGCCGCGGACCGCGACGACCCACTCCTTCCCGAGCTTCGACGCCTGTTCGACGAGCGCCGCGGCCCGGTCCGGGCTGAAGAGGACCTGCGTCCGGCCGTAGCGGTCCCGGAGGTCGATGAAGATCAGGTTCCCGAAGTTGCGGCGGGCGTCCACCCAGCCGTTCAGGACGACCGACTTCCCCGCGTGTTCCGCCCGCAGCTCGCCGCACGTCTGGGTCCGCTTCAGCTTCCACATAAGCCCTCCGGTGGTTGGTCGTTGGTGGTTAGTGGTTGGTGAAGAAAGAGGATGGTCTCTCTTCACTAACCACTAATCACTAACCACGAATCACCATCCCGACGTAGCCCACGCATCGTTCCCGGTCGCCGCTCGCCGCCGCGCTCGTGCGGTGGTCGATCGTCTCCGCCCGCGTCGCGCCGCGCGCCCGCGCGTACGCGAGGGTCGCGATGGCGGGCGCGAACCCGCACATGGTGACGCCGTGTTCCGCGATCGCGCGGACGAGCCCGCGCGCGTCCAGCCGCTCCATCGGCTCGATGACCTTCCGGTCCCTCGCCAGGGTCGTCTCCTCGTCCTCATAGTGGTTGAGGTCGGTCGAGCAGACGACCAGCTCGTCCCGGAGCATCGCCGCGAGCGCGCGGCCGAACGCCTCCAGTTCCTCCACCCGGTCGATGTCCAGGCTCAGCGCGACGGGCACGATCCGCACGTCGGGACGCGCCACCTGGAGGAACGGGACCTGCACTTCGGCGGAATGTTCGCCGATGTGGCCGGCCTCGTCGAACTCGGCTCCCGGGCAGCCGTCGCGGATCCGCCGCGCGAGGTCCGCGTTCACGGGCGCCTCCCCGAGCGGGGTCGTCCAGCCCCCTTCGGGCCAGACGGCGATCGGCGCCCCGCGCATCCCGTGGTTGAAGGCGAGGATCACGACGTCCTGCGGCACCTCGACGGCCGAGTAGGCCGCACCCGCCGTGGGGCCGGAGTAGCGGTAGCCCGCGTGCGGCGCGACGACGGCCAGCGCGCGGACGCGCGGGGACCCCGTCACGAACCCCTCCACTTCGCGGCGAAGTTCCTGGGCGCGCTTCGGGTAGAAACTCCCCGCGACCGCCGGACTCCGCAGGCTCACTTCTTCTCCTTCGATTTCACCGTCCGGCGCACGGTGTCCTTCTGCGCCTCCCGGTGGACGACGTAGCCCATCATCCGGTAGACGAGCCTCGCGGCCGCCAGTTCGCTGATCCCCGTGCCGGCGAGCGGACACAGGTCCACGACGTCCGCGGCCACGACGTTCTTCCCGCGGATCACGGCGCGCAGGAGGTCGAGCGTCTCCCACCAGCCGAGGCCGCCCGGGACCGGGGCCGCGACGCCCGGGACCACCGACGGATCGAGCCCGTCCAGGCCGACGGAGAGGTAGACGGTCTCCCCCAGTTCCTCCAGCACCCTCGGGATCAGCCCCTCGACGTCGCGGTGCTTCCGCGCGAGGAAGGTCCGGACGCGCTTCGCGTTCCCGCGGGCCTCCCCCGAGACGGAGCGGACGCCGACCTGCACGACCTTCTCCGCGACCGCGGCCATCCGTTTCGCCGCGAAGGCATGGGAGGTCCCGTCGCCCTCCGAACCGTCGCGAAGGTCGCAGTGGGCCTCGATGTGGAAGACGGACACCTTCGGGTGGACGCGGCGGACCGCCGAGAGCGGTCCGTCCGTGATCGCGTGATCGCCGCCGACCGTCACCGGCAGG
Source organism: Planctomycetota bacterium (assembly GCA_016190175.1). GTDB lineage: Bacteria > Planctomycetota > MHYJ01 > MHYJ01 > JACPRB01 > JACPRC01. The sequence continues at coordinate 13,371 of JACPRC010000005.1, forward strand.
CGGCCGGCCCGGAGATGCGGCTCCACGACGTCGGCGAGAGACTTCGCGAGGTCCTCGGGATCGTCCTTCATCGCCGGCGGGGGCAGCGTGTGGATCCCGGCCTTCCAGGGCTCGAAGCCGAGTTCCTCGTCGAACCACTCGACGTGGTGGGAGGCCGCGATAAGGGCGCTCGGACCGTACCGCGTCCCCGTGGTGTGGGGATTCGGACGCTCCCACGGGACGGGCAGGACGACGAAGCGCGCGCGCTCGAGGCGGGAGTATTCCTCGGGAATGCCGAGGAAGGTGCGCGCACCGATCATGGCCACACTCCCTACCGGGCGGGAACGGGCTTGCGCGTCCGCTCGCGCGTGATCTTGAGCTCCTCGCCGAAGGTGAAGCGCGGGATCGAGGGCCGGAAGCGGTGCGCCTGGATCTCCGCGAGGCCGCACACGAGCAGGGGCAGCGCGATCGTCGCGTCGCTGTAGACCGCGATCTTCTCCGCCTCGAAGTGGATCTTGCCCCAGGAGGTGGACTCCTCGAAGGTGCATCCGGAGAGGCCGCCCCACTGCGGCGAGTCCGTGGTGATCTGGATGCAGTACTTGTGGCCCTGCATCTTGAATCCCATGTACTCCGCGGTCACCTCGGTCTGCTGCGTGAAGTTCTTCGGCGTCCCGCCGCCGATGAAGACGATCCCCGTCCGCGGCGCCTCCGCCGCGATGAGGGCCGTCTCCCTGACGTCCTTCACCGGGTGGAGGAGGAACTCCTGCGACTCCTTTCGCGACGCCATCGCGATCCCGTAGGAGGAGTCGCCCAGGGCGGGCGCGTAGATCGGGACGCCCGCCTTCAGCGCCGCCGTCACGATGCCGTCCTCCTCCTTCATCGAGTCCAGCACCTTGCCGAACTCGTGGAACCACTCGCGGGTGGAGTACGGCCGTTTCGGGAGGGACGCCGCCGTCCGCGCGATGAGCGCGTCGTGCTTCCCGTACTCCGTCTCCTCCCCGAGGACGTCGTAGATCCGGTCGAGGTAGTGCTTCCGGAGGAGCTTGTCGTCGGTGTTCGGGTGGATCTGGAAGTGCTTCTTCCCGACCGTCTCGTGGATGTCGTGGAAGACGTTGGCCCCCGTCGTGACGAGGACGTCGACGAGCCGGTTCTCCAGCAGGTACGCGACCACCTTGCGGAGTCCCGCCGGCGTCATCGCGCCGGACAGGCCGAGGAAGATGGTCGTGTCGTCCCGGAGCGCCTTCTGCCAGATGTCGAACGCGATCCCGAGGCTGCGCGCCTGGAACGAGAGCTCCCGGCACGCGTCGAGGTACTCCGCCGCCGTCATGCGGCCGGGGACGAGGGGGACGACCGGGTGGTGGAAAATCGGATGCGAGTTCTTCTTCATGGAATGAGGACCGCCGCGGCGACCGTCGTGGTCCACAGGCCCGCCGTGCCGATCGCCGACTGCGTGATGTTCGTCGTCTTGACGATCTGACCGCTCAGCTTCCACTGCTCCTCGCGCTGGTCCCAACTCGCCCCGCTGTCGAAGTCGAGCCCCAGGATCGTCGCGAGCATGGACGCCGCGAGGTCTTCGGCGTACTCGCCGGCCTGCTCGTCGGTCTCGCCGTAGCTGTGGTGCTCCGAGAGATAGCCGTACTGCTCGGGGTTGGCGGGGATGGCGACGCCGATGGAGGTGGCGATCAGGCGGTTCTTCTCGTTCGTCTCCTGGCGCGCCAGGACGACGGCGACGACTTCGCCGCTCTTCAGCTTGGACAGTCCGTTGGCGGGCGACGTCAGCTTGCAGTGCGGCGGGAAGATGCTGGAGACGTGCACGAGGTTGAAGCGGGCGATCTGCGCGTTGCGCAGCGACTCCTCGAAGCTCGCGAGCCGCTCCTTGTGGCGACCCACGCCCTTGGTGAGGAACAGCTCGCGCGGAACGAAGGGGATCATGGCAAGAGCGGAAGTCTCTCACCTGCGTCGGAGGGTGTCAACAAAAAACCCGGCGGGCCGCGGCGCCGCCTCCTACGCCAGCGACCCGCCCGCGGCGAGCCGTTTCTCCACGAGAAGCGCGAGGGTCTCGATCGTGATCATCGAGAATACCTGGGCGGGAGTCACCGCCGCCGGATCCCCGACCGTTCCGAGCGCGGGAAGCCACTCGCGGATCCGCTTTACCGTCTCCGGCGTGAGCCGGCCGTCCCGCATGATCGCGGGCGACGAAAGGTCCAGCCTGGCGACGAACGCGAAATCCCCCTCCGCGATCCGGACGCCGAAGCGCTGCTCGATCCCGAACAGCAGATCGACGAAGTCCAGCGAATCGGCCCCGAGGTCCGTAACCAGCCGGCTCTCGGGCCGCACCCGCTCCGGCTTGAGAGCGAGGCTCTCGGCCACGAGTTCCCGCAGCACGCGAACGATCTCATTCCGCTCCATCGTGTCTCCATTCACTCGATCCACCGCGTCACGCCGTCGACCGGCTTCCGTTCGTGGATCATCCCTGGACATATCCTCCGTCGATCGTGTGGATCGAACCCGTGACGAAACTCGCGCGATCGCCGAGAAGGAACACGGCCATCTCCGCGACCTCCTCCGGGCGGCCGATGCGACGCAGCGGCGTGCGGGAGAGGATCGCCTCCTCCGCCAGTGCCCGCGCGGAGGCGAGCATCGGCGTGTCGACCGGCCCGGGTCGGAGGCAGTGGACGCGGATGCCCTTGCGCCCGTACTCCACCGCGAGCGCGCGGGTCAGCGCCTCCACTCCGCCCTTCGCCGCCGCATACACGGACTGTCCGGGCAGCGGCCGCTCCGCGGCCACGGAGCCGACGTTCAGGATGACGCCGCATCGCTGCCGGAGCATGATCGGGAGGACCGCGCGCGCGCAGAGGATCGGTCCGAGCAGGTTCACGTCCAGAAGGGCGCGGATCCGGTCCACGTCGGCCGTCATGAGGAGGCTCGGAAGCACGATCCCGGCGTTGTTGACCCACCCGTCGATCCTGCCTTCCGACTCCCGGAATCCCGAGACGGCGGGCGCGATCGTATCGGGGTCGCGGACGTCGAAGCGCAAGAGGCGCACGCGGCCGGGATGGTTCCGCTCCAGTTCGCGTGCAGACTCCTCCGACGTCCGGTAGTGGACCCCCACGACCGCGCCCTCCCGCAGGCACGCCAAGGCGATCGCGCGGCCGATGCCGCGACCCGCTCCGGTCACGACGATCCTCTTGCCGTCAAGCATCCGCGGCCTTCAGGACGATGGAGGCGTTCTGGCCTCCGAACCCGAACGAGTTCGACAGGACGCACTCGTGACGATGCGGCCGCGCGCGATCCGGCACGTAGTCGAGATCGCACGCGGGATCGGGATCGTCGAGGTTGATCGTGGGATGGACCCGACCCGCCTCCATGCACGCGATCGCCGCGATCGCCTCTACCGCGCCGGCGGCGGAGATCAGGTGGCCGATCATCGACTTCGTCGCGCAGACGGGGACCTCCTTCGCCCGCGCGCCCAGCAGCCGCCTGAGCGCCGCCGTCTCGACGGGATCGTTCTTCGGCGTGGAGGTGCCGTGCGCGTTGACGCAGTCGATCCGTTCCGGCGACAGTCCCGCGTCCTCGAGCGCACGGGTCATCGCCTGGAGCGCGCCGCGTCCCTCGGGATGGGGCTCGCTGATGCCGTGGGCATCGAAGGAGTTCCCGTATCCGGCGACTTCCGCGCGGATCGCGGCTCCGCGCGCCCTCGCGTCGTCCAGCGCCTCCAGAACGAGAATGCCGGCGCCTTCTCCCAGGAGAAAGCCGTCGCGCCCGCGATCGAACGGCCTCGACGCGCGCGCCGGCTCGGCGTTCCGGACGGTCATCGCGCGGATCTTGCAGAAGCCGCCGACGCCGAGCGGGTTGATCATCGAATCGGTGCCGCCCGCGATCATCCAGTCGCGGCGGCCGTCCGCGATCATGCGGAACGCGCTTCCGATCGCGTCCGTGCCCGCCGCGCAGGCGGAGACGTGCGTCACCGGCGGAGCCGAAAGGCCGTACCGCTTCGAGATCAGGTGGACGCAGAGATCCGACGGCGTCTGCAGAAACGTCAGGCGATCCTCGAGCGCGTCCGGCAGCGGCGGATCGGCCACGGCATCTTCCATCGAGAAGAGCTCCAGCCCGATGCCGAGGCTCGCGCCGCCCCGCCCGTGCGGGCCCGATCCGCCTCGCGTCGCGGAGCCGAACGCCTGCTCCGCCGCCGCCAGCGCGAACGAGATCTTCCGGTCGCGGAAGATCGGGCCGGTCCACTTCACCTCCGCCGCGATGCGCGTCGGCAGAGACGCGGGATCGAAAAGCGTGATCGGCCCCGCGCCGGAGCGTCCCGCGAGGAGGGCGTCCCGGAACGACTCGACGTCGTTGCCGACCGGCGAGACGACGCCCATCCCCGTGACGGCCACGCGGCGCCTCATGCGATCTCCCATCGACTCGAGGCGCGGATCCCGTCGCGGCACGCGACCGAATGCTCCACGATCCGCCCGCGGCTCCGCGCCAGCGTCGCGGCGACGGAGGCGGCTCCCATCTCGCCCGGAGCCGCCACGGTGAAGCGCTCGTCGGGAACGGGCGCCTCCTCGAACGGATGGTAGGGCGCATAGTCGATCCCGAGCGCGAGAAGCCGGCCCCGCGCCCGCGCCGCGTCGCGCTCCAGGACGATGCATCCCGCCGCGTCGACGAGTTCCTCCGGCCGCAGCGGGGGCACCAGCCTCCGGAAGTGGCGCTCGACGAGGAAGTTCCTCTGATACGCCACGCCCGCCACGAGCGCGACATCGATCGCGCCCGCGTCGAGGGATCGCACTGCCTCGTCCAGCGCCAGATACCACTGGCCGATGCCCGGATACGTGACGAAGTACGGTCCCCGGATGTCGAAGTTGACCGAGATGTGGAAGGCGGGCATGTTGGAGAGACACCGGAACGTGCGCAGCGGGTGGATCGCGTTGAAACCCGCGGTGGAGAACCGCCTCATCGAGAAGCGGCCTTCCTCCGTCGAGCCCGCCACCAGCCGCTCCATGTCGTCCCGCTCGAACGAGACGAAACCCACGGCGAGGAAGAGCCCGGCGCGCTCCCCCAGGGGACGACCGAGGAGGCCGGCCTCCCGGAGCGCCTCCCCGGCGGCGACCAGCGCGAGGCAGTCCTGTTCCCCCATGAACTTCCGGTGCTTCCCGTCGCGGAGATACGGTCCCGGGTCGGCGGGGGCCGACGTCGCCGCTCCCAGGCCGGTCAGGACTACGGGATGTCGACCGGAGGCTTCAGATCTCTCGTCCATAGCCGGTACACATATCGTCTCTGTTCGTGCAGCCTCTCCGACTCGATCGGGGCCGTCATGAACGTGAGTTGCGCCCGCGTGACAAGATCGTCCTTCACGCGCACTTCGACGTCCATCCGGACGGCGTCGCCGATCTTCGGCCCCATCCTGGCCTCGATCAGGAGCTGATCGCCGGGTCCGCAGGCCATGTGGAACTTCGCGTCCCGGATCTGGGCCAGCAGCGCGCGCCGCGCAGGTTCGCCCGCGCGCTTGAGCGTCGCCTCCAGGAGGAAACCGGCGAGTTGCGCCCCGGCCTCCAGGATCAGCGCCCCGGGGAAGATCGGGTAGTCCGGAAAATGGTCGTGGAGGATCTCGTCGGTCAGCGTGACGTTCTTCACGCCGCGGATCCGCTCGCCGACGACGAGCTCCGTGACCCGGTCCACCAGGAAGTACCGCATTCACAGCCCCCCGTCGAGGACGACCGTCTGTCCCGTGACGTACGTGTTCTCGAGCGCGAACCACGCGACGACTTCGGCGACTTCCGAGAAACGGCCCACGCGCCTCATCCCGCAGTGTTTGAGATACGCGCGGCGGAGATCCTCCGGCAACGCCCTGGACATCCCGCCTTCCAGGGTGCCCGGCGCGATCAGGTTCACCCGGATCCCGCGTCCGCCGAGCTCCTTGGCCATCGCCTGGACCATCCCCCGCAGCGCCCCTTTCGATGCGGCGTAGTGGACCGGCGAAGGGACGAGCTTGGCCGCTTCGAGGCAGCCGACGAGGAGGACGTTCCCGCCGTCCATGACCGTCGAGAGACGGCGCACCGCGAAGAAGGCGCTCCTCGCATTCACCGCGAGCATCGCGTCCCAGTCGGATTCGGTAACCTCGGTCATCTTCGGCCACGCGGCCCCGATCCCCGCGCAATGGACGAACGCGTCGATCCCGCCCCATTCCGCGGCGACTTCGTCGATCGTCCGCTCGATCGCGGCGACCGAGGAAAGGTCCAGAGACTGCGCGCGGCCGGGAGACGCGACGCGGGCCCCGCGCTCCTCCAGGGCCCGGCATACGGCGCTTCCCAGCGCGCCCGACCCGCCGAAGACGAGGCAGCGTCGCGACACGGTCAGACCCCTCCGTCCATCAGCACGGTCTCTCCCGTCATGTAGGAGTTCGCATCCGACACGAGAAACGCGGCGAGACGCGCGGTCTCCTCGAGGGTCCCCAGACGGCCGAGAGAGCAGTATTTCAAGTAGTCGGCGAGGCGGTGGGCCGGGAGGCCGCGTCCGACTCCGTCCTCGAGCACGCCGGGCGCCAGACAGTTGACGCGGATCCCGTAGCGTGCGACCTCCTTCGCCAGCGACTGCGTGAGCCCGACGACCGCCGCCTTGCTGGCGCAGTAGTGGATGGGCGCCTCGGACATCTTCACCCCCGCGCGCGATCCGATGTTGAGGATCGCGCCGGAGCGCCGGCGGATCATGCCGCGGAGCACGGCCCGCGAGGTGAGGAAGGCCCCCTTGACGTTGACGTCCATGACGCGGTCCCAGTCCGCCTCCTCCAGCAACGCCAGCGGCAGGTGCTGGAGGATCCCCGCGTTGTTGACGAGGATGTCGATCCCGCCCCACGCCTCCTCGAGCTCGCGCACCATCCGCTCCGTCCCCTCCGTGTCCAGGACCGAGACGCGGAAGGACTTCGCGTCCGCTGCGGCGGGGTCCTCGCCGGAATACGTGAACGCCACCCGGGCCCCCTCCGCCGCGAACGTCCGGCACAGGGCCCTCCCCAACCCGCGCGAGCCGCCCGTGACGAGGGCGCGCTTGTCCCGCAGCCTCATGTCGCCGCCTCCGGAGGAAACGCGCGCCGGAGGAACTCGGCCGTCGCGATCAGGAACCAGAGCTCGGCGACCTCATGCCCCAGCGACCCGATCAGCGTCTCGCCCGTGGCCGGATAGAGCACGACCTCCAGGTAGACGTAGCCGAGCACGCCGAGCGCGGACGCGACGAACCGCAGACCCGCGACCTCCCGCCTGCGGAGGAGGAGGGCGATGCCGGCGACCGCGAGGAGGGCCGCCGCGCACGGCAGGATCCGGAACTCGATGATCCACATGCTCGGCGGCAGCGAGTAGGAGGCCGCGGACGGGTCCGAGTAGTTCGGGAAATGCGCCTGGAGCCACGGGGCGGCCGTGCGGTCGTACCACGCGTTGAGCGCCGGGAACGGGAGGATGTACTTCTTGGGGTCCGCGTACATGCGCGCCGTGGGGGCGAACAGCGGCGGAACGGCGGCGAGAGCGACGAACGTGGCGAGGAGAAGAAGCACGGTGCGGAACTTGCACGATTCCGGCGCGCGGAACGTGCATCCCCGGCAGACCCGGTTTCCGAGGCAGGCGCTTCCGCCGTACTGGAGCCACTTCTTGTCGAAGTAGAGGAACAGCCCGAGGGCGAAGAGCCCCGTCGCGATCCCCGACACCACCGCGTGCGTCCCGCTCAGGAGCGGGTGCGAGCGGAAGAGGATGTAGATCTCGACGCCGCACGTCAGCTCGGAGAGGAAGAAGAGGACGAGGGCCCAGCGCAGGACGCGGACCTCCGGCCAGTGCTCCCGGGGCAGGAGGATCCAGAGCCGTTTCGGCGCCGATGCCGCGGTCGCGCCGTAGAGCCGCAGGATGAGCCGGAACCCCAGCACCATCACGGCGAGCTTCACGACGACCGTGATGGCCAACGTCAGGAGGATCGCCCCGAGGTTCATGGCCGCGAGCCCCGCCGATAGAAGAGATTGTACGCGCACGCGGGCATCAGCCGCCCGTCGGGAAGGGCGTACTGGGTACAGCACTTCCGCACCCGCTCCACCTCGAACGTGTGCTCGTCCTGGAAGGCGTGGATGAAGATCGTCTTCACCAGCCCCTCTCCGGTGCGGAGCCGCTCCTCGAGTTCCAGGACGCGGTCCTCCGGGTACATCATCCGGAGCGCCCGCTTCAGCGCCGCGAGGATCTTCGCGCCGTCCGGGATCTGACCGGCCCCGGACCAGAGCCGGTCCACGGTCTCCCGCATCGTCTCCTCCAGCCGCTCGTCGGGCCGGACCGTCCCGCGATTCTCGATGACGTCGAGGAACCGCCCCATCTCCAGGAATCGCGGGAACGGGACGACGCCGTCGGCGGTCTTGAGCAGGTAGGTAAGTCCGAAGCACGCCGGATGCGAACACGGGAGGGGGACGAAGTCGCTCGCGCGCAGGAGCCCCCCCGTCTGCTCCTCGATCCGGCGCACGACGTCGGGGATCGTGAGGACGTCCAGCGGATCGTGCGGGAAGCACGAGCCTCCCTTTCCCGTGTAGGCCGCGGGTTGGATCATGAGGGAGAGGAGGAAGTCCTTCTCCAGGAGCAGCCGGACGCAGTCTCCGAGGAACCCGTCGTTCACTCCCCGCACGGCCGTCGCGACGATCGTCGTCCGGACGCCGGCGCGCTCGAGGTTCTCGAGCGCCTTCCGCTTCGTCTCCGCGTGGTCCCCGCGGCCGCGCAGCGTCCGGAGCGCCCCGCCGTCCAACGTGTCGAGCTGGAGATTGGCGTAGACCCCGCGGCGCGCGAGTTCCTCGCACAACGCGCGGTCGGCCGCGAGCCGGAGCCCGTTCGTCGAGACCGAGATGCGGCCGATGCCGGGCCGTCGGGCCAGGTCGAGGAACTCCAGGAACCGGGGATGGAGCGTCGGCTCCCCTCCGGAGAGATTCACGGTGTCGATCTCGCCTTCCTTCGCGACCAGCCCGTCGAGGATCGCGACGAAATCCTCGCGGCTCATGTGAGTGCCGTTCCGGTTCTCGACGAGGCAGATCGGGCACTCGAGGTTGCAGTGGTCGGTGATCTCCACGATCGGGAGGCACGTGTGCTGCTCGTGGTCCGGGCAGAGACCGCAGTCCGCCGGACAGCCGCGCGCGACGCCGGTCGAGAAGCGGAGGGGAACGGAGCCGCGGCGTACGTAGGAGGACATGCGGCGGAACCACCCCGCGTCACCCGAGATCAACGCCTCGCTCCGGCCGTGGTCGGGGCACTCCCGACGGAGATACACCTTGCCGCCGCGTTCGATGCGCGTGCCGTCGACGATCCGGCGGCATGCGGGGCAGACGCATCTCGACGAGGAATGGAAGACCTCCCCGCTGCGGATCACCGGCCCGCCTCCCGGTGCAGAACGCCCCAGGAGCAGGCCGGGATGGCGGCGCCGTCGGGCCCGAGCACGGCCACCGGACAGCGCATGCTGCGCGAGACGTCGAAATGCTCCGCGTCCATCGACGCGTGGAGGACGATCGCCCCGGCGGCGCGTCGGGACGCGGACGGGGCCGCCTCCCGCAGGAACCGCGCGAGCGGCTCGTCGGGGTCCGGCCCCAGACGCCCCTTCAGCAGCTCGAAGACCGCCTCCCTCGACGCGCACCGCACGAAGGGCAGGAAGCCTCCGTCGTCGAGGCGGATCACCGCGCAGACGGACATGCAGTGGGGATGGGCGAGCGGCGACGGGACGAAGTCCGTCCCCGCGATGCGTCCCTCCGTCACTCTCCGGATCTCC
>JACPRC010000039.1 GCA_016190175.1 Planctomycetota bacterium
CGACTGCCACATCATCACCGTCGAGGACCCGATCGAGTACTACCACGACCACAAGAAGTCCATCATCACGCAGCGGGAGCTCAACGTGGACGTCGGCTCCTTCGCCGAGGCGATCCGCCGCGGGCTGCGCATGGACCCCGACGTGATCCTCGTCGGCGAGATGCGCGACCTCGAGACGATCCAGGCCGCGATCACGGCGGCCGAGACGGGCCACCTGGTGTTCGCTACGCTGCACACGACCGGCGCGGCCCGCACGATCAACCGCATCGTCGACGCCTTCCCCGTCGAGCAGCAGGAGCAGATCCGCGCGCAGCTCTCGACGGCGCTCCTCGCGGTCGTCTCGCAGGCCCTTCTCCCGAAGGCCGAGGGCGGCGTCATCGCGGCGTTCGAGATCATGATCGTCAACTCCGCGATCGAGCACCTGATCCGCGAGAACCAGACGCACAAGATCACGAGCGCGATCCAAACCGGCGCGAAGGAGGGGATGATCCTCCTGGACGACTTCCTGTACAACCTCTTCATCCAGAAGCGGATCACCTACCAGACGATGATGCAGGCGGCGCAGAGTCCGCCGGACCTGGAGCAGAAGATCAAGGAGTACACGTACGCGACGGCGAACAAGAAATAGCCTGGTCCGAGGAGCACGTGTCTTCCCGGGGCGCATTCCGGGCGAGAGCGCCGCAGGTCGTCTCGAATCGAGAATGGCGAATCGAGAATCCCGCTCTCGCGCCGCGTGCTCGATTCTCGATCCCTGATTCTTGATTCGGCATAGGAGAGACCGGCCCCATTCGCCCTCCCCTCGGGGCAGACTAATCCCCTGAACGTTGCGAAGTTTCTTCGGGCCGCCTACTTCCGGCGCCCCCAGATCCGCACCGTCCGGTCGTCGCCGCAGGAGACGAGCGTCGCGCCGTCCCGCGTGAAGACGAGACCGAGGACGAGCGCCGCATGACCCGTGAGCACCTGAAGCTCCTCGCCCGTTTCCAGGTCCCACAGCCGGAGCTCGCCCGTCGTCCCCCCGGTCACCATCCGTTTCCCGTCCGGGCTCACGGCGACCGAACCGGCCCCCTCGGCATGGCCCGCATAGGCGCCCAACCTCTTCCGGGTCGCCAAGTCCCAGCGACGGACGAATGTCCCGACCGTGACGAGGTACCGCCCGTCCGGCGTGAAGGCGAGCTCGGCGCACCCGCCGTCCATCTCGAGCGCCCCCAGCGCCCGGCCCTTCGGCAGTTCCCACATCTTGACGGCGTCCGGATCCTCCACGATCGCGCCGGAGACGAGCGTCTTGCCGTCGGCGGAGAAGGCCACCGAATTGAGCATCTGGGGATGGGCCGCCCAGTTGGACAGTTGCCGGCGCGTCCGGGCGTCCCAGACGGTGATGTGGGTGTCGCTGGTGGAAACCAGCAGCGCCCCGTCGGGACTGAATTCCAGGTTCGCGACGCCCTGCTCGGTCTGTAGAACGGCGGTTTCCTTCCACGTGGCCGCGTCCCGGAAGCGGATGGCGCCGTCGTTCCCCCCCGAAACCAGCTCGCGGCCGTCGGGGCGGAAGGTCGCGGCGAAGGCGCCGCCCGAGTGGACCGCGAAGCTCTCGAGCGCCTTCGCACCGGGCAGGTCCCAGATCCGCACGGTCTCGTCCACTCCCGCCGAGACGATGAGACGGCCGTCGGGGCTCACGTCCAGGCCGTGGATCTTCCCCGTATGCCCCTTCAACACCGCCAGCTCGACGAACGGACCGGACGCGGGAGCCGTCAGGCCGCTCGCCTTCCAAAGGCCGTCCGCCTGGAGGGTCGTGACTTCGCCGCCCTTCGGGCAGCGGAACTCCGTGACGACCCACTTCCCCTCCTTCAGGACCGCCGTGAACTCCACCGCCCCGACGAATTCCGGCGACTCGAACCCGCACCGACCCCGCACCTCCGGCTCCTGTCCCGGTCGCTGCATCTCCTTGATGTACTCCGGTTGCAGGATCGTCGTCCGCTCCCCGCGTTCGATCGCGAGACGGATGGGCCCGAACGATCCCGCCCGCCATTCGACGTCGCGCGCGGGCTTCTGCCGGAACAGGACGTACGTCAGACTGTGACTGGCCACGGCATCGGGCGCCGGGGGCGACTCGGGAGACTCGACGATCCTCTTCCAGGTCGCCGCGTCGACGGCCGCCGCCGAGCCCAGGGCCGAGCGGATCTCCGCCTCCGCGGACGGTCGCGCCGTCCGATCCGCCGGCGGGTTCTCGCGCGGCTTCGGACCCTCGCTCTTCCACGGGCGCACGGCGACGAGCACGACGGCGACGACGAGCAGAGCGCCCGCGACGATCCACGCGACCGGCGGCTTCCGCGCGCGCGCGCGGCCGCGGGCATCCGGCCCGACGACGGTCTCCGACGTCGGCGGTCCCTTCTGCGTCGCCGACATCGCCTTGACCAAGCCGCTGCGGAATTCGGCGACGCTCACGGTGCGCTCAGCCGGATCCTTCTCCAGCGCGCGCAGGAGCACGGCATCCAGGGCGCGGCTCACGGGCGCCTTCTGCGACGGCAGGCCGAACTTCCCCAGCGGCAGTTCTCCCGTGAACATCTCGTACGCCACGACGCCGAGGGAGTAGATGTCGGCGCGATGGTCCACCTTCTGCGCGCTCTCGATCTGCTCGGGCGCCATGTAGTGGACGGTCCCCATGCGCGCGTCGGACGCGGTGAGCATCAGCGAACGCCGGGTCACGCCGGCGAGTTTCGCCAGGCCGAAGTCCGCGATCTTCACCCGACCGCTCTTCTCGATGAGGACGTTCTCGGGCTTGATGTCGCGGTGCACCACGCCCTTGCCGTGCGCGTAGTCGAGCGCATCGCAGATCTGGAGAAGGGTGCGCAGCGCCTGCCTCGGCGGCATTCCCTTCTCCGGCATGACCTCGCGCAGCGTCGTCCCCTCGACGTACTCGAGGACGACGAAGCACTTCTCCCCCTCCATGGCGGAATCGTGGATCGTGACGATGTTCGGGTGGGAGAGCGCGCCCAGGATCTTCGCCTCGCGCTCGAAGCGGTTCTCGAAGTTCGCGATCATCGCCCGCTCGGGCCGCAGGATCTTGAGCGCCACGACGCGGTCGAGGCTGGGCTGGCGCGCCTTGTAGACGAGCCCCATCCCGCCCGTGCCGATGAGTTCGAGGATCTCCAGTCCGCGGATGCGGTCGCCGGGACGCAGGCGCGTGTCCCCCGCGGCGGCCTCCGGCGGACAGTTCGGGCACGAGATCCCCGCGTACTCGGCGCCGCACTTCGGACAAGGACCCGAATTCATCCCGCGATGCCGCCGTTTCCGTGAGACGCCCCCCCGGCACTCGCATACTCCTTGAGGGGTGCGAATCGCATCTGCCGGTATTGTACCGCAACTTCCGGGGGGTGCGACCATGGCGCAGCGCGCAAGCACGGAACAGGGACGGTTCTTCAAGTTCCGGAGCAGGGGCGTCGGAAACCGGGATGGAAGGTACGAATCCGTCAATTTCAACGTGGACGGCAGGTAGGAGTCCCCGGGACGGCCGTGCGGATCGGTGCGCAACGCGGCAACGAGGGGAGAACCGCTCGCGGGAACCGGGATCGCGCCGAGCCCGCCGCTCAATCGAGATGGTGGCAGTGCGGCCACGGGGCCTCGCGCAGGCACCGGATGCAGTACACCGTCTCCCCGTGCCTGTGGTTGGGCCCTACGTCGCGCCGGCACGCCTGACAGTACTCGGTCCGACCGTGGTCGTGGTCCGCCGCACAGTCGCGCTCGTGCGTCGCGCACAGGCGCGTCACGTCGTGCACGTGCCCCTGCCCCGCCTCCGTCAGGCACGTCTCGCAGAAGACCGTCTTCCCGTGGATGTGGTTGACGCCGATCTCCTGGTTGCACGTCGCGCAGTACCCCGTGATGCCCCGGACGGCCGCGACCGGGATCGGGCGCGCGCAATAGTCGCACGCCCTCGCCAGCATCGCCACATGGCGCTTCGCCCGGCACAGCTCGCAGCGGACGTTGGCGTCCGTCGCGTGCAGGCACGCCTCGCAGACCTTGGAGTCGTTGCAGACGTGCGTCTCGCGCGCGACGAACTCGTCCGTCTCGCACTTCCACGCGATCTCGTGGTAGTGGCGCGCCCCGTGTTCGCGCCGGCACAGGGCGCACGGAACGGTGAGACCGCAGACGTGGCCGTCGTAGACCGTCAGGTTGCAGCGGCTGCAGGGGCCGGCCACGCGCACGGGCTGCGTCTCCTCCACCGCCCGCTCGCCTTTCCGGGCCGTCTCCTGTTTCTGCTGCGACTTCGAGGCGCACCCGCCGGCGAGAACGAGGAGGATCGACAACCGCTTCATCATCGCCTCCGGAGTCTACGAACGGGATGAGGACGTGTCAACTTCTCACGATGCGGGTGGTTTCGTCGTGCCGGCGAGCCGCCTCGAGGAGGATGTGGGTGGTCGTCGTGCCCACCGCATCCTCGTGCGGCACCTCGCCCGAATGGAACTCGAAGACGCCGTGTTCCCAGGCCACCATGGCGAGGACCGCTTCGAAATTCGCGGGCGCATCCCGTCCCTCCAGCGAGGCCTGGACGATCCTCCCCTGCCGCACGAACGCGCTCCCCGTGCCGCCGGAGACGAGATCTCCCAGATGGAGGACGCCGCTCTTGTGTTCGAGTTCCAGCAGGGTCAGGATCGATGGAAGCCGGAACTCCTCCAACCTGCCCTGAAGAACGGAGATGCCCCGACGGCTGTCGGTGTGCGCTCCCGGTTGTCCGAGCATGATGCCGCCCCGGCGGCCGCGTCCCCATGCCAACAGGACGCTGCCGCCGAGCCCCTCCCTCCACCGATTCCCCGGGAATCGGTCCGCCTCTCCTGCCCCCCTGAAAAAAGAACCGGCCGGCGAAAGGGGCGAGCCTGATTACGTTTTCGCCGGCCGGTGTCCAGTCTTCTCAGTTCGTACGTAGCAAACACCACGCCATGTCCACGCCAGAACTCGCACTGTAATCTGCTGGCATACAGGAGGTTGCGTAGGCGGAACGCGCGGGGTCTTGGCTGCCATGTAAAGACCGTTTTACAGAACGTAAAGGGCTGGGGAGAGTTTCCAGCGGCCAGCCTCCGGAGCCGCAACGTGGGACATGGTGCGGCAGGCGTGGCCGGTCGAACCGTGGGTGGAAGGTCTGGTCCCCGGATTCAGCGCGCCACCGCCGGACTCCTGGCGCGGACGAAATAGAAACCGCAGGACTCGATCTTCCCGTGCTTCCACTGGAAGAAACCGAATTTGCTCGCGCGCGGATCGACGACGAGGGCCACGTTATAGGGCAGGTTGAAGAACTGCTCCTGGATGAAGCGGTCGTAGTTGGACAGAAAAACGCCGTAGCCGGGGTGCGTGTGATGCCACCCCAGCGTGGGTTTGTCGTTGAAGCGCCTCTCCTTCTCGCGCGAGATCGCGCTGAAGCTGTCGTGGGTGAACTTGAAACTCGCCGCCGTGTTCACGTATTTCACGGCCTTGATGTAGCCGTCGACGTCGATCCAGAGCTGGCCGCGCCACTGGTGGAACGTGCCGACGAGCACTCCGCCCAGCTCGTGGTTCAGATCGGTCTTCGAGTATTCGTAGATCTCGACGAGCGTCTCCTGCCGCAGGAAGATCCGCAGGTCGTCGGGCAGGATCGTCGCCTTCGCCTCGACAGTCTTCTCGGGGTCCGCCGTCGGGATGAGCTTCTCGGTCGGCTCCGCGACCTTGAACTCCTCCGTGATTTCGATTCCGTCCGACGCTTCGCTCATTCGATGACCAGGATGTCGTCGTCCCGGGGTTTGGCCGGTCGCGGCGGGACGCGCGCGGGTGGGGCGGGCGGGGTGGTCGAATCGTCGATCACCATCACGTCGTCCTCGACGATCTCCTTCCGGATCGGCGGGGCTTCCGCGGCCGCCTGGGTCTGCGGCGTGCCGACGATCTCCAGCGTCACGACGTTGTCGCCGACGGTCTTGCCCACGCGGTCCCGGAC
>JACPRC010000006.1 GCA_016190175.1 Planctomycetota bacterium
CCCCTGAGTGGCCCCCTATAACCCGACCGCGTGTGGCCCCCAATACCCGACCGCACGTGGCCTACCATACCCCGGCCGCTGACACCAGCCCATGCAGAAGACCGCGGAAGCCCGCGCGCCGACCGGCCCGGCGGTGAACGTCGCCTTCTACTGCCGCGTCTCGACCGACAGACAGGCCGAGAAGGAGGACGGTTCGCTGGACACCCAGATCGACCGCTTGACGTCGCTGATCGACTACCGGCGGAAGCAGGGCGACAACTGGTACGCCGCCGAGAAGCTCGTCGAAGGCGAGAAGGACGGCAAGCGCCGGGGCAAGAGCGCGAAGAACACGGACCGGCCCGCCTACCAGAAACTGCTGGAGATGGCGAGGGCGGGGCTGATCGATGTCGTCGCGGTTACGAAGCTCGACCGCATCTCGCGCAGCCTGAGCGACTTCGTCAAGCTCATCGAGGAACTGGAACGCTACGGCGTGAAGCTCGTGTCCCTCAAGGAGCAGATCGACTTCACGACACCGGCGGGGCGGCTCCAGACCTACATCCTGATCGCGCTCGCGCAGTACGAGCGCGAGCTGACCTCCTCGCGCGTCAAGGACAAGATCCTCTGGCGCGCCGAGAAGGGACTCCCCATCGGACCGCCCCCGAGCGGCTACGTCATGAAGGACAAGATGTACGCGATCGACGAGCCGTTCGCGGCCCACGTGCGCGCGGCGGACGCGCTCTACCTCGAACGGGAGAGCGCCGACGTCATCGTGCGGGAGTTCGCCCGGCTCGGCTATCGAACGCGCAGCGGATCGCCTTACGCGAAGCCCGTCATCTGCCACATGCTCCGCAGTCCTATCTATGCGGCGAAGCAGGAGCATCAGGGACAGATCTACGACGGCCAGTGGAAGCCGATCCGCTCGTGGGAGACGCATCAGGAGATCCAGCGTCTCATGGATCGGAACAACAAGCGGAACCACGGCGGGAAGACGCAACCCCGGAACTACGTCTATCTCCTCCAGGGCATCCTCCGCTGCGGCGAGTGCGGCCACAAGATGGTGCCGCAGCCCGCGACCGGCCGAAACGGTATCGCGTACCACTACTACGGCTGCAACCAGGCGGAGAAATCGGTAGGCACAGTCTGTCCCAAGCGCTACGTCCCTGCGGAAGCGCTGGATCGTGCGGTGCTGGAGTTCATGAAGCAGCTTCACCTGAAACCGGAGCGCGTGCGCTCGATCGCGTCGAAGGAGAACGGCTTCGCCTCCCTCACGATCGCGAAGCTCAAGGAGGACCACGAGCGCGTCTCGACGCAGCTCGGAAGGATCAAGCAGCAGCTCGCTCAGCTTGCCGACGTGCTCGCCAACGGCGGCATGGCGGCGCTCGCCTCTATCCGGGAGAAGCTGGAAACGCTCGAAGCGGAGCGCGCCGAGATGGAGACGACGAAGTCGCGGCTCAAGGCCGAACTCGAAGCCGAGGAGACGCAGGAGATCGCCGTCGAGGACCACGTGAAGTCGCTGGCGCTCTTCGACGAGTTCATCCGCGAGAACGCGGACGAGCCCGAGCGGATCAAGTCGGTCATCACGCGCTTCATCGACTACGTGGTGTGGCACGCCGGCGAGAAGGGCGAAGGTCAGCTCGAAGTGTCGATCTTCCCGCAGCCGGTCGCGCTGTCGCCCGACGTCATCGACTTCGACAGCGCCATGCACGCGCCCGGACGTTGTTTCGTCCGGGGGTCAGAGATAGTGGACCTGATGGGATTCGAACCCACGACCTCGGCAATGCGAGTGCCGCGCTCTCCCAGCTGAGCTACAGGCCCGTGCGTCGGCGTGACGGCGAGGGCGGATTCTAGCGGGTCGGCCACGCCAAGTCCAGCTTGGACTTCCACCGCCGCCCTCTGGTATCCTCCCGGTGGAACGAGCATGCCCGACGTCATCAACGCCAAGTGTGCCGGGTGCGGGAAGGTGATCCGCGTCTCCGCCAAGTTGGGCGGGCGCAATGCAAAGTGCCCTGGATGCGGGCATGTCATCACCATCCCCACGCCCGCGGATTCCACGATGGACATCGTGTCCGACGAGAACCTCCCGGCCGTCGCCATGGAAGAGGAGATCCTCGACGGGGAGATCCTCCCGGAGCCGGCCGCGCTGCGGCGCGCGACCTCGCGCCGCGCCCGCGAGACGGGGACGCGACGAGGCACGTCCGTCCGGAAGCGCAACACGGCCGTCCTCGTCGGCTGCGCGGCGGGCGCCGCGGCCCTCGTCGCGATCGTCCTCGTCTTCGCGCTTCACGGCCGGACACCCGCCGAGCCCAGGCCGAACGCGCCGCCGAAATCCGAGTGGAAGCCGGACCCCGAGGCCGACGCCCTCCAGGCCCGCGCGCGGGAGTACCTGAGCGCGTTCCGGTCGGGACGGCATGTCGAGATCCTGGACTTCTTCGAGGAGAAGGACCGGTCCGCGATGAAGGCGTCGGTCACGGCGCAGCTCGAGGCGGGACTCCGATACGACGACGTGGTGTTCCGGAGCGCGAAGGCCGGGGGCGACGAGGGAACCGTGGACTTCTTCTGCACGCTCGTGCGGGGAAGCGCGCGCGAAGAGAACCGGCTCGTGACGCTCAAATGGCGCAGGTCGGGCGGGGCGTGGCGGTTGACCGAACTGCCCGGCAAGTGACTAGCCCGGCTTATTCACGATGGTTCTCGGCCGCAGGCCGAGAACTCGTGAATAAGCCGCCCGCGGCGCCACCTTGACGGCCATAGTGCGCCGCACCTTCGCGACGTCGTAGCCGCCGCTCCCGCCTTCGCTCGCCTCCGGCGAGCTACGGCGTGGCCACGCCGAAGCCCGAAGGGCGTAGGCGGGTCGGCGTGGCGAAGGCCCGGAGGGCGCCGTTTCACGTCGGCGGCGCAGCCGACGTGAAGGAGGCGGGTCAGCGCCGTTCGATCTCCGAACCCGGGTAATACTTCTTCAGGATCTCGCGATATCCCTTCCCGGCCCCGGCCATCCCGGTGGCGCCCACCTGACACAACCCGACGCCGTGGCCCCACCCGCGGCCGCTGAAGGAGAAGACGTCGCCGTCCCTCTTGACGTCGAACTTCGTGCTGCGGAACCGGTCGTAGCCCAGCGCCGCCCGGAAGTCGGGCGCCGCGATCGCGACCTCGCCGCCCGCGACGGCGACGGCCACCTCGCGCACGCGGCCGCCCTTCGTCGCGGACTTGACGGAGACGCCCGACACCGCCTTGCCGCCGAGCTTCTCGCGCAGCGCCTGCGCGATCTCCGCCGCCGTGAGCCGCACGGACCACGCGGACCATTTCGCCCCGTCGCACCAGCCGCATGCCGCTCCCGCCAGCGGCTCGATCTCCTTCTCCTTGCGCCACTCGAACACGGACTCCGTCGTCCCGCCGCACGTCGAATGATAGTACGTCTTGAACGGCGCGCCCCGGTGGACGAGGATCTCCCCCGCCGTCTCCTCGACGGCGCGGGCGCAGGCGTCGTCCTTCGCCACGCCCCGGTAGACCTGGTCCCGCACGTCGGCGTAGAGGTCGAACAGCTCGGATTTCCGTTCGGCGAGGGTGACCGCCGCGTAGGTCCGCGCGCATACGGCCTGCGCCTTGCGCGCCTCGAACGGCGCGTTGCCGATCTCGGGCCCGAGGACCCCCATGACGTACCGCTCGAGATCGACGACGTTGATCGCGTGGAGCCGTCCCTCCTTGGACGGGACGAGCAGGAGCGAACCATGATACGCCGTGCCCGCGACCCGCAGCGCGCCCGTCGCCCGCGGGACGAGGAGCACCGCGCCCTCCTCGCACTCGTCCGCGCCGATCCGGATGCGGCCCGACGGACACGACGCCATGGCGCGCAAGGCGGCGTCCGAACGCGAGAGCTCCCGGTCCGTGCCCGCCTTGAAGAGGACGAAGCCGCCGGCGACCTCCACCTCCAACCGCTCCCGGGCCTCCGCGATCAGGACGCGCACCCGCGGCGGACCCTTGAGGAACGCCGCGGCCTTGCGGAGGATCGTCCCGAGCTGCGTCACCACGGCGTAGTGACCGCCCTTGAACCACTCGATCCGCGGCCGGCCCAGCGCCTCGTGCAGCTTCTCGACGCTCGACCTCGGGATGATCTCGTCGTCCTCGGCGTTGAACATCAGCACCGAGCCCCGGGCCACGCGCGCCGCGAAGGTGAGCGGCTCGATCCCGCGCAGCTCCTCGCGCAACCGGTCGATCGTGATCCCCCGCTTCTCCAGCTCCGCGCGGATCTCCTTCGTCGCCTCCGAATCGTGGAACACGATCGACGCGAGGTCGCCTCCCCCGATGACGAGGACCGACTTCGAAAAGTTCGGATCGACGCCCGCCGCGAGCGCGCCCACCACCGCGCCGAGCGAGAATCCGACGATCCCGATCCGCCCCGGATCGACCTCGGGCCTCGACGCGAGCCAGTCGCCCGCGCGCCGCACGTCCAGCACCGCCTGCCGGAAGTGGAGGGCGGTGCGCTCGCCCGAGATCGAGAGCATCTCGTCGCGCTTTTCCGCGTCCTTCGCGCGCCGCGGGCCGTAGTGGGGCAGGAACACCATCAGCGCGCCGACGCCGTTCTCCGCGAGCCGGTGCGCCAGAAGCTCGAGTCCGTCGAAGGAGCCGCCGAGCCAGTGGATCAGCACCGCGGCCGGCCCGCGCCCGCCTTCCGCCGGCCGCCAGTACTTCGCCCGGACCGTGTGGTTCTCCTCCGGACCGACGGACAGCGCCGACGGGAAGGAGACTTCGTACTTGACGACGGACCTGCCCCCGAGCGGACGGAGCCGCCAGGAGAACTCGGCGTCGCGGAAGGCGTACGGCCGCAACAAGTCGGAGTCCGAGTCGAGCGGGCGGCACGGCGAGGTCCCGGTCTGAACCCCGTCCTGCGGGACGAGGAGGAAGGCGAGAAGGAGGAGTCTCACGTCCGGCGGGTCTTCGCCCGGGCCCGGCGGTGCGAACCGTTTCCGTTCCGGGACGCCCTCGCCGGTCCGCGGCCCGGCAGCGTGAAGAGCAGATCGGCCGCGCCGTGGTTCTTGAGCACCATCTCCAGCGCCGCGGCGAGCGACTCGACGTCGTCGTCGGTGCCGGTCGTGGTCTCGTGGATCACGGTCTTCCCGTCGAGCGAGGCGAGACACGCGGTGAGCCGGACCAGACCGTCGCCGGATGCCTCCGCGTGGACCCCGAGCGGAACCTGACAGCCGCCCTCGAGCCGGCGGAGCAGGGAACGCTCCGCGGCGAGCGCCGTTGCCGTCGGCGCGTGATGGATCGGCATGAGGAACTCTCTCATCGCCGCGTCCTTGGCGCGGATCTCGATCGCAAGCGCGCCCTGCCCCGCGGCCGGCACGAACGTGTCCCTGGGGAGCGGCTGGGTCGGGAAGTTCGCCTGAGGCATGAGCCGCCGCAGCCCTGCCGCCGCGACCACGATTCCCGAGAGCTTCATCTTCGGGTCGCGAAGCTTCTGAAGACGCGTGTCCAGGTTGCCCCGCAGCTCGACGGGAACCACGCTCGGATAGAGCGCCTTCAGGAACGACTGGCGACGCAGGCTCGATGTGCCGACATGCGCGCCCGGCGGGAGTTTCTCGATCGCGTCGATGAGGCGGCCGATGAAGAGATCGGAAGGGTCTTCGCGTTCGGGGACGGCGCCGAGCGCCAGCTCCGGCCGCAGTTCGCCGGGCAGGTCCTTCGCGCTGTGGATGGCGATGTCGATCGTCTTCTTCAGCAGAGCCAGCTCGATCTCCTTGACGAACAACCCCTTGCCCGCCGACCGCAAATCCGCGGCCGACTTGATGGAGTCGCCCTTCGTCTTGATGACGATCGTCTCGAACTTCGCGTCCGGGTGGATCTGACGCAACTTCTTGAGCGTCAACTCCGTCTGCGCGAGGGCCAGTGCGCTTCCGCGGGTTCCCACTCGGATGGGTCGGTTCAAGTTCCCTCCTTGTGTTCGACGGTGCTTCCTTATATCAAATGGGTATCCGCAAGGCAAGCGAGCCAGTCGTGGTTTGTGTTCTGGTGAACGCTTGTCACGCTGCAACATTGTGCTGTATAGCGTGTTACGGTTGCGGCGTAATGTTTGGCCGCGGGACTTCATTTCGCTAGCAACTTGCTTGCCGGGGCAGCGGTTCAGCGCTTCTTGGGCTCTTCGCCCGTCAGCCCGAAGAGGCGTGCGGCGAGCTCGATCAGCGCGAAACTGTCGCCGTTGCGGGCCTCCGCCTTGAGCGCCGTCGTGGGGGTGTGGAGGATCCGGTTGATCACGCGCTCGACGAGGTACGCCACCTCGTCGCGGGCTGCGGGATCGAGCCCCTGGAGTTTCGACAGGGTCTTCTGCGCCTCCTCGCCTCCGATCCGGTGGCACGCCTCGCGCAGGCGCGCGAGGACGCGCTGGACGTCGAGGGCGTCGACCTGGGCCATCGCGGCCAGGGCTTCGTGCTCCAGCAACGGGCGGCGCGTCCCGATCTCCTTCTCCCGCTCGCGCAGGTTCTGGCGGACGATCTCCTGGAGGTCGTCCACGTCGAAGAGGTACACGTTGTCGAGACGATTCACGTCGGGGTGGACGTTGCGGGGAACGCCGAGGTCGAGGAGGAGTATCGGCGCCTGGCGGCGGGCGCGCAGGGCCGTCCGCACGTGGTCCGGCGTGATCGCGTATCCCTCCGCCGTGATGCAGGCGATCACCAGGTCGGCGCGGGGGAAGACGGCGGGCATCTCGTCCAGGCCGAACGCCTCGGCGGAGAGGGCCTGGGCGCGTTCGACGGTGCGGTTGACGACGAGGAAGCGCTTGACGCCGCGCTCGCGGAACGACTCCAGCGTCAACCGCCCCGTCTCCCCGGCGCCCAGGATGAGGAGGGTCTTCGTCGAGAGGTCGGTGAAGACCTTCCCCGCCAGCCGCGTCGCGACGGAGGGGACCGAGACGCTGATCTCCGCGAGGGCGGTCTCGGTGTGCATCTTCTTCGCGGCGGCGAAGGCGGACTGGAAGAGCCGGTTGAGCACGCGCCCCGTGTGGCCCGCGTCGCGGGCCGCGTGGTACGCGTCGCGGGCCTGTCCGAGGACCTGCGTCTCTCCCGGGACCATGGAGTCGAATCCCGCCACGACTTCGAAGAGATGGCGCGCGGCGTCGCTTCCGTCGTGAACGTACAGCAGCGGGGCCAGCTCCTCGGTCCGGAAGCCGTGGCGCCGCGCGAGGAACCCCGCGATGTCGGGCGGCTCCGCCGGATGGACGTGATAGACCTCCACGCGGTTGCACGTGGAGAGGATCACCGTCTCCGCCGCGCCCGACTCCGCGCGGAAATCCGCGAGCACGGACGGGAGGGAGCCGGGGGCGACCGCGAGGCGCTCCCGCACTTCGACCGGCGCGCGCCGGTGGTTCAGTCCCGTGACGCGGAGTCCCATCGAAGATCACCCGGAATGCCGGTGTCCCCTTCCGGCGGAGGACCCCGGAGGTCTCTCTGGTTCATCGGAAACCGTGGAACCGGCTGGAGAAGGCCGTCGCCCAGAACGCGAGGATCACGAACGCGAAGCATGCGACGCTGGCCTGGGCCGCGCGTCGGCCGCGGAACGCCGGCAGGAACGAGGACAGCGCCACGAGGAGGTACGCCAGCCACGTCACCGTCGTCAGGATCACCTTCGGGTCCGTGCGCCAGGCGTTCGACGCCGTCTCGACGGTCCGGGCGTACATGTAGCCCACGAGGACGCCCGCGGTCAGGCACAGGACGCCTGCCAGGACGGAGGCGAACATGAGCCGGTAGAGCGCCTCCAGGG
>JACPRC010000046.1 GCA_016190175.1 Planctomycetota bacterium
AGCGGGCTCCTGCACGCCCTGCTGAACGTGCCCGACGAGCGGACGCTCCTGGGTCAACCGTGGGTCGGCGCAAGCTGGGAAGGGTTCGTGATCGAGCAGGCCCTCGGGGCGCTCTCCTCCGTCGAGGCTCGCGTCGAACCGTACTGGTTCCGGACCAGCGATCAGCACGAGATAGATCTGGTCCTCGATTTCGGGCGGGAACGCTGGGCCATCGAGGTGAAGCTGACCGCGTCGCCCCGCCCCGAGGACATGGACCGGCTGAACCTGGCCGCCGACATGATCGGCGCCTCGCGGCGATTCCTCGTCTCGAAGACGAGTCGGCCGGCCAGCGGCGGCAAGTCCCTCTCCTGCGACCTGGACGGGCTGATCGCGCACCTGCGCCGACCGCCCGGGTAGTGTTCATCCGCCGGGAATCACGACGGCCAGCCGCTCGTGCCGAGCCGCGGCGGCCAGCGCGCGATCGCGGGTGGCCATCGTGATCGGCTGCTTGAGGTCGGTCTTCCAGACCAGCGCGGACGTCAGATGCAGGACGTCGTTGGTCCCAAGATGCTCGTGGCGGGCGAGAAGCCCGAGGTACCGCTCGAACGCGGGACCCGCGAGAAGTCCGTCCACGCTGCGAGCGCTGAGATGCTCACGGTCGCCGCGAAGACGCCGGAGGGCGGCGTCGCAATCGACGCGCGTAATCTTGCCGCGCGCGGCCATCGAAAACAGGCCGCGGCAGGTCTCAAGGAGGGTCAGCTTTGAAACCAAGTTCACGCGCGATTCCGCGAAGAGCCGCCGGGCCTCGCTCGAAGCGGCCTGCTCGGTGTAGAGTGTCAGAAACGCGCTGGAGTCCCAGTAGAGGATCACCGGCGCTTCCGCTCCGCGATCCACTCTTCCAGCACCTTCTCCGCACCCTCCGGATCCCGCACGCGGATCCCGGGGTTCAACCCCACGGGGCCGACTCGCTTCGGCAGATCCACCAGCCCCTGCTCCGCCAGGCCGATCATGATCTCTTCGATCGAGGGGCGGGATGCCTTCTTCGGCGCGGGCCGGAGTTGGGCCACTCCGCGCCCGCGGCGGGTCACGAGGACGGTCTTGCCGTCCTCGACCAGCCGCAAGTACCGGTTGAGCCGCGCCTTGAGGTCCTTGACGTTGGCCACGATCATTTCAGGTGACCTTGAAGGTCACATGCGATCATACCCCGGACGCGGGCCGGATGTCCAGCCTCACGGCCCCGCCCCCAGATGCGCCATGATCTCCGAGGTGAACGCCTCGGAATCCGGCCAGTCGTCCCGCACGATCTCGTAGACCCACCGGTCCTCCAGGCGGTCGCAAAGATGAACCACCCGATTCCGGAAGCCGTCACCGGAATCGTCGGCGCGATCGGCGGAATCCTGGGATTGATGATCGGTCTGGAGAAATCGTTCCGGTTGCGCTTCAAAGCGCAGACGTGCCTGTGCATGCTCCAGACCGAAATCAACACCCGTCCGTCGCATCCGCAAGCCCCGTCGGGCAAGGTCTGATGCCCGGAAGCAGGACGGGTCTCCTGGCAGGGTCCCCGCCCGATGGATTGTCGTGGGCTCCTGCGGCAGGGGAGGGGTCACGCGAGGAGCAGCATCAGCCCAATCGGGAGCTCGACGAGCCCCGCATCGGCGCGGCCCGTCGTACAGGACGCGTCATCTGCCCACGAACGCGAAGGCCTCACCGCAAGGAGACAGGACATCCATCGAGGGCGACCCTTCGCGGCTTGGCCCTGGAGAGAGGGGGCGTTCCCCGCGCTCTTCATCAGACATGGGGTCCAGAATTTCCGGAAAAGCAGGGCCAGAATTACTGGAACTTGCAACGAGGGAGAGCACCCGCGGAGGGAGCTTGCCCTCGATCAACCGGAGGTCGTGGATGGAGAAGGCCGCTCGATCGCCCCCGTACTTGGCGTGGAAATGGGGCGGACCATGTTCCTTGTAGTACATGGCGATGACGATGCCCAAGAATCGGCTGATCTCCGGCATAAGGCGTCTTCCGCGGATCGCGGACCGACTGAGCAGTGTACCATGGACCGCGATGGTACTCCAATTGAGGTACTCGCGGGCGGGCCCCCGGCGCAGGAGGAAGAGTCGGTGCTGCGAGTCGGGCCGGTCATCTCCCGATCTCGCGCATGTCCCTATCCCCGTTTCCGCGAGCGACCGCCGCCTCTCGCCTTGTCCCCTTGTCGCTACTTCTTCGTCCTCTCCACCTCCACCCCCGACTGCTTCTTCTGGAGGTTCTGCCCGTACCGGCTCTTGTTCTCGTCCAGCTCCTTGAGCCGGTCGTCGAGGGCGTCCTTCTCCTTCTTGGCGTCCTCCTGCTTCTGCGGTTCGGGCTTGTAGCCCAGGAGCGCCGTCGTCCCGCGGAAGAACGCGAAATGGTTCTCCTTCTCCGCGATCACCATCGCGAAGCCCTTGAGTCCCGCCGCCTCGGCGATCCCCCGCAGGTCCGTCTTCTCGCTCTTGAAGCCCTGGTCGGCCGAGCCGATGAACGTCACCTTGACGTTCTCCTCGAACTTCCCGCCCGCGGCGTTGGCGACGTTCACGCGCACCGTGCCGCTCTGCGCCTCCTCCTGGACGGACATCGAGATGTCGCTCTTGAGGAAGAGGCCCGACGCGAAGAAGTCCCCGGCCTTGACCGAGACGAGATAGGCGCCCACGTCCTTCACGTCGAGCGCGAGCGTGTGCTTCTCCTTGCGCTTGGCGCCCGTCGCCTGGAGCTTGTACGTCTTCTCGAAGGCGGGGCGGATCCCCGCGATCTCGATCGCCCCGGCGTCTCGCACGCCGCGATACTTGAGGAAGAGCATCGTCAGGTTCATCCGGTACGCCTTCACGTGCACCTCGGGGACTCCGGAGGCTTCGATCTCGATCTCGTTCGGCTTGTTCGTGGGGACCACCGTGACCTCGGGGATCGAGATCGCCTCGCGCTCGAGGAAGGCGAGCGCGCGCGCCGCGTCGGAGAACTTGTCCTTCACGGCCTTGTACGCGGCGACGGCCTTCTCCAGATCGCCCTTGGCGTGGTAGATCTGCGCCTTCATGAGCGTCGCCAGCGCCTTCATCGCCTCGGGTCCCGGGTTCGACTGCTTGCCGTACTCGAACGTCTCCATCCGGTCGCACATCGCCAGCGCCTCCGCGTACTTCTTCTGCGCGAAGAGGGCGTACGCCTGGACGTAGTCGAACGAATCGAGGAACCGGCTCTTCGGGTAGCGTCGCGCGGCCGAGCGGCCCGTCGCCTCGGCCTTTGCGTGGTCCAGGGCCTCGAGGTACGTCGTCCCGAGGACGAGCGACGCCTGGTCGCACGCCGCGTCGGCCGGGTAGAGCGCCGGATACTCCTGGAGGATCTCCGCGGCGGCGGTCAGCGTCTCGCGTCGCGTGAGGCGGCGCGGGTCGCGGTCGACCTCCTGCATCCCGCGCGCGCGGTCGAGGAGCTGCTGCGCCATCCCGATCCGCATCTCGCGGTTGAGGTCGGTGTCAGGATGCGCCCGCAGGAGTGCCCGCATCGTCTCGGCGGCCTGCTTCGTGCGGCCGAGGGCTTCCAGCTCGCCGACGACGTTCGCCTCCTGGAGGAAGTACGCGTCGCAGGTCCCGAGGAACACCTGCCGCGCGCGGTCGAACTCCTTGAGGGCCGCATACGCGCGGCCCACGGCGAGGATCTTGTCGAAGGGCACGACTTCGGCCGGGAGCTTCTCCTTCAGGATCTCGAAGTATCGCACCGTGCCGTCGTTTTCCCCCAGCTCGATGGAGACGTACGCCAGCATCCGGGCGACCTCGATCGCGTAGTTGTCCAGGAGCGTGTGTCTCTCGAAGAGACGCGCGAGAGGCTCCTTCGCCTTCTTCCAGTCCTTCTTGTCGAAGTACAGCTTCCCGAGCTGATACAGTTCGCCGGGCTGGAGTTCGTAGCCCTCGCGGTAGTTCTCGCCGGCGCCGAGGACGGTGAAGACCTCGGGAGCGGCGGCGTGGGCGAAGTCGGCGTCCGCGAGCGTGCGGACGTGGACGGGAGCTCCCCGAAACTCGCCGGGCGCGGCGGCCACGAAGCCGATCGTGACCTTCGCCTTCTGCTCGCCCTTGCCGCGCGCGAGAAGGAGACGGAGCCGGCCGGGCTCCAGCCGGTACTGCCAGAAGCCCTCGACGGCGACGGACGCCACGTGCAAGCCCGCAGGCAGGGACTCCTCGATCACGACCATGTCCGTCTCGCCGCCGGTGAAGGTGTACTCGAACACCGCCGCGAACGGGGCGCCCGCCGCGGTCCTCTTCATCGAAGGCGGCATCTTCGACTCGCCGGACGACACGACGAGGCCGGTCGCCAGCGCCTGTCCCTCCGCCTCGACGGCGGGCCACTGGAACGTGCGCTTGACGGCGGTCTTGACCGCCGGTTCGCGCGCCTCGGACGCGTAGACGAGGTGCGCCGTCGCGCGGACGCCCGTGAATTCGATCTTCTGCGCGCCCTTGACGAGGAACCCCGCGGGGATGAGACCGGGTTCCGTCGGGCGCCCGTTCACCTTGAGGTCCGAAGGTTGCCGGGCCTTGGTGGGCCATTTCACGACGACGAGCGCGTGCATCGCGCGTTCGAACGCGTTGACCGGCGGCCGCTCGCCGATGGAGACGCTTCGGGAAGGGTCGATCTCCGCGGCCGCCACCGCCAGGATCGCGCGGATCGCGGACGGGGTGTTGCTCCAATCCGCGACGGAGAGCTTCGCGGGCTCCTCGCTCTTCACCTTTGCGAAGAGCGTCTTCGCCTCGTCCTTGCGGTCCGCCGCGTGGAGGAGAAGGGCCGTGAGGAGCGCCGCGCGCGGCGAGAGCGTCTCCGCCGAGCGCGCCAGCCGGTTCACGTACGCGAAGTTCGCGTCGCCGGTCCGGGAAAGCGCGAAGAGGATGAGGGCCTTCTGGTCGTCGGAGGACGCCTGGCTGAACATCTGCTTGAGGTACGAGGCGTCGGGTTTGTGCTCGGGGTCGTGGACCGCGAGCGCGAGGTAGCGGATCACCTCCGTCGGGAGGTCGTACGGCCGGGGGGCATGGAGGAGCCGGAGGGACGCCTCCTTCGCCTCGGGGCTCTTCGCGAGGGCGAGCGCCAGGAGGCGCGCCGCAAGGTCGGCCTCCGCCGTGAACGCGTCGCCGCCGCGGGCGAGGAGGAGCAGCTCCTCTTCGGGCGTGCCGGCGACGTCCACGCGCAACTCGACCGGCGTCGCGCCCTCCGGGCCGATCGAGAACGTCCTTCCGGCCGCGACCGCCGTGCGAAGCGGCGCCACCGGCCGGATCGCGATCTCGCGGACGTACTCCAGGCCGTCGACCTTGACGGAGAACTTCGCGGCCGCGGGAACGAGGAACTCCGCGACGGAGCGGGCGGGCACGGGACCGAGCTCCGTGGTCACCGCCTTCGCGGACGAGTTCGAGACGAACACGGCCGCCATCGCGCGATCGCCCTCGCGGATCGCCTCGGGAGCCCAGATCTCGACGGAGATCGGCGAGCGCGCCTTGAGCTCCTTCGAGGCCGTCGAAACCGCGTTCGAGCCGTCCACGACGTACGCGCGGACGGTGTACTGCGCGTTCTCGAGGGGCAGGCGGAACGCGAACGTCGCCTCGCCCTTCGCGTTCGTCGCCGCCGTGCCCAGGAAGATCGGCCGCGGATGCGCCGTGCCGTGGACGATCAGGCGTTTCCCGCCCATGCGCCGGCCGTACTCGCCCCCTCCGCCGCCCCGGAACTGCAGATAGCCTTGCCCATCCTCGTCGGCGTGGTCCTTGTCCGCGGCCTTGCGCTTTTCCCACTGCCGCTCGGCGCGCGGGTCCATGTTCACGCGCGCGTTGTTGTTGCGGTCCATGTCGTCGAGGCGCGCGAGCGCGTCCTCGAGCTCGCGGCTCACCTGCGTGGTCTGGCCCTGGAACGAAACCGTGTTCGATGCGTCGGTCACGAAGTAGGGGCCGGGGAGGACCGGATCGATCTGATCGGGATTGATCCAGGTCATGACATGTTCGGCGACCTGGAGCCAGATCTCGCCGGTCCGACCGGCCTTGACGACGACCTTGACCTCGTCGCCGGGCCTGTACGTCTCCTTGTCGAGCACGATCTCGACATCCGCGGCGCGCTTCATCCGGAAGTCGCGGACGACGGAATGGAACTTGTTCCCCTGAAGCGCCAGGACGCTGACGCGGAAGTTGCGCAGATACCGGCCGCCGAGGTCCAGGGGGATCGCGTTGCGGCCCTTCTCGAGAGTGATGCGCTTCGTCCACTCGATCCGCTCGGATTCGACGACGACGTACGCCGGGATGCGGTCGAGCCGCGAATGGGCCGTGACCGCGACCGGTTCGCCCGCGACGAACTCGTCCTTCTCGGAGAGGATCCGCAGCGTCACGGGGTCCTTGTCGTCGCTCACCGCGACGGCGGTGGAGGTGCGGACGGGCTGATGCTGCGAGTCGAATCCCCGCACGAGGACCGTATGGACACCGCCCGCCGTGGGCGTGAAGGAGAACGAGCCGATCCCCTTCGGATCGGTGCCGACCTCGCCGGAGGCGACGACGATCTTCTCGCCGGCCCCGTTCGTGCGGCGGACCTGCCACTCGAGCTTCTGCGGGACGGGGTTGTTCGCGTGGTCCTTCGTCGCGAGCTTGATCGTGCGCGGTTCGCCGGCCAGGGCCGGTTCGAGCGGCCGCACGGACGGGTCGAGGTCGATCCGGAACCCGCGCGGGACGAACGCGATCGCGTGCGCGTCCCGCAGGTCGCCGAACTGCGTCTGGATGAGGCAGCCCGTGCGCTCGAACTGTTCCGTCTCCGCGAGTTTGAGGGCGAAGACGCCGTCGCCGTCCGTCTTTGCCTCCTTCCAGTCGGGCAGCCCGGAGACGTGATAGCGGAAAGCGCGGTTGCGGATCGGACGCCCCACCGCGTCGCGCAGGGCGACGCCGATCTCGACATCCTCGCCGAAGAAGTAGGTCCGGTCCTCCATGAGGAAGTCGAATCGCGCCGCCCGGCCGGGCACGTGGCCGACGGCGATCCCCGTCTGGCCGATGAGGATCGGGACGGGTTTCGCGATCTCGTGGACGTCGAAGCGGACGTTCGCGAGACCGTCGAAGAGGTCGAGGGTCTCGGTGGCCGTCCCTTGAGCGGAGAGCTTGAGGGTGCGTTCGAAGAGGACGATCCCGTAGTGGCTCGTCGCCGTGAGGCGGTAGGTCTTGTCCTTCGGCACGATCCAGGCGTTGTCGGCGACGTCGCGGACGACGATGCGGAGCGTCGCCGCGTCGCGCGGCGCGTAGATGCCGCGATCCGGCAGCAGCAACGCCACCGGCCGCCGCTGGAGCGGGACCTGCATGCCGGAGACGTCGAAGTCGCGGAAGGCGAAGTTGCCGAGGACCTCCGCGAGGACGGAGATCCGGGAGGGGCAGATCTCGGGCGGGAAGGCGCGGCCGTCCTTCACGGGCCGGCCGTCGGCCGAGGCGCCGAACTTGATGGTGTCGAGCCCCTCGTTCCGCTTCATGTCCTGGCCGAGGAGCGTCACTCCCTTGCGGCCCGCCTTGGCGATGAAGGCGAGATCGGAGACGAGCACGACGGTGACGGACTCCAGGTTCTCCGCCTTCGCCTGGACGATAAAGGCGCCCGCGCCCTTCACGGGCAGCGCGACGGGCACGCGGTGCTTCTTGAACCGCTTGAAGTCCTTCACCTCGAAGTCCCACTCCTGATCGGGCGCGATGACGGAGACCTCCACGGAGTTGAGCCCCGCGGTCGAGCCCTTCTTCTCGAAGTAGTCCTTCAGGTCGAGCGTCCAGAGGCGGAGGTGGACCTTGGTGAAGTTGCGGCACGTCATCGTGGCGGCGGGCGCCTCGTTCGTCGGGAAGACGCGTTCGCTCTCGACGTAGAGGGACTTCCCGCGCAGTTCCTGCACCTTTCCGTGGTGGCCGCCCTTGGTGTACTCCTGGATCGCGGCGTCGAAGTCGTCGAGCTCCTCGAGGATCTCGCCGGCGGAGAGGCGCGCGCGGTTGCCTTCGCCGGTGTTCGGCCAGCGGGCCGCGACGCGGCGGAACTGGTCGACCGCGTCCTTGAGCTTCTTCTCCTCGCGGAGCATGTCGCCGAGCGTGAGGGCGATCTGCGCGCCGCGCCCGTCCGTCGGATAGGCGGCGACGAACTCGTCGAAGAGCTTCCGGGCGGCGGCGAAGTCCTTGCGGAGGAAGGCGCGCCAGCCCTTCACGAACCGCAGATCGCAGATGCGCTGGCGCACCTCGCCCCAGCGCGGGCTCTCGGTGAACGTCTTCAGGAACGCGTCGTAGCTCGCGATCGCGTCGTCGATCCGGTCGTCGGCGACCTCCAGCTCCGCGGCGCGGATCGCGGCGTTCGGGGCGCGCTCGTCCCTGGGGAACTTCGCGGCGACGTCGCGGTAAGCGGCGATCGCGGCGGGCCAGAGGTCCTCGTTCGCGGAGAGCCGGTCCGCGAGGGTCATCGCGGCCTGGGGAGCGATCTCCGCGGCCGGGTATTTCGCGACGATCTCGCGGAGCGCGGCGAGGCCGCGCGGTCCGGGCTCGATTGCGGCCGTCTCCCAGAGCGCGGTCGGGGCGTGCGCGCTCTTCGGATGGTCGGCGACCACCGTCGCCCACGCCTTGCGGGCTTCCCACCAGCGTCCGAGCTGCGCGAGCGCGCGGCCGCGGATGAGGCCGGCCTCGTCGAGCTTCGCGCTCTTGGCGAACTTCTCGAAGAACGCGTCGCACGAGCGCAGGAGCTGGTTGCGGTCGAAGTTGCCCCTGAACTCGCAGGTGACGATGTCGAAGCGGACGGACTCCTCATCGGCGCCGAGCGATTCGAGCTCGAGGCTCTTGACGAGGAGCCGCTGCGCGGCCACGTAGTTCGGGACGAAGGAGGGGTCGTCCTTCTCCTTCGGGACGAGGAACTCTCGGGCGGCCTCGACGTAGATCGTCGCGATCGCCTTGCGCCGCTCGGGGGAGGCGACGGCGCGGACGCGCTCCTCGGCGAGCCGCGCGGCCAGCTCGTGCTCCTTCTTCGCGGCGAGGAGGTCGCCCTTCTTGAAGTGCGTCTTGTAGACCCAGACCGAGTTCGGGTGCTCGCGGAGGAGGCGGTCGCACGCGGCGATTCCGTCGTCGAACCGGCCCGCGTGCTGGCAGGCGGTGGCGAGGAGGTAGAGGATGCGGTCGCGCCCCTCCTTGGCGCCGTCGTGCGCCTTCGTGAAGAGCTCGACCGCCTTCTTATAGTCGCGGTCCTTGAGGGCCTCCTCGGCGTCCTCGAGGGGGTCCGCCCACGGGCGGGCGGCGACGAGGCCGGCGAGGGCGGCGACGGCGACGAAGAGGGCGAGGTGGGTCTTGCGCATGCGATCCTCCTGAGGATGGCTTCCGAAGCGGTGGATTCTACCAGTTTGGACGCTCGCCGAGGTGTCGAGGTTCAGCATTTGAGTGCGATGACTACGCCCCAGATCAGGCCCGCGATGAAGAGAACGCAGGCCATGAGGAACACGAGCTGGAAGTAGTCGCGGATGCCCATGACGTCATCCTTCTTGAGAGAGAGGATGACCATCCCAGGGAGTTTCCATAGGGGTTTGTTCGCGGAGTTCCGAACAGCGGCGAAGTCCTGATGTGGCGTGTACTCCTTGGGAACCAGGGGGGATCGCTCATCCTGGATGAGGCCCAGTCGATCATAGAGCCGATTCACTGTCTCAAGCGCCTCCCGGAAGTACCGTCCCTCTTTCCGGATGCATCGGAGCCCGAAGTAGGAGAGCACCATGCCGAAAAAGGACCCGAACATCAGAATGAAACCCTTCGACAAGCCATCCATCTGCTTGGAGGCGTAGACAAAGATCATGACTGAGATCAGTATCGAAATCCACCAGGTGAAGTGCTTCTCTTCCTCCCAAAGGGCATTGTGATGGTACTTCCGGATATCCTGAGCCACGGGGAGGAACTTGAACAGCTCCTCTCTGCTCGGACCGCCTTCGCTCCCACCGAATTCGCTCAATCCGACCTCCTTGTCCTCCATCCCAACCGCGCGTGACGGGATACGACGAACTGGAGGCAGACTCGAGAACGCGCTACGATTTCCGCCGGCCGTTGCGGGGGAGGAGGCGCACGGAGGTGACGTCCTCGATCTCGAAGATGATCGTCACTCCGTCCGGCATGTCGATGACCGCGCTGCGCAGCAAGACCGAAAAGGACTCGGGGTGGCGGACGATGTACCGTTCTCCGCTCTCGAGAGTGATCTCGAAGGGGCGAAAGGCCGGGCGGGTCAGGATCGCTTTCAACTCCTCGCGCCTCATGCCAGGATTCTATGAAGTGAAGAGGGACACCTCAAGGACCGGCTACGACCTGCGGCAGCCGTTGCGGGGGAGGAGACGGACGGAGGTGAGGTCATCGATTTCAAAGATGACGATGAGCCCGTCCGGCGAGTCGATGACCACGTTGCGCAGCAGGACCGAAACCGACTCGGGGTGACGGATTGCGTATCGTTCGCCGCTCCCGATCGTGATTTCGAGGGGGCGAAAGTCGGAGCGGCTCAGGATCGCCTTCCATCCCTCTCGCCGCATGACGCGACGATGCCGCAAGGGGGTCGCGGACTCAAGAACGGGCCCGGCGGCCGTTGCGGGCGAGGATCCGCACGGAGGTGACATCCGCCACTTCGAAGATGATCCCCTCGCCCTCCGGATTGTGGATGATCACCCAGCTCGGAGTGATGCCGATGAACTCCGGATGGCGGACTTCGAAAGACTCGCCGTTCTCCAGAGAGATCCTGAAAGGTCTGAACGGTGCCCTTCCCGCGATCGCGCGAAGCTGCTCGACGGTCACGGATGAAGGATAGGCCGTGGGCAGGATGGCGTCAAGCGCCCATCTCCGCCCGCACGATCGCTTCGAGCCGGTCGAGCCGCGCGTCGCCGGGGAGGAAGTCCGGCTCGCGGATCCCCGGCGGGTCGATGTCGCGCAGGAGTTCGATCCACGCCTTCGGCGGCTCGCCATCCTCGACCCGTGCGGGAGATTCGCGTGCGAATGCAATTTCGACTTGTTTTTTTTTTTCGCTAATAGGGTATGCTCCTGCCGGCCTCGTGGGGATGGGGAGGACCTGCCTTGAGTTGGTCATCGCGGATAGGGAGGTCGCCATGCCGAAGCTCGGTCGAAACTCGGAGAGGGAACAACTTGCCTGGGCGGTTCTGACCTCGATCCTGTTCGTGCTGGCCGGGCAAGACGTCGCGCTCGCGCAGCGGATCAACACGCCGGTCATCCCGGACGACAAGGATAAGTTCCGCGTAGGTCCGCTTACTCTTGCCATCAATGAAACGACCCACTTCCGTGACGTGCACATCCGGCGCGAGGGCGGCGGGTCAGTCAAGCTGCATTTCGCCGATCAGCCACCCATCGAACTCGTGCTTCGCGATTCGAGCACCGCGTCGGTTGCGGCGGGGGTGCACTACGACAACCAGGGAACCGACGTGATCGGGCCGTTCAACTTCCTGTGCGAGGCCTTCTATGCGCTGATCCCATACTCGGACAAGAAGGAAAAGGAGTACGCGGGGCGGGAGCCGTACTCGGCCCCGACCAACAGAGGGATGTTCCGTTTCTGGTCCCCGGCCTTCGTCTACGTCGTCAGCACGCGCCAAATGAACGGTCTCTTCTCGCAGGTCCTGACCCAGTGGGAGCTGGAAATCCGGGACAAGAACAATGCGCTTCGGGAACGCTGGGAGCCGAGGAAGACCGTGGGGGAGCGGCTGCCGCGCTACGATGGGAATGAGGTTTACCCGCTCCAGTGGCGCATCAAGAAGTTCGAAGCGAATGCCAAGGTGACGGCGATGATGATGTTCGACCTGCCGATGCAGCCCGAGGTGGTCGCCTTGGGCAAGGGGCCGATCACGCGCGTTCTTCCGAGCAGCGTTGATCTCAACGTCGATGACACCGTCACGACCAAGGTGGAATTCGCGACCTACGCGCGGGTGGATTCCGACAAGGACGATGCCGCGGACAAGACGATCTTCAGGATGGACTTCGGGTTCGAGCTCGTGGTCGCCGCGGGCCAAGTGAGTTCTGCGGCGAGCATCAAGGTCACGGGCAAGACTGTGGGCGATCCGCCCGTAGCGATCCCGTCGAGGGTGAAGATCACGCCGTTCCCGGCCGCGGGCGAGGACGCGGGGCTGGGGCCGGCCGAGGAGGCCGAAAAGAACGATCCCGGGCCGCCGGACAAGTCCGGAAAGGGCAAGATCGGCTGGGGAAGCCCGGGCGCGGGCGCGGTGGAGAAGACGGCACCGTAAGAGGGTGCCAACGTGCGGACCGGGGGAGGATGGCTAGTGGCCGGTCGAGCGACGCGGAAGGCAATCATGATCGTCCTGGCCGTTCCGTCGGCGGCCTTGCTGATTCTGGCCGTGGTCGTGCTTGGGGGCGGAGCGCGTCAGTCGAATCGAACCCGCGGCCAGTCGGGGGAAAGCCGAGCGCAGCCCTCCGGGTTCGCCGGCCACCCGGCGTCGCAGACGGAATCGATCGAACCACGCTCGCAAGAAGCGGAAGGTCTGCGATCCGAATTGAACCGACTGGTGCGTGCGGTGCTCGCCGGCGACAGGAAATCGGAGGATCTCCTCGGACTTCTGATGGAGATCCACGGGCGGATGCTCACGACGCCGGCCCGGGCGACCATTGTGAACGGGCTTGGCGATCTCGCCCGCGACTCGCGTGAGATCCCGGTGGTCCGCTGTCTTGCCCTGATCCTGCTGGGAGGATTCAAGTGCGAAGCGACGGATAGGTTGTGGCGCGGTCTCTTGGGGGAGAAGGACGAAAACGTGTTCCTGTTCATCCTGTACTCGCATGCGATGAATCCTGTGGTGGATCAGGATACGAGCTCGAATGGGAAGTCGTATGAGGGTTTCTGGAGAGCGGTCCTTCACTGCTTGGGCTCCCGATGTAATTCTGCCTTGGGAATCGCAGGCCACATGGGGGATCTGGTGTTGTTCTCCAACTGCCTTGGGACCATCGAAGGAGAGGGGTTCCGCGACCGGGCCGAGCGTATGGTGCGGGGCGCACAGGATCCGGAGATCAGTGACACGGTTCTGTGCTTGCTTCTCAAGGATGAAGCGTACAAGCGGCGGTCCGCCTTCCTCCAGGAACTGGTGCTGGACCCTACCGCTCCCGACAGTCTGCGGAACACGGCGATCCTGGCGCTCCCTCAAGGAGAGCCGGCGTCGCGCCGGATTCTCGAGACGCTGTTCAAGTCAGACCCCAATCTTCACATTCGGGGACAAGCCTTCTTTTCCCTTGTCGGGGAGGGGCCGGAAGCCCTTGTAGAAATGGGGCGATCGGGAGAACTCACCTCGTATCTTGAAATGGTCCGTTCCGATTCGACTCGCTGGACTACGCTGGATCGAGTTTACTATGAGATCTCCCTGCTGAGAGACTACCGCGCGCCGGATCTTGCGATCTCGCTCCTGTCGAAGGAAGGGGACGCGGCGATCCGGAAACGGACGGCCGAACAGCTCGGCGGCCCGCGGATCCCCGAACACGAAATCGCCGCGAGCGTTCGTGTCCTGACCTATCTTGCACGAGATCCTGACCGCCCCGTCGCGGACGCGGCCGTCCTCGCGATGGCGCCGTATGCGATGCGGGACAGCTACCCGGGCTCCCTCGTCGAGAGGGTCGGGTGGTTGGATGCCGCCGCCGAGATCCTCCGGACGCGACTGCCCGCCGAACAGGAAAGCGAGAAGCTCCGGACCCTCTTGGACGAGGTCACTGCGGTCCGGGCGAGGCTCGCCGGGCGATAGTCATCCCGCCATCTCCGCCCTTACGATCGCTTCGAGCCGGTCGAGCCGCGCGTCGCCCGAGAGGAACTCCAGCTCGCGGATCCCCAGCGGGTCGATGTCGCGCAGGAGTTCGATCCACGCCTTCGGCGGCTCGAACGTCTCCAGCGGCTCCGCGACGAGCGGCGCGAAGCCGAGCTGCGAGAGGAGCTGCTCGCGCGTCACGCCCGGCGCGAGCGTCTTGAGCCGCATGAGGCCGTCCTCGAAGTCGAAGACGGCGACGCCCGTGATGACGCGCTTGGGGCCGAAGTCGCCCGAGCCCGTGCCGCTGACGTACTCCACCTTGGGCACGAAGACCTTGGGGGACGGGAGCGGAACATAGTAATAGATGTTGGAGTGATAGGGCGTGACGTCGGGGAGTCCCGCCGGGCCCGGCAGGCGCAGCCCGCCGACCTTCACGTTGTTCGTGTTCCCCCGCGGGTCGATCTGGGCGGGACGGAAGAACTCCTTCGGGTGGCGCGTCGGGAGCCAGGTGAAGCACGAGTCGGTGAAACTCCACGTCCGCTCCGCGCGGTCGAGGACGAGCTTCTCGTTCCAGAGGATCGAGGCGGGGCGCGGCTGGTTCATCATCCCGTGGCCCACGACGTACCCGATCCGCAGGTTCGGCGCGTGGGTGCGCCGGGCGATCATGATGCCGGCGAACGGGAGCGTCGTCGCCAGCCCGACGGCGATCGTCTCGCCGTCCCCGAGCTCGCGCGCGATCGCGCAGGAGAGCCAGTCAGCGGGAGAGAAACTCGGCAAGGTATTCCTCGAAGCGCCCGTCGCGGCAGGCGCGGACGTAGCGCAGGATCTCCAGTCCGTCCATCGTGTAGTCGGGGTAGCATGAGGCCGGCCAGGCGCCCTTCGGCGCCTCGACGACGTCGTGGGCGCGGATCATCGGCACGACGCGGTCCACGATCCGCTCCGCCGTCACGATCGTGCGCTTCGCCTTCGCGGCGAGATCGACGTCGCACGCGAGGTTCCCCACGAACCGGCCGTTGCCGTGGCGGTCCGCCTCGAGGACGTGGATGAGCGCGAAGTCGACGTCGATGGGCGGGTAGTGGACGACGTCGCCCTCGATCCGGATGTCGGGGCGCGACGCCGCGAAGTCGGTCCCGGCGAAGGCGCGGAGGCGGGTCGGGCCGCGGAACGCGCCGCAGATCGAGCTCTCCGTCTCCTCGACGATGTCGAGGCGCGCCGCCATCGACGTGTACATCGGCGCGAAACCGAAGATCTCGAGGCCGAAGTAGCAGGTGCGGCAGGTGGAGACGCAGCCCGCCCCGACGAGAAGGTCGGACTCGAATCCGCCGGTGAGCGCGGCGATCGTGAGGTTGCGGGGCCGGCGGCGGAGGATCTCGCGGACGAGGGCGGTCGGCCGGCGATACAGGGTCATCCCGCCGAACGCGACGGTCGCGCCGTCGGGGACGAGAGCCGCAGCCTCGCGGAGAGAGAGGATCAAAGCCGCTAGTTCGTTTTCGGCTTCGGCGGATAGACGCTGACGCGCTGCCCGGATTCGAACTTCACGACGCCCTCGATCAGGGAAAAGAGCGTGAAGTCCCGGCCCTTGCCCACGTTGAAGCCGGGGACCCACCGGGCGCCGCGCTGCCGGACGATGATCGCGCCGGACTTCGCGATCTGGCCCGCGAAGATCTTGACGCCGAGCCGCTGCGACTGGCTGTCGCGGCCGTTGCGGGAGGAACCCTGCCCTTTCTTATGTGCCATAGAGCGAGGTATTATAGGCGGCCCCGGCGCCGAGTCAAGGCGAATTCTGTTGACCCCCGCGGGCGGAACGGGTGTCATCTCACGCCCATGGGACGCAGGCTGGCGTTCTCCGCCGCGTGGGCGATCCTCGCGGTGCCGGTCGCGTTGCCCGTCTTCCGCGCGGGCGAGCCGGGCGACCGGAGCCCCGTCTGGGACGTGGCCTCGCACGCGCTCAACGGACTCCGGTTGTCCGACGCGATCGCCG
This sequence comes from Planctomycetota bacterium, assembly GCA_016190175.1. Taxonomy (GTDB): domain Bacteria; phylum Planctomycetota; class MHYJ01; order MHYJ01; family JACPRB01; genus JACPRC01. The sequence goes on from JACPRC010000046.1 coordinate 15,696, forward strand.
GGGTCCGTCCCCTGGCGTTCCTGGAGGAGCTGGTCATCCCGCACCACTATCCGCCCGGCCACTCGATCCTTCAGGCGCCGTTCTTCCTCGCGATGGGACGGAGCTGGGCCGCACCGCGCGCGGCCTCGGCGGCGGCGCTCGTCGTGCTCGTGTTCCTGGCGGCCTGGCTCGCGCAACGGGCCGGGTCGGACGACGCGTTCGGGACCGTCGCGGTCGTCGCCGCTGTCGCGTCGTCCCCGCGCCTTCTCCTCCATGCCGCGGTGCCGATGCTCGAGATCTTCGCCGCGCTCGGGTTCGTCTTCTTCGCGCTGATGTACGCGCGTTCCCTGGAGGCGCCGCAGGACGTCCGGCGCGCGTCGTGGGCCGGAGCGGCGGCGGCGATGGTCTACCTCACGACGGTGAACTACGGCGTCATCCTCTTCGCGGCGGTCGCGGCGTACGAACTCCTCCGCGGCGACGTGCGGGCCGGCGCGCGGGCGGCGCGCGAGTTCGGGAAGGGGTACCGGCCGCTCAATGTCTGGACGGTCGCGGCACTCCTGTCGCTCGTCGTCGCGGTGATCGTCAAGCTCACGGGCGGATGGAAGGGCTCGTGGGGCAGCGTGCAGTCGGTGCGCGCGCCGGTCTCGGTCGCCGCGGGGATCCTGGCGGTCCATCTCGGGGTCGAGCTGTGGAAGCGGCGCGACGCGGTGCGCCGCTGGCCGCCGAGGCTCAAGGGCTTCTTCTGGGCGACGGTCGTGCCGCTCGTCGTGTGGTTCGCGATCTATCCGCCGCGCTTCCGCACGACGCTCGACTTCCTCGAAGGCGGCGGCGCCACCCCGATGACCCTCGAGGACCGCTTCCTCCTGTACCCGCGCGCCTGGATCGGCGAGTACCACCTGAGCGCGGCGCTCGGCGTCGCGTCGGTCCTGGCGCTGGTCGTGACGCTGGCGACGTGGAAGCGGCAGAAGGAGGCCGCGCGCGTCGCGGCGGTCCTGGCCGCGGTCGCCACGGCGGCGGTCTTCGCGCACCCGATGCGGGATCTGCGGTTCCTCGTCGGCGTGCTGCCGCTCTACTGGATCCTCCTCGCGTCCCAGATCGGGACGTGGGCGGGAAAGCGATGGTACGTCTCGGCGGCCGCGGGACTGGCGCTGGCGGCGACGGCGCTGCCCGCGCGGCGCCTCCATCGCGAATCGCTGGCGCCGAGGATCATCTCGACCTGGTACGCCGACCCGGGCTCGGCACGGCTGGTCGAGTTCGCGGCGCGCGGGGCGGGCGAGGTCTCGTCGATGCGGCTCATCGGCACGGCCCCCGGGATCTCGTGGCACGCGGTCGAATTCGAGGTCCGGCGCGTCCGGCGGATGGGCGGGTTCCGGTTCGCGAAGGACATCGAGCACACCGCGAAGACGGGGAAGAGCGCACGGGAGATCTTCGACCGCTGGGTCGCGAAGGCCGAGGAGCGCGTGATAACGGTCGAGGGCCCGCCGGGGCCGGAGGCGACGTGGGGGGACACGAAGGACGAGCGGGCGTACGTCGACCTCGTGGAGACGTGCGGACGGTTCCGGCTCGTGCGGGAGGACGCGACGACGGTGCCGGGGATCCGCGTGCGGGTGTGGGACCGAAGTCGATAGTCCGGCAGCACCGGAATTCCCTGCGGAACCCGCCGAACCGCGGGGGCCTATGCGGTCGTTCGGGAGACCGGCATCCGACTCTCCCCGGAGCTCGTTCGGAAACTCCTGGACTTCGGGACTCTCTCGGAGAAGACGACCTCTTCGAGCGCCGGATCGGACATGTCCGGACTCACCGGTTCGGGACCGGCGTGAACGGGTCCGGCTAGCGCCTTCGAGGTCTCGGCTTCGGGCGTTGCGGCCCCCGCCTTTGAGGTGCGCGCTCCCTCCTTCGCGCTTCGCGCTCCGGCGGGCAAGTCGGCGGCTCCGGGAGCAGGTCGTCCGTCGTCATGTGCTGGCGGCTCAGGTTGGTCTTGCACTCGGGACAGCGCTCCAGGCCCGCGGGGCTCTCGGTGTCGCACGTCGGGCAGAGGGTCACGCGTCCCATCTCGGCGAGGGAGCGCGGGTCGTTCCCGGAGAGGACGGCCTCGATGTCGGCGAGGAAGTCGGCCGCATCGGCGTACCGATCGGCGAGCCGCTTGCGGCACAGTCTCCAGATGAGCGCGAAGGTGCGGTCGTCCATGGAGGGCGGCCTCGGCTCCGGCGGCCGCAGCGGCAGCTCGAGGTGGCCGTACTGGAGCTTCTCCGCGTCGCCTTCGAACGCGTTGCGGCCCGCGAGCATCCGGAAGAGGACGAGCCCGAGGGAGTAGAGGTCGGTGCGCGGGTCCGCGGGATGGCGGCGCCACTGTTCGGGGGCCATGTACTCGGGCGTCCCGCCGGCCCGGCCCGCGGCGGAAGCTCCGGCGGCGAGCCCGAAGTCGATGAGTTTCGCCCGGCCGTCGGCCCGAAGGAAGATGTTCGACGCCTTCAGGTCCCGATGGACGATTCCGTGACGGTGCGCGGCCCGGAGGCCGCGGGCGACCTCGCCCGCGATCCGCAGCGCGTCGGCGGCGGAAAGCGCACCCGCGCGACGGAGCCGCCGGAGGAGCGTCTCGCCTTCCAGGAGTTCCATGACCAGGAAGGCGCGCCCCTCCTCCCGGCCCGCGTTGAAGACGCGCACGATGTTCGGGTGGTCGAGCTGCGCGAGCGTCCGGGCCTCCGCGAGGAGCGCCTCGACATCCTCGGGCGACGCGTGCTCCGCCGCGAGCACCTTGAGGGCGACGGGGCGATCCAGCGAGAGCTGCGTGGCCTCGTAGATGGCGCCCGACGCGCCGCGGCCGAGGAGCCTCACGACGCGGCAGCCCGCGAAGATCTTCCCGTCCGGCAGGAGGCTCACCCCGTTAGACTCCACTCGAATCCGCCGCATAGTAGAACGTGCCGTCCGTCGTGTTTCGATGGACGCACGTCAAGAATCGGCGGGAGTCTGACGGGGCTCACTCCGGCGCCTCCTCGAACTCCCGCGCGATCGACTCGAACTCCTCCGGCGTCGAGAGCCCGTTCGCGCGCAGGCGCAGCCCGCGCGATCCGCGGACGCCGGACACGAACCAGTGGATCACCCGCCGCGCCTGGACGCAGGCCTCGCCGTCGCCGTAGAAGTCGCGGAGAAAGCCGAAGTGTTCGCGGAGGGCCGCCGCGCGCTCCCGCAGGGTCGGAGGCGCGGGCGCATCGCCGGTCCCGAGGGCCGCCGCGACCTCGCGGTAGATCCACGGGTTGCCGAGCGCGCCGCGCGCGAGCATGACCCCGTCGCATCCCGTCTCGCGCATCATCCGCAGCGCGTCGCTTCCGCGCCGGACGTCGCCGTTTCCGATCACGGGGCAGCGGACCGCCTCCTTGACCGCACGGATCGCCTCGAAGTTCGACATGCCCGAGAAACCCTGACGGCGCGTGCGGCCGTGGACCGTGATCGCCGCGACGCCGCGAGAGTCGGCGATCTTCGCGATGCGCAGAAACCGCTCGTCGTCGCCCTCGTCGAAGCCGGTGCGCATCTTGACCGTGACGGGGACGCCGACCGCGGGCACGAGCCGGTCCAGGATGCGGCCGACCTGGTCGGGTTCCCGCAGGAGCGCCGCGCCGCAGCCCGCCTCGACGACCTTCCGCACGGGGCAGCCGAGGTTGAGGTCGACGACGTCCGCGCCGGCCTGCTCCAGGCGCCGCGCGGCCCCGGCGAGGAGATCGGCGTCGCGTCCGATCAACTGAATCCCGAGGGGCCGGTCCCATTCGGCGGTCGCGATCATCCGCATCGTCTGCTCGTTCCCCCGGAGCACGGGCCGATCCTTGACCATCTCGCAGAAGGCGATCTCGCAGCCGAACTTCCGCGCCATCCGCCGGAACGGGAGGTCGGTGCACCCGGCCATGGGGGCCTGCAAGACCCGGTACGGGAATCGCATCATCGCAATAGAATCGACCTGTCCGCTTTTATTGCGGCGCAGGGTCCTTCACGCGGATCTCCGTTTTGCGGTGCTCGTCGAGGCGCCGCATCCCTTCCAGGAGGAGGCCCATGGTGTCGGACCGGAGGCGGCGCACCGTGGTCTCCTTCCGCACGGGTTCGAAGCGGAAGTTCCCCCGGGCCCAGGTGAGGAAGTCGTAGAACGCCTCCTCCTCCGCCTGGCCGCTGTCGGACTGGACCTCGAACACCTGCCCGTCCTGGAAGTAGATGGTGACGGACTTGCCCGCATTCTGGACCAGGAGCATCCCCGTCATGGAATTGACGTTCACCGCCTGGACCAGCTCCGCGGGCCGGATGATCTCCAGTTTCCCGAGGATCCCCCGCTTCATCTCGTCCACGACCCACGTGTTCGCCCGCTTCACCCGCGCGGCGAGGACGCGCGCGAGGGAGATCGCCATGGAGGGGACCTGCGCCAGCGCCGTCGGGAAGTCCTCCTTGGCGAGGACGAGGAGGACGCAGGGCGTGCGGGCGCGGATGGTCGCGGTCGCCGTTTCGCCCGTCAGGAGCGACACCTCGCCGAAGCAGTCGCCGGCACGGAGGGTGGTCAAGGTCACCTCCCCCTTCTCCTCGTCATGCGCGACGACGTCGCACTCGCCCGATGCGATGGCATAGAGCGCGACGGGCGGGTCGCCGCGGCGGATGATCTCCTCGGCCGGCGCGACGGTGCGCTCGTGCAAGAGCGGGGCGATCTGGAGGAGCTGGATCTGCGGCACGCCCGAGAAGATGCTGAGGCGCGAGATGCCGCCGAGGGCGGGCGTCTCGGAGCCGGCGGGCGCCGGTTCCGGCTCGAGCCGGAACCACGCCCGTCCCGTGCAACCTCCGCAGAAGGTCCGCTCGTAGGCGTCCGGCGACGCGCCGCCCTGGATCTTCGAGGCGGCGCGACTGAGGAGTCCCGCGGCGGACGCGCATACGGACAGGCCGCCCACCCCCTGCACGGACGGAGGCGAGAAGAGGAGCGCGTCCCCGTTCTGATAGAGCGGGCAGTGCTCGTGGTTGACGACGGTGGCGCGGATGCGCTGCATGGTCCCGGACGCAGTATACCACACGCCCGGTGTCCGCTTCCCGCGCCGCCTACCTGCGGTCCGGCTTCCGAACCGCCTGCCGGATCATCGGAAGGAGCACGGCCGGGTCGATCGGTTTCTCGACGAAGCCGTCGATCGGAAGGGCCCGGATCCCCGAATGATCGGGAAGGCTGCTTCCCGACATGAGGATGACGGGGATGGAGCGCAGCTCCTCCCGCTCGCGCATCCGCAGGCACAACCGGTCTCCCGTCAAGCGCGGCATCTCCACGTCCGAGACCACGACGTCGATCCCTCCCCGCTCCAGCCGCTCCAGCGCCGCCACGCCGTCGGCGGCCTCGACGACCCGGAATCCGTCGGCACGAAGCAGCTCGGAGACGAGATCGCGGATCTGGCTGTTGTCGTCCACCACCAGGACGGCATGAGGTTCGACCACCCAGCGCTCCTCTCTTCCGCTCCCGCCCTGCCGGGTATGCCGGCACGCCGGTTCGATCATCCCCGGACGGTCCGACGCGGTCAAGTTTCGTCGAATCCGGCGTGCACCCGAACGCTTGCGCGAACCCGGGAAAGGGCGTACTTTCGCGTCGAGGATCCGACGCGGGAGGGGGATATCTCTCATGACGAACGCCCCGCCGCCTCCAGGACACGGGCTCCTGCGGGCGGCCGCACGCGTCCTGAATGACGGCGTGATGGGATTCCTCGCCATGCTGGCGCTGGCCCTGGCGCTGGTGCCGGCGCTGTTCGCAACCTCGCCCGCCGTGGACGCCGCCGTCGACGCGGTCGAATGGGGGATCGTCGCCCTCTTCGCCCTCGAGTACGCCGTGGGTCTCTTGCTCGCCGACGACCGCCGCGCGTACGTGCTGAATCCGTGGCGGATCCTGGATCTCGTCTGCATCGCGGGGGCCGTGGCGTCCCTCCTGCCGCGTGTGTCGGACACGCTGAGGTCCTCTCCCGTGCTCCGGCTTCTGCGCATCCTTCGTGCGGCCCTCTTCGGGACGCGCGCCGGTGCGGTCGCCGTGCATCGCGTCTCCCGGAGCGACGCGACCGGCGAAAGGGTCCCGATGCGGGTCAGCGTCCTGCGGCCCGGGGAGCGGCTCGCGCCGGAGCCCGTGGAGTGGACGGCCTTGCTGCGCCGGGACGGGTCCGCCCGCGACCACTGGTATCACGTGTCGAGCCTGGACCGCGACCGGTTCGACGAGGCCGCGTCGGCGGCGGGCATGACGAGACAGGCACTGGAAGCGGCGTTGGGAGAGGCGGGGTATCCCCGCATCGAGGTCGGCGACCGCTTCACGTCGATCACCCTCTGGCTGCCGGAATTCGATCCCGAGCAGCAGATCCGGCGCACGCCCGTGCTCTTGGCCATGAACGATCAGTCGATCTTCACCCTCTCGGCCCGGCCCAGCGACCTGCACGGTTGGGTGGCGGCGATGCCCGCCGGGATCGCCGTCCCGGATGCGGCCTTCCCGACGCGTATGACCTATTCGATCCTGAAGCTGGCGCTCCAGCGATACGAGCAGGTGGTCGGGCACCTGGAGCAGAAGGGGCGCGAGCACGAGGAGCACTCGATGCGCGAGCCGCAACCCCAGTTCTTCGAGGAGACCTTCCCGCTCAAGAAGAGGCTGTTCGCCCTGCGGGCGGACCTGTGGCGCCTGAAGGGGATCCTGAATTCGATGGCCGAGGGACGGGTCCGCTTCCACGGGTTGGACCCGTGCCACCGCGAGTTCCTGCGGATCCTCGCGGACGAGGCGGACTATCTCTACGAGACGGTCGCGAACATCCGGGAGAGCCTGATCTCGCTCATCGAGCTGCGTCTCAACGTGGTGTCGTTCGACATGAACCGCGTGATGCGGCTGCTGGCGGTGGTGAGCGTGCTGGGGCTCGTGCCCGCGATCGCGGGGGGGCTCTTCGGGATGAACCTGGCGGGGAACCCGTGGCCGCTGACGCTGCCGCAGGTGGCGTTCGGGGTCTCGATGGGGATGCTGGGGCTCTTGTATGTGTTCTACGTGAAGGGGTGGTTGAAGTGAGAATGCGCCACGAAGGACTCGAACCTTCAGCCCGCGGATTAAGAATCCGCTGCTCTACCATTGAGCTAGTGGCGCGGGCGCCGGTCGGATGGGAAGGGCGATTATAGACGACCCGGTTCGCCGATCAAGCAAAAGACGCCCGATCCCCTTGCTCCCCCGGTGCCGGAGATTTCATCCGCAGCCCGCCCACCTGATCCACCTTCCGCAGATACTCCTGGAACGTCTCCCTCGGACAGTCGGGACTCATCATCCGACGCTGATACCAGAATGCCAGGTCCTGAAGGAGGTAGTTCCGCGATCCGCACTCGTTGTAGATGATGCGGAGGTTCCGATCCTCGATGAACCGGATCGCCTCGTAGATGTCGATGAGACTGGGCAGGTAGAAGGGGAGATCGCTGTAGTCCGCGTTCCGGTAGATCTGTCCCGGGTCGATCAGCGCCTCCTTCTCGTAATGCAGCCGGGAGCTTCCGTGGAGTCGCAACTCATGCAGGTTCAGGAAGTCCACTCCGAGATCGTCCAGGATCGGAAGCGTCCGGAGGAGACCCTGGAGCTGCCAGTGCATCACCGGCACCTCCACGCACAGCCGCTCCACCCGCCTGCGCGCCGCTTCCATCCTGTCCAGCACCTTTCTCGAATAGTCGGTGGCCGCCAGGTTGAACCGGATCTCCCGAATCCCCGCGTCGGCGAGTCTCGATGCGTTCTCCTCCGTGACGAGGAGGCCGTTGGTGTAGATCCACTGGTAGACATCCGGCCGCGTGCGCGCGAAGTGCCTGGCCCACTCCAGGACCCGGTCCAGGTATTGGAGCGGTTCGCCCCCGGAGTAGGAGAGGCCCGTCACCGGCACCACCTCCGCGACCCGCTCGATGTCCTCGATCGTTCGGATGCTCCCGTCGCCTCCGCACGCCCAGGGGTCCATCGCGTCGTCGTGGGAATCGACCTGGGTGCAGAACCTGCAGTCCAGGTTGCAGCCGTAGCCGATCAGCACGCAGATCCAGGAGGCGCCCTTGCAGGCCCGGCAGCCCGGCGAGAGATCCTTCCCCCTCGGCTTGGCCGTGGCGCCGAAGTCGGAGATCTCGACGTTGCGGATCCCCGCGCGCAGCCGGTCCGACGTCCGCAGGACTTCCGCGAATTCCAGCGCCATGGCTAGTCTGCCTTATTCATGCGGGCTACGCCGCCCGCATGAAACGGCCCCCTCCGGGCAGCTTCATCAACCCTGCGGGCCTTCGCCCCGTCGAAGCGGCGGGCTTCGGCCGCGCTGGCGGGCCGATTCCGCTGGACAGCCCCTCCGGCTCCGCGCGACACGGTGTCGCACTCCGCCGTCGGCCCGCGGCGCGACTATTGCCATCGCGGTACGCGCCGCGGGCGGCCTATTCACGGTTTCGGCCCATCCGGGTCCGAAACCTCGTGAATAAGCCGGGCTAGTGGCCGGCGAGCAGCACCGCCGTCCCCAGCAGGCACAACACGCCTCCCACGAGGAGCTTCTCGTACTTCTCGATGAAGTCGAACTTCAGTTTCTCGATCCCCAGCGACGTGAGACCCACCAGGAGGAGCATGTTGCCGATCGTCGTGACCAGCAGCACCGCGGCCACCATCGCGACCATCTTCGAGCTGCCCGCCGCCGCGACCAGGAACGGGATCGCGCCGGAACACGGGGAGACCGCAACCGTGAGCATCAGCGAAAGGACCGCCACCTTGTGCGGGATGGCCGCGTCTCGCACGTGGTGGTGGCCCGCGCGAAGGGCGTGCAGGATCAGATAAAACGCGCCGAGCCCGATCAGGATCGCGCCGCTCGCCTTCTCCAGACGCTCCCCGTCGAGGAACCGCCGGCCGACGAGGATGATCGCGATGCCCAGGGCGACCGTGGTCGCGACGTGGAGCGCGCCCGCCGCCGCGCTGACCGCGAGCGTCTTCCGCAGCCGCCACTGCTGCGCCTTGCCGACCGCGACGAAACAGAGCCAGTGGCTGGGAATCAGCGTGTGGAGGAGAGCGACCGTGAACGTCGAGAAAAGGGTGACGAAACTCATGCGCGCGGGAAGACGCGGGACCCGCACCCTATTTGATGATGCCGCCCCGGCGCGGACCGCCGCCGGAGGGGCGGGCGCCTCCGCCGCCGGGCCGGGACGGGCCGCCGCCCTGCTTGTTCATGAAGAACTTCCAATAGACGTATCCGCCGGCGACGGCGACGAGCAGCAGACTGATGAAGATGTAGTAGGCGGCACCCACGGGCGATCCTCCTTCGCTTCAGGTCTCTGCGGACATCCCCAGCGCCACCGATGAGGATGGATGGTATCCGTGACCGCTCGGGCTGTCAAGACGCCGGACCGCGACGCTTGGACGGGGGAACCGCCGGCGGTATAATTCGCGCTCCGTGTCCACCTACTACGCCGTCGTCATGGCCGGGGGCGGAGGCACCCGCTTCTGGCCCCTGTCGCGCCAGGCCCGCCCCAAGCAGCTCCTCCCCATCCTCGGCGAAACCTCGATGCTTCATCAGACGGTCGAGCGGCTCCTCCCGCTCTTCCCCGCCGAACGGGTCTACGTCATCACGGGCCGGGCCCACGCCGACGACGCCCGCGACGACCTCGAGATGCTCCCGCCCGAGAACGTCATCGACGAGCCGGCCGGGCGCGACACCGCCCCCTGCGTCGGCCTCGCCGCGGCGTTCCTGGAGTGGCGCGACCCGGGCGCCACGTTCTGCGCGCTCCCGGCGGACCACTTCATCGGCGACCGGGACAAGTTCCTTGCGGCCCTCCGCGCCGCCTTCGAGGAGGCGCAGTCCGGCGCCCTCGTCACCTTCGGCGTGAAGCCCCGCCATGCCGCAACGGGGTACGGGTACCTGGAGTGCGAGGGGAAGCGCGTGAGACGCTTCTGCGAAAAGCCCGACGCGGCGACCGCGAGGAAGTTCGTGGAAAGCGGGCGCCACTTCTGGAACAGCGGCATATTCGTCTGGAGGGCCGCGGCGATCCTCGAGGAGTTCCGGCGCCATCTGCCGGGGCATCACGCGATCCTCTCGACGATCGCGGAGGCGTTCGGCACGAGCCGCCTCCCCGAGACGCTTGCCCTGGAGTTCCCGAAGATGCCGCGGATCTCCATCGACTACGGCGTCATGGAGAAGGCCGCCGACGTCGTCATGATCGAGACGGACTTCGACTGGGACGACGTGGGCTCGTGGCGGGCCGCGGCCGCGCGCCGCCCGACCCCGACCGAGGGACTGACGGAATGCGTGGACAGCCCGGACTGCCTCGTGCTCTCGACGGACGACCACCTCGTCGCGACCCTCGGAGTCGAAGGGCTCGTCGTCGTCCACACGCCCGACGCGACGCTCGTGGCGCGCAAGGACCGCTCCGAGGAGCTCAAGAGACTCGTCGAGCGGCTCAAGGCACGCGGTCTCGAGAAGCTCCTGTGAGAATCGTCGCCATCGACTTCGGCACGAAGCGCGTCGGGCTCGCCATCAGCGACCCGGACGAGAAGCTGGCGCTCGCGCTGCCGATGTACGAGTGGCAGGAGGACGGGAACGACGCGGCGCGCCTCGCGGGGATCGCGGAGGAGGCGGGGGCGCAGGAGATCGTCGTGGGGCTCCCGATCAACATGGACGACACGATCGGCCCGAGCGCGAAACGCGTCCTCTCCTTCGTCGAGGAGCTGCGGCAGTTCGCGGGCGTGCCGGTGGAGACGTGGGACGAACGCCTCTCGAGCGAGGAGGCGAGGGCGCGGCTCAGGGACGTGGAGTTGAGCCGCCGCCGGAAACGGGAACACACGAACACGGTGGCGGCGCAGGTCATCCTCGAAGGCTATCTTCAGGCCCGGAGGACGCGATGAACCTCATCCTGCTCGCGGCGCTGGCCCTTGACGCGGGGCTGCGGCCCGAAGGGCCGCCGCCGCTATCGCGGCCGGTCCCGCTTTGCGGGACTGCCCCGTGTCTAGGGCTGGCGTTCCAGGACGACGGCTGGTCGAAACTGCAGGCGGGCGGGGAGACCGTCGAGGTCTACCGCGACGCGTACGGGGTCCCGCACATCTTCGCCCCGGGCGCGGCGTCCGCGTTCTGGGCCGAAGGGTACACGGAGGCGCAGGACCGCTGGCGCCAGATGGAGAAGTTCCGCCGCGCGGCGCGGGGCGAGGGGGCGGAGCTGATCGGGCGCGAGTCCTTCGCGAGCGACGTGGACGTCCGCCGCCACGGATACACGGAGGAGGAGCGGCGGAAGATGCTGGAGGCGGCGAGCCCCCGCACGCGGGAGATCCTGACGGCCTACGCGGCGGGCGTGAACGCGTGGCTCAAGGAACGAGGCGTCGAGGCGCGCCCGTGGGGCGAGACGGACTGCGTCGCCATCGGCGTCGCGATGGCACGCCGCTTCGGCGAGGCGGGCGACGTGGAACTCCAGATCCAGGAGGTCTACTCCTTCCTGGAGAAGAAACTCGGCGTCGAGAAGGCGCGGCAGATCCTCCGCGACATCCTCCGCGACAGCGATCCGACGGCCCCCACGACGTTGAACGATCACGAGCGGGGCGGCGGCAAGGAGGGCGGCTTCCTGCGCCCCCCCGCCCTCCGTAGCCCGGCCTGTCCGCCGAAGCTCGAAGAGCGAAGGCGGAAGGGCGAAGGAGGGGGCACACCGATGGAAGGGTATGCCGACCACCGCCGCTTCCTCGACGACGCCCGCCGCGGGCGCGACGCACTCGGCTGGCCCGCGTACTTCGGTTCGAATGCGTGGGTCGTCGCGCCGTCGAAGTCGAAGTCGGGCCGCGCCATGCTCTACGGCGGACCCATGATGGGCTTCCGCGCGCCGTCGATCTGCAACGAGATCCACATCGAGGCCGGCGACCTCAAGGTCGGCGGGATGAGCTTCCCGGGCGTCCCCGGCGTCATGATCGGCTTCAACGACCGCCTCGCGTGGACGACGACCTCGGGCGGGGCGGACCTCGTGGACGTGTACGCGCTGACGCTGAACGAAAAGGGCGAGTATCAGTACAAGGGCGAATGGCGCGCGTTCGAGGCGATCGAGCAGGAGATCGCGATCCGGGACGAAGAGCCGGTCAAGACCCGGATCCTCCGCTCGGTCCATGGCCCGATCACGGGGAAGATCGACGAGAAGAACCGCCGCGCGTACTCCCTGCGTTACTCGTTCTGGATGCAGGAGCACCTCACGATCGAGGCGGTCCTCGACATGAACTTCGCGAAGGACGTGAAGGAGTTCGAGGCCGCCGCGAGGAAGATCGTGACGAGCCACAACTTCTTTGTCGCGGACCGCGAGGGGAACATCGGCTTCTGGTACTGCGGCGCCCATCCGAAGCGGAAGAAGGAGCACGACCCGCGCTTCCCGCAGCCCGGGGACGGCTCGATGGACTGGGAGGGGATCCTGTCGCCGGACGAATGGCCGCAGGCGGTCAACCCGAAGCACGGCTTCTTCGCGAACTGGAACAACAAACCCGCGCGAAGCTGGGAACCGAGCGGGTTCGGGACGATCTTCTGGGGCAAGCGCATCATCGACGACATCGAGTCGCGCGGGAAGCTGGGGTTCGACGAGTTCCAGGCGATCGCGCGGCGGACGGCGTACCACAGCTTCCTCTTCGACTACTTCGGCCCGTTCCTCCTCGAAGCGGCGAGGGGCTCGACGGCCCCGGACGCGAAGAAGGCGGTCGAGGCGCTCTCGAAATGGGACGGGCAGGAGGCCGAGGGGGACCCGCGTCCCGTCCTCGTCGAACGCTGGTGCCAGGAGATGATGCGCCGCGTCTTCGGCCCCTATTTCGATGCGACGATCCTTGCGAACCGGGAGGTCCAGAAGTACCTGATGGACCCGCTCCTCTACCTGCTCTTGGGCGACAAGAGCGCGGTGAAGCTGAACTTCGACTGGGCGCAGGGGCGCGACCTGAAGAAGCTCGCGCGCGAGGCGTTCGACGAGACGATCAGGGCGGGCTGGGGGAAGATGGCGTGGAAGTCCCCGACGGTCGGCTTCGGCGGCGTCTTCACGGGGGTGAAGAGCAAGGACGGCCGCGGCACCTTCCAGATGACCGTCGAGATGGGGCCCGACGGTCCGCGCGCGGAGACGCTCGCGGCGCCGGGCCAGTCGGAGAGCCGCGAGTCGAAGCACTTCCGCGACCAGCTCGAGATGTTCGAGAAGTGGACGTACAAGAAGTTCCCGTGGAAGCGGGAGGAGATGAAGTAGTGCCGAGAGATCGTGTGCGCTCACTGGGGCAACCGGCCTTGGGCCATGTCGGGAGCGGCCCGTCCCTTCGCTCGGGAATCGAGAATCGAGAATCAAGAATCTCAACCTGCGGCACGGGTGATGCTGATTCTCGATTCGTGATTCTTGATTCCGGACGACCCGTAGCATCCTCGCCCGGGTGTGCGCTCCCGACAGACGCGCACGCTCTGAGCGGATGCCGGAAATGATCGCACGACTCCTCGCCGTCCGGCCCGGCGAGGGGCGCACCTTCCTCCGCCTCGCCCTGCATTTTTTCCTCATCCTCGCCGGGACGACTTTCTACCTCGTCTCCGCGGAGGGGCTCTTCATCGCTTCGTACCCGCCGCGGATGCTGCCGTACGTCTATCTGGGCGGGGCGGTCCTGGGATCTCTCGCCGCGCTGGCACAGGAGCGTCTGCGGCCGCGCCTCGGCGGGGGCGCCGTGGCGGTCGGGCTCGCCGCCCTGCTCCTTGCGCTGCGTGCGGCGCTCTGGCTCCGGGCCGACGTCGGTCCCTTCCTCTTCCTGCTCGCGGCGCCGGCCTTCGGCATCGTGCTCGGGATCGAGAACGCGATCCTCGTCCAGGCGGCGCTCGATCCGCGCGCGGCGAGGAGGCTCCTCCCGGGAATCGGGGCGATCGGAGGGGTCGGACCCGTCGCGGCGGGCCTCCTCGTCGGCGCGCTCTCGCCGAAGCTGGGGGCGCCGGAGATGGCCTGGCCGGCCGCGGCCTGCATCCTGATCTCCATCGCCTGCCTCGGGGGCGCGAAGGCGCCGCGCACGGATTCGCGGCGCGGCGAGCGGGGCGGCTCGCTCCTGCGCCACCGCTTCGCGCTCCTTCTCCTCTCGATCGTCTTCGCCGCGGGCGTGCTGGCGACGCTCACGCGCTTCCAACTCGGAATCTCGCTGAAGGCGTCGGTGGCGCCGGAGCGGATCGCGTCGTACCTGGGTCTGCTGAACGCGGCCCTGAGCGCCGCGGCGGTCCTGTTCCAGCTCGCGCTGGCGCGGTGGCTGATCTCGAGGCTCGGGGTGGGGGCCACGATGGCCGTCTACCCGGCGGCGCTGGCGGGCGCGGGGGCGTTCCTCGTCGCCGCGCCGGGCGTCATCGCCTCCATGGCCGCCGCCGGGGTCGAACGCCTCCTCCGCCAGAACCTCCTCCGGCCGATCCTCCAGGTCGCCGTCATGCCCCTGCCCGACACGGTGCGCACCCGGACCGTCACGGCCGTGCGCGGCTGGCTGGAGCCCCTGGCCATCAGCGCGACGTCCCTGGGGATCATGGCGGCGGGCGGGTGGCGCGGCCTTGCGTGGCTGATCCCCGCCGCAGGCGCGGCGGCGCTCGTCGCGGCCCTCACCGCGCGCGGGGCGTACGCCCGCGAGGTGACGTCCGCACTCCACGCGCGCCGCCTGAAGATCGGGGAGGATCCGGACCAGCCGCCGGACCTCGAGGCGCGCGTGCGGAACCTCCTGCACGAACAGGTCGGCAGCGAACTGCCGGTACGCACCACGCTCGCCCTTCAACTGCTTGCGGGCCGGTGCACCCGTGAGACGGTGGATCGCATCCGCGCGGCGTGGGGACGGTGGGACGCCGGACTCCGGGTCGAGGCCATCCGCGCGCTCGGCGAAGATCCCGTGCCGGAGGCGGTCGAATTCCTGCGCTCGCTCCCCGCGACGGAGCCGGCGCAGGTTCGCGCCGGGCTCCTTCGCGCCCGCGCGTGGGAGATCCCCGAGGACGAACTCCTGCGGCTCCTGGCCGATCCCGCCCTCGGTGTAGGCCGCGAGGCGATGGCGCGCCTGATCCGCTCCGGCCGCGCGAGACCGGTCCTGGAGGAATGGATTCGATCGGGCCGCGCCGACCTGCACGCGGCGGCGGCGTACGCGATCGGCTTCTCCGACGACGACTCGCTCCGCGCCGAACTGCCGAAGCTCGCCACCCTCGCGCCCGCGGAGGCGATCCGCGCGTCGGCGCAACGCCCCTCCCCTTCGCTCGCGGAGACGTGCGTCCGCGCGCTTCCGGACGAGCGGGCGTTCGCCGCGGCACGAGAGACGCTCGTCGCGCTCGGGCCGGCCGCGCGGCCCGCGCTCCTGGCCGCGGTGCGCGATCCGGCGCGATCCGCCCCCGCCATCCAGGTGCTCGGCGAGATGCGCGACCCGGCGCTCCTGGAGTTCCTGTCCGACCCGGACGAGGAGATCCGCTACCGCTCCGCGAAGGCCCTCGCCGCGCGGGGGCTGGAATCGGATGGGGAGCGCGAGGTCGTCCGTGCCGCAATGGAGGCGGAGCTTGCGGCGCTCGATTCCGTGCCCACCGAGGACTTCGACTGGGCCGCGGAGCGCGTCTTCGTCCTCCTGTCGCTCCTCCAGCCGGGGCCGCCCTTCCGCCGGATCTACCTCTCCTACGTCTCCTGCGATTCGAAGCAGCGGGGGTTCGCGCTCGAAGCGCTCGAGGAGGCCGTGGAGTCCGACTGGCGCCGCCGCATCCTCCCGCGGCTGGAGGAGCGTTCGAGCCGGGTCGTCGAACCTCCCCGCGGGCGGGAAGATCTCGCCGCACGGCTCAAGGCCACGTCCCTCTTCCGCGACTGGCGGCTCCGGGACCTCGAGATCCTCGCGCAGGCGCCCGCGGAGCCGGGTCCGTGGATCGTCTTCCGCGACGGCGAGCCGCTCGACCTCGAGGCGACGATCGTGGGGCGCGCGTCCCATCCGCCGTCGGAGGGAGCGGTGCCTCTGGCCTCCGTCTACCGGACGATCTCCGCGCGCCGCCGGTGCGGTCCGCTCTGGCTGCGGGCCCTCGCGCTCCGGGCGTCCCCGAAGCGGGAGGAGGTCATCGAGGTTTCGAGGAGCTATCATTCCCTGGCGTCCCGGTCGACGGGCGACGCCGTCTCCGAATCCGCGGACGCCTCCGTGTGGCAGAGGCTCTTCCTCCTGCGCGGCGTCCCGCTCTTCTCCGGTCTCTCGCCCGACTGGCTCCGGCTCATCGCGGAGATCGCGCGGCCCGTCTCGGCGGCGGAGGGGGAGATCGTCGTCCGCGAGCGGCGACCCGGCCACCACTTCTATGTCGTCTGCTCGGGCTTCCTCGAAGTGGGCGCGGGCGGACGGCAGCTCGCGGTCCTCGGCGAGGGGGACGTGTTCGGGGAACTCGCGCTGCTTACCGGGGAGGCGCGCAGCGCCACGGTCCGGGCGATGAAGCGGAGCGAGATGCTCACCATCGAGCGGACGGATTTCCTCGACCTCGTGGAGACGCATCCGAGTCTCGTTTCGGCCCTGTCGGTGATGATTTCGAGGAGGACGACGTGAAGGTGGGTGTGCCGGGACTCTCGGCGAACGAAGACGGGGCTATCACGCCGAAGCTCGACGAGCGGCGGAAAGGGGAGTCCGCCTCCGCGCCTTCGGCGCTTCGGCGTGACATCCGCCCTCGCGATCGCCTCGCTCCGCTCGGCGAGCGAAGGCGGATGGAGGTGAAGGAACTGACGCCCGCGCTGTGGCCCGATCTCGAGCGGCTGTTCGGCCCCCGGGGCGCGTGCGGCGGCTGCTGGTGCATGTACTGGCGCCTGCCGGAAGGGAAGAAGTGGGAGGAGTTCAAGGGTGCGGCCGCCAAGCGGTGTTTCAAGCGCCTGGTCGCCGACGGAGCCGCGCGCGGCCTCCTCGCCTTCGCGGAGGGCGAGCCCGTCGGATGGTGCACGTTCGGGCCGCGCCCGGACTTCGCACGCCTGGATCGCGCGCCCAGCCTCGCATGCGACGACGCGGACCGCGTGTGGTCGATCCCGTGCTTCTTCGTGAAGGGCGGCCATCGCGGGAAGGGCGTCGCGGGCGCGCTCCTCGGCGGGGCGTGCGCCGCGATGAAGCGCGCCGGGGCGCGCGTCGTCGAGGGCTACCCGGTGCGGGACTCGCGCGACGGGAAGCCGATCCCCGCCGCCTTCGCGTGGACGGG
Source organism: Planctomycetota bacterium (assembly GCA_016190175.1). GTDB lineage: Bacteria > Planctomycetota > MHYJ01 > MHYJ01 > JACPRB01 > JACPRC01. The sequence continues at coordinate 32,798 of JACPRC010000046.1, forward strand.
GACGCTCTCCCTCTTCCGGCGCGCGGGGTTCCGGCCCGCGGGCCCGCGCGGGACGGGGAAGCGGCGGATGCGGAAGGTCCTGTGAGCGCGGACGCGAACCGTCTCGTACCGGATGCCTAGCTCGCGAAGACGAGCGTCGACGGAGAGGGCGTCGGCACGAGGTCGATCGACGTGAACCCGGCCTCTGCGAGCCACCCGCGGTAGTCGGCCTTCCGCCACGTGAGCCCGTTCCGGGTCGCCAGGACCATCTGCGACGCGAAGAGCATGGCGAACGGATGACCGGTGCGATCGTCGTCGAGGATGAAGTCGTTGACGACGAGCGTGCCGCCCGGCTTCAGGGCCCTCCGGACCTTGCGGAAGAGCGCAACGTTGTCCGAGGGGGCCTCCTGGTGCGCGATGTGAGCGTAGATCGCGAAGTCGTACTTCGAGGACCCGAAATCGGTCAGGTGAAAATCTCCGTCGATCGCGGAGAAGCGGTCCGCGACGCCGAAGCCGCCGACGAAGCCGCGTGCGATCCTGTTGACGCCTGGCCAGTCGATCTGGACCCCCCTCGCCTGCCGGTTCGCGTCGAGCCAGACGGCGGACCAGACGCCCGAGCCGCCGCCGACGTCGAGCCACGAGACCGGTCCCGCCTTCGCGATGCCGAGCCGCTCGGAGGCGGCCTGCGCGATCGGATAGGAGAGCGCGGCGATGGCGGGCACGAGCGCGTGCCAGAAGGGGTTGTCAGCCATGTCGGTCGTGTTCGCCGTGGTCGGGGCGCCGGTCTTCACGGCGGCGGGGAGCTTCGCCCACTCTGCCAGACCGTCCGTCATCACCTCTGCCATGGCACCGAGATAGGAGGGTTTCCCCGGGACGAGAAACGCCGAAGCCTCGGGCGTGTTCGTGTACTTCCCTCCGGCAAGCCGGATCAGCCCGAAACCGGTCATGGCGTCGAGGACCGCCTGCGCGCCGCGCACGGAGATGCCCGTCTTCTGCGCGACTCCTTCGGCGGCGTCGCCGCCGCTCTCGAGCGCGGCGAACACCCCGTGGCGAGCGGCCGATCCGAGAGCCGCGGCGGCCCAGCCGCCCGTGATCAACTGAAGGACTCTCTCCGGACTCGGAGCGTTCGGTGCGCTCATGCCTTCCTCCCCTTCGGAAAGGGCGGGATTCTATCGGACCGGCACCGGTTCCGGCAAGAAGATCGCGACGGGCGGGGACGCATCACCGCCTCGGGTACCCCAGGAGCGCGAACATCGCCGGGAGCGTCGTGAGCGACGCGACGATGCCCATGAGCACCGCCAGGCCCGTGAAGAGCCCGAAGTAGACCGTCGGGACGAAACGGGACAGGACGAGCACGCCGAAGCCGCAGAAGACGATCCCGCCGCCGATCGCGATCGCGCGGCCGATGGTCGCGTGCGCCCGCCGGATCGCCTCCTCGCGCGACGGCGCGCCCGCCAGCTCGCGGCGGAACCGCACCGTGTACTGGATCGCGGGATCGATCCCGACGCCCATCGCGACCGACGCGATCATCGTCGTCACCATGTCGAGCGGGATGCGCGCGAATCCCATCGTCCCCAGCACGACGAGGACGGGCAGCACCTGCGGCAGGAGGACGAGCAGGGCGAGGAACGGGTTCCGGAAGAGGACCACGAGCATGAGGTAGATCGAGACGAGCACGATAAGGAAGGTGTCCTTCTGGCTCTTGACGAGGCTCTGGAGCATGTTCGAATAGAGGACGAAGACGCCGGTCGGGCGCTTCTCGGTCAGCCCGGCCAGCTCCGGCCGCGAGTCGAGGTGGGCGCGGAGCCCCGCGAGGATCCGCTTGCGGTTCAGGGTCGGGGCCGTCTCGCGCATCCGCACGAGGACGCGCGTGGTCGTGAAGTCGGCGTTGCAGTACTCCCGCGCGAGGCCTCGCCCGCTCTTCGACTGCAGCAGGAGCGACAGGAGCATCTCCTCGGAGGCCTTCGGCGCCGCCTTGTGGAACTCGTCCACGAGCGTCGCGAGGGAGCGCGTGTTGCCGGTCTCGGGCACGCCGCGGAAGAACGCCTCCGCCGCTCGGATCGCCGCAAGCCCCTGCTTCGTCTTGAAGAAGCCGGGCCGGTCCGACCGGAGCATGATCTCCATGGGCGTCGTGCCGCCCATGCGCGTGTCGATGTACTCCAGGCCGCGGTAGACCTCGCTGTCCTTGCGGAAGTAGTCGATGAACTTCGTCTCGACGTCCAGCTTCGTCGCGCCCCAGATCGCCACGGCGAGGATCGCGAGGCTGACGGCGACGACCGTCCGGGGCGCCCCCAGCGCCACGCCCGCGAGGCGGTGGAGGGGCCCTCTCGTCCTCGGCGGGCGCGCCGCGAGCGGGCGGAGCGGGTGGACCGCGGACGGGAGGAACAGGAATACCGATCCGAGACCGACGGCCATCCCGACCGTCATCATGAGCCCGAACGTGCGCACCGGGCTGATCCCGCTCGTCATGAGCGACGCGGTCCCGGCCATCGTCGTCGTGGCGCTGTAGAAGCAGGGCGTCCAGATGTCCCCGGCCGAGCGCGCCACCGTGAGCCGCGCATCCTCGGCCGGATCGGCCGCGCGCCGCTCGCGGTACCGCTCCACGAAGTAGACGGTGTACGGAAGCATGAGGACGAAGAGGAGCACCGGCATGTTCGACGTGATCACGGTGATCCGCTTCCCGAGAAGCGCCATCGTCCCGAGGACGAGGACGACCGGCAGGACGCACGCCACGATCGGGAGCGCCGTCCACCGGACCTTCCGGAAGACGGCGGCGAATCCGAGGAAGAACACCGCGACCGCGGCGATCCCGAACGTCCGGAGGTCCGACTCCACGTGCTCGACGAGGTTCACGTTGACGACGGGGAGGCCCGAGAGGCGGACCGGATCGCGGAAGCGGGGCTGCCAGGCGCGGCAGACCTCGCGGATCGCGCGGATCAGCGCCGTGCGCCTCTCGCGAAGCTCCTTGATCGCGCGCTCGTAGCCCGGCCGGATCGCGTCGATCTTCCGCTTCGTCTCCGCCGTCGCGGGCTCGCCGTGGAGCCGGTTCCACTCCGGCTCGAGGCGCCGCAGGTCGTCGGACACGAGCAGGTAGACGAGGACCGAGAGGTTTCTCCCGTCCTCGGAAATCAGGTTGCCGAGCGCCTGCGTGTGGCCGCCGAGCGGGACGGGTCCCTGCGCGAAGCCGGCGTGGTCCGCGGGGCGCCGGGTCCGCGCGAGCCCGAGCAGCTCGTCCTTCGCGCGGTCGATGCGCGCCCCGGAGCGCAGGTCCGGGAACTCCAGCTTGAAGAGGTTGAGCGGCCGGTTGCGCACGAGAGGAAGGGTGTTGATCGCGACGACCTTCTCGACGTCGGGGATCCTCCCGAGCGCGGCGGTGAAGTCGTTGAGGAGCGCGATCCCCTCCTTCGAGAACCACTCGTCGCTGCGCACGCAGACGATCGTGTACTCGTCGTACTCCCACTCCGCGCGCGTGAGGTTGTAGTAGTGCAGGTCCGGGTCGTCGTCGTTGAGGAGGATGTTCGTCCCGGCGTCCACCGTGAGGCGGCGGAGGGAGGCGGCGCAGAACGCGCCGGCGCCCAGGAAGAGGAGGAGGAAGGCGGGCCAGCCGCGGGCGATGAGGGACTTCACCCCGTCAGACTCCTCCGGAAGCCCCCGCCTCCGTGTCTTCTCCCCATGCCGCTCTCCCGAAGGGCGCGCCCGCAAATGCGTCGGAGTCCGACGGGGTTCACTCGATGAGCTTCTTGAGTTCCGGGTTCACCATCTTGTACTCGCTCGTGACCACCTGGCGGTCGCAGCCCGCGCGGCGGATCTCGCGGCGGACGATCCGCGCGCGGTCCACCTCCTTGCGGTCCTGCTCGTCGCACTTCTGGAAGACGAAGACGGCGACCGAGCGCATCTGCGATTCCAGCCTCTCCGGATCCGCCAGCGGCTCCTCCGTGTCGTACGCGACGATGATCGTCTCGCGGCCGTCCTCCTTCTGCCGGTCGACCCGGACGGCGTCGAAGCGGAAGGACTCGCGGATCTCGTTGGAGAGCCGGGCGCGGTTCCCGGCCGGCGTCTCCTTGAGGCGGTCCAGCATCAGGAGCATCATCGCCGCGATCATGGAGAACGCGATGACGCCGAGGATCAGGATGGTCCACGAGGATCTCATGGGACCGGCTCGAAGAGCACCTTTCCGACCGGACGGCCCGAGGCGTCGGTCAACCCATGGGAGCGGAACCAGCCGAGATTGAGCTCGAGGACGTACACCGCGGGCTCCTCGGACCTCGCTCGATCGCCCGGGTCCGTCGACGGGTCCGGATACTTTTTCATCTCGACGACGTTGATGAGCGTCCGGTCCTCCCGGAAGAAGGCGATGTCGAGGTCGATGAGGGTGTTGCCCATCCAGAAGGACTTCATGTCCGGCCGGTCGTAGACGAAGAGCATCCCGTCGTCCTTCGACATGCGGGGGCGGAACATGAGGCCGTGCGAGCGCTCCTCCCACGTGCGCGCCGTCTCGACGCGGACGGTGCGCGCGCCGATGCGGAGGGCCGCCTCGGGTTCGCCCGCGACCTTGATCGGCGGCAGCGACACGCGGTCCCCGGCCTTCGCGCCCGATCCGGGCGGGAGAAAGAGCGCGCGGGCCGACTCCGCCGCCGTCGTGACGCCGCCTTCCACGGGTTCGGCCTGCGTCCAGGTCTCGAGGATCTTCCCGGCGTCGTCGAGCACGAGGAGGTCGAACCGGCGGGGGATCTCGTAGTGTTGGTACCGCGCGTGGCCGTGGAGGACGAGGACGGCGTCCGAGGAGAAGTCGAGGTCCGCGAGCGCCTTGCGGCCGTCGCGGGTGGCGACCACCTTGAGCGGGTACGTGCGCCCCGCCACGACGACCGCGGGGTCGGGCGGCGGGCCGTTCTGCGGCTTCGAGGAGCAGCTTGCGGCGAGCGCGAGGACGAGGGTCGCGATTCTCATGATCGTACGTCCGGGGGAAGTTCGATACGGACCGTCCCGTTCGGTCGCCCGTCCTCCAGGATCATGCCGCGGGCGCGGAACCAGCCGAAGTTGGTCTCGAGGACGTACTGCGCGGGTTCGTGCGACCTCGACCGCGTCTCCGGCGGGTTCTTCGGGTCGGGGTATCTCCGGGTCTCCACGACGTTGATGAGCGTGCCGTCGGACCGGAAGAAGGCGATGTCGAGGTCGATGGCGCAGTTCTTCATCCAGAACTCGTTTATCTCCGGCGAGGGATACGCGAAGATCATCCCGTCGTCGCGCGAGAGGCGCCGCCGGAACATGAAGCCGTGCGCCTGGTCCTCGCGTCCGACGGCCGTCCAGGCGTTCACCCCGTGGCCGTTCACCCGCAGCGCCGCCAGGAGCGGCGGCAGGTTCTCCCGCAGGGGCGCGGCCAGTTCCACGGACTCGCCCGTGCGGAGCCCGAGCCGCGCCGCCGTCCCGGCCCGAAGGAAGACCGCATGGGTCGCCTCGACCGAGGAGGTGATGCCTCCCTCCTCCGCGCCGGCCAGGGTGAGGACCTCGAGGACCTTCCCTCCGCCGTCCGTGAAGACGACGTCGTAGTTGTTGCGCGATTCGTAGTGATGGTAGTGCGCGTGGGGGTAGGCGACGACGAAGGCGCGGCCCGCGGCCGGAGGATCCCAGCGCAGGAACTCTCGGAAATGGGCGCGCGTGCGGATCATCGTCGTCTTGAACGACTCCCCCTTGATCCGGACCGTCGGCTCGGAGTCCTTGCCGCAGCAGCCGGGGAGGAAGAGCAGGAGGGGGGCGAAGCGCTTCATCTCAATCGTCGAACCCCGCGCCCTTCAGTCTCAATTGGACGAGGTACAGGATGTGGTCGCGCGCCTCGTCGTTCCCTCCCGCGTAGGCCCAGCTTGCGTCCTTTTCCGACATCGGGCTCTTCTCGTTGTCGTTGACCTCGCGCGTCGAGCGGACGCGGAGCTTGTGGCGCGGCTCCGGCCGCGAGGGAACCGGCAGGATCTCGATTTCGAGCCGCTCCCGGCGCCCCTCGCGCCAGGCGGGATAGAGGCGGACCGTCCACTCGGTGACGATCCGGCCGGAGGCCTTGTCCTGAACGTGGAGCCGGAACCCCTTCTTCTCCAGCGTCGCGGTGACCGCGCGCCAGACTTCGTCGAACGGCTTCGCGTACGGTTGCGAATCCTTCGAGTCTCCGCCCTCGATGTTGATGGGGACGGCGCAGCCCGAGAACAGGAGCAGAACCGCAAGAAGCCCGGTCGTGCGCATGGGAGTTTCCCCGAAAGTAGCACAGTCCTTGGAGCGGCGGCCACACAAATCAAGACGGGCGGAATCGCGCCGATGCCGGACCGTTCGGGATCAAGGCGGATCGGGGCGGCTCACTCCCGCCGGATTCGGTGGTCGGGTCCCAACCTGCCTCCGGCCGGTCCCTGCACGCGGAGCAGGTCTCCCCGATCGCAACGGAAGAAGTCGCGCAGCTCCTCGCGGTCCCGCGTCAGGGCCTGCGCCTTCCAGAGATCCCCCTCGTGTCCGCACAGGTGGGCCCACGCACGGCCCTTGGAGCGGTGGAGATTCGAGACGAGCCGCCAGTCTGCCCCTTCGGCGAGGGTCGCGCCCTCGCGCGTGAGGACGAGATAAGAGTACTTGAGCGTCTCGTGGACGCGCCCGATGCGGTCGTCGATCTCGTTCACCCATCCCGGCGGCGACCATCCCGCGTCCTGGTGGCACCAGAGGTCCGGCATCGCGCGCATCGGGCAGCGAGCGATGCCGAGGCAGGGGGCCGCGACCCTCCACCCGCGCTCCACGAGCCGGTCGCGCCACTCCATGAGCCGCCGGGCGCACTCCGCGGTCGGAGGCTCGACGACGACGGCGTAGCCGCGGGGGTCGAGGCGTTCGAGCAGCGGCTCGAACCGTCCCGCATCGCCGAGCTCGACGAGGACGTTGGAGGCGAAGATGACGTCGAACGGTCCCGGCGGCGCCTCCGCCGCGCGCTCGAACGTCGGTCCGAGGAGCGCCTCGGCCTCGTCGAGCGCCTCCTCCACGACGTCCGCGAGGACGAGGCGCGACGCGCGCCCGCCCCAGAGCCGGAAGGCGAGCGCGGCGGTGCCGGGGCCGCAGCCGTAGTCGAGGACGCGCAGGGTGCCCCGCAGGAACGGCCCGGCGTATCGGGCCATCTCGTCGAGGATGCGCGCGACCTTGCACGCGTTGAGCGGCAGATAGTACTCGACGTAGGCGCGGCGCAGATGCTGCTTGGAGAGATATCCCGGTTGCGTCGGCCGGCGGCCCAGGAACATGTCGGAGAGCACGGTGACCGCCTCGATCGTGTCGCTGATGTGCCGGCCGCCGCGCGCGCGGCGGTAGGTCGCCATCAGCTCCTTGAGCGCCGGGACCAGGTCGGTCATCGCACGTTCCGGAACTGGAGGAGCTGTCCCTGGCCTTCGACGATCCACTGCCCGCTCCGGTAGCGGAAGTCCTCGACGTACTCGATGCGGTCCGGCTTCCCGTCCGTGCGCTCCAGAAGGAACGCGGAGCGGCATCGGGACACGACGTCGGCGCCGACGCGCTCGAGGCGGAAGACGAACGGCTTGCCCTCCATCGTGACCGTGGCCGTCATCCGGAACCGGTCGGCGAGCGTGCGCGCGACGCGCTCGCTCACGCCCTTGGCGAAGCCCTCCTGCTCCACGGCCTTTCGGAAGTGCTCGACGAGGTCGCACTCGATCGCCCAGCCCGAGTTCGTGCGCCGGAGCTCGTAGAAGCGCGGCTCGACTTCCGCGCCGAGCTTGACCGGCACGTGCGCCAGCGCCGTGTCCGCGTTCTTGCGGAGGATCTCGATGGAGCCGACGGTGAAGTCGCGCCCCTCGACCTTGCCCTCGGCGGTCATGCGGGAGCGGGTGTAGTCGAGCAGGAGGCGGCGGATGGCGTCCTCGTCGCGCTCCTGGACGAACCAGAGGACGGAGAGGACGGCGCCGCCGACGATGAGGACCATGAGAACGGGCAACACGGACTTCAGGTTCATCCCGGGTCATGATAGCTCGCCGCGGGGCGCGGCGAAAGTCTTGCTCCTCGGGGCGGGGGGGATTATCCTATGCGTCACCGGAGCGCATGCGGGCGTAATTCAGTGGCAGAATGCCACCTTCCCAAGGTGGACGTCGCCGGTTCGAATCCGGTCGCCCGCTCTCTCAACTCCTTGGCCCCGAACGGGCCCCGAGCGGATCGGCGTGACGTCGCACGGGTGGACATCAACCTGCTGTGACGTGGGTGTGACGTGAACTGACGTCAACCCGCCGCGTCAACCTTGGTCATGTAGAGAGCCTCCGCGCCTTTTTCTCGAAGGTGGCTCGTGACCAAGCGCAGGTTCGCCGACTTGTGCGCTCCCCCGAGATTCCCTCCGCGTGTTGTCCCTATGTGGGCCCGTGGTGTATAGTCTTCGGAACCGCATCGAAGGAGGGAACCGCGTGGCCGCACCCCAGGCAGCCTTTCTCGGCGACCTCGAAGACCGCCCGATTGCCCTCGCGGAACTGGGCGCCGCGCGGCTTTACCTCGGCCAAGGCGACGGTGCGCTCGAAGTCGTCGTCGTCGCGGCTCCGCACGCCGGACGTGATCAGATTCGCGCAGCGTGGCAGAAACGCCACGGTGGCCGTCCCGCCCCCGTCCTGCTCGTCACCATACACGATCAGCTTGCTACGCTCTGCGGCCCGACCAGCGACCAGGTCTGGCCCGGCATTCCCCTTGAGACCGCTGAACGACTTTGCCGCGCCGCGCTCCACGAGCCGAATCGGCATCGCGCGGTCGCTTTCCTTTCGCAATCGCTGCCCGAAGCGGGATCGAAAACGCCCGGACTTCGGAATCACGGCCTGTTCGCGACCCACCAGCTCGCCGAAGGGCTCCCCCGCTATCCCGAATGGAAGAACGCCTGCCGGCTGAGCGAAGCGCACCTGAAGATCCGCGATCGGAAGCTCATCGAAGCGCTCGGATTTGCGGTGCATCCCCTGCAAGGCCATGCGTCGATCCTGAAAACCCGAGGCGGCGCGCAGGTCGCCGTCGCCGTCTTCCTCGATCAGAACGAATCCCCGGACCTCGCCCTCGCGCGGTTCGGCGATCTCTCGCCGGTTCTTTACGCGCTCCACCATGCGGACAATGCGCAGGTTCGGTACGTCATCGTCAGCACAGGCGCAGCCCTTCGCCTCTACAGCACCGCGCCCGGCTCTGGCGTCGGACAGCGCGGCCGCACCGAGACGTTTGCCGAAGTGCGCCTCGATCTGCTCAGGCCCGAGCATGCCGGCTACCTCTGGACGCTCTTCTCCGCCGACGCCCTGTCCGCCGGCGGTCTTGTTGAACGGGTGCTGGACGATTCCCGTCGCTTCGCCTCCGATCTCGGGGCTCGTCTGCGCGATCGCATCTATCAGCGCGTGGTTCCGAAGCTCGCCGCAGCGATTCTCAAGGCGCGCCGGGTCTCGAAACCCTCCGAGGAGCAGCTCACCGACGCCTATCGCGCTGCGCTTACCCTCCTTTTCCGCCTCCTCTTCGTCGCGTATGCGGAGGATCTGGACCTCCTTCCGTACCGCACGAACGATGCGTATCGCCGCCGCGCGTTCAAGACCAAGGTCCACGAGGCCTCCGTCTCGTGGCGCGAAGTCGCGCTGATCTTCGAGGCGATCGAGAAGGGCAAGCCGGAATGGGGCATCCCGACGTACGACGGCGGCCTCTTCTCAGGAGACGCAAACGTATCCGCCATCGGCGCCGAGCTGTCCCAGCTCGATCTCTCCGATTCGCTCTTTGCGGAGGCCTTCAAGGACTTGCTCGTGGACGAAGGGCAGGATGGCCGTGGTCCGGTCGACTTCCGCAGCCTCGGCGTCCGCGACTTCGGCACGATCTACGAGGGCCTTCTAGAAAACGAGCTCGCGGTCGCTGAGAGCGATCTCGCCGTCGGCAAGGAGAACCGATACGAGGAGGCCAAACGCGGCGATGAGGTCGCGGTCAAGAAAGGCGACCTTCACCTTCGCAACCGGTCGGGTCAGCGCAAGTCGACCGGCAGCTACTACACGAAGCGCTTCGCCGTCGACCACCTGCTCGAAAAAGCGCTCGTGCCCGCCCTTGAAGCGCATCTCGCGCGTCTCGACAAGCTCGACGATAAGGAGGCCGGAGCCGCCTTCTTCGATTTCCGCGTCGCAGATATCGCTATGGGCTCGGGACATTTCCTCGTCGCGGCGATCGACGTGATCGAGCGCCATCTTTCCGGCTGGATCGCGAAGCGTCCCATTCAGGGCGTGCGCGATGAGCTGAAACGCCTTCGAAAATCGGCGGAGGAAGCCCTCGGCGATGCAGGAGAGGGAGTCGAGATCGAAGACACGCAGCTTCTCCGGCGGCAGATCGCGCGGCGCTGTGTCTACGGCGTGGACGTGAACGACGAGGCCGTCCAGCTCGCACGGCTCTCGATTTGGGTCCATACTTTCGTGCCGGGCCTTCCGCTCTCCGTTCTGGATCGGAACATCCGCCGGGGCAATTCGCTCGTCGGCATCGCGACACTCAAGGAAGCCGAAACGCTCCTCAATGAAGCAGACATGGGGCTGTATGTCGAGGAGATGAGAAGGCGCCTCACCGCCTCCTTGGAACCGCTGCGGCGACTCGCGATGCTGTCAGAGCAGAACGCCGCAGAAGTCACCAAGGCCCGCCGGGAAATTGCGGAGGCCGAGGACAAGGTCGAGCCGGCCGCGGCACGCTTCGATATCCTGACGGCGCGTCGTGTAAACCCCGGACTTTCGCTCGGCGTTCGCGAAGAAGACCTGCCGAGAGAGCGCAAGAGGGCGCGCGAGGCGCTGGCCCCGCTGGAGCCCTTCCACTTTCCGCTCGCGTTCCCGGAAGTCTTCCTGCGTGAGCCGGCGGGATTCGACGTCATGCTCGGTAATCCGCCGTGGGAAGAAGCGACGCTGGAGGAGGACAGCTTCTGGACCCGCTGGCATCCGCGGCTTCAGGGCCTGCCCGCGCACGAGGCCGAGAAGATCAAGAAGAAGTTCCGGCGCGACTACCCGGACCGCGTGAAGGTGTTCGAGCGCGAGAAGGCCGAGGCCGAGGCGCTCCGGCGCGTGCTGACCTGCGGCGCGTTCCCTGGCATGGGAAAGGGCGATCCCGATACGTACAAGGCGTTCGCGTGGCGTTTCTGGCATCTCATCCGCAAGGATGGACGAATCGGCGTCGTCCTGCCCCGGAGCGCGCTGGCGGCGGCCGGTTCGGGGGAGTGGCGGAAGGAGCTCTTTGCGACAGGTCATGTCGACGATCTGACGCTCGTGCTGAATCGCGGAGGCTGGGTCTTCGATGATGCCGAGTACCGCTACACAATCGCGCTTGCCGCGCTCAGTGCGCGTCCTCCGGCGCAAGAGATCCCTCTTCGCGGCCCGTTCACGTCGCTGGAACAGTTCGATGGGGCTCGGAAGAGAGATCCGGTGAGAGTTCCCATCAAGGCGATCGAGGCGGCGAGCGACCACTTCGCGTTGCCATTGCTATCGACTCCCGAGTCGCTTGATGTCTGGCTCCAGATGCGGAAATCGCCGAGACTGGATGCGGAGATCGCGGAAAGCTGGGACGCCAAGCCCTACGCCGAATTCCATGCGACGAACGACAAGCCGTTGATGAAGCTCGTCGCCGAGCGGCCCGACGGCTTCTGGCCCATCTTCAAGGGCGAGTCGTTCGACATCTGGGGGTGCGATCGCGGCGAAGAATCCTACTACGCTTGGGGCAATCCGGAGAGGCTCGTCCCCTATCTCCAGTCGAAGCGTCAGGAGTCGATCCGTCGGAGGAGTTCCGCGATGGCCGACCTCGGACTGGACTGGGCGCTGAACAAGGAGACGCTCCCATGCCTGCACCCGAGAATCGCATTTCGTGACGTCACGAACCGAACCAATCAGCGCACAGTAATCGCGGCGCTCGTTCCGCCGAAGGTATTCTTGACCAACAAGGCGCCTTATCTCCTGTGGCCGCGCGGCGATGAAATGGATCAGGCATATCTCCTCGGCGTACTCTGTTCAATCCCGCTTGACTGGTATGCCCGATGTCATGTCGAGGTCAGCCTCAACTACCACATTTTCAACCCCTTCCCCGTCCCCCGCCCCGGGCGCACCGACGCGCAATGGAAGCGCGTCGTCGCGCTGGCGGGCCGGCTGGCCGCCCAAGATCGCCGATTCGCGGCGTGGGCGAAGGCGGTCGGCGTCGAGTGCGGACGTATCTCCGAAGCCGAGAAGGAGGGAATGGTCGCCGAACTCGATGCTGTCGTTGCGAGGCTTTACGGCCTGACCGGGGCGCATGTGCGGCAAATCTTCGAGACGTTCCACGAGGGATGGGAGTACGAAGAACGACTGGCGCGGGTGCTCAGGCATTTTCAGCAGGGATGAGCATGAGCATCGAGTACGTGATCGAGCTGTACTGGCCCAACAAGGAAGGCAGACGGGAATGTCGCGACGAGTACGCCCTTTGGTCTCACGATGGCCGGGTCGGCAAGGTGATGAGTCTCCCCTCGGGCTCGAAGGTGTTGTTTTACGAAACGGAGCACGACGACGAGGGAGCGGGGGGTGGGGCCAAGACCGTGTTCGCGAGCGGAACCCTCACGGATCATCCGCCCGCGAATCCTCGCTGGTTCACGGCGAAGGGAAAAGTCTGGCGAGAGTCACGCATGGTCCGGTTGGAACACTGGGTGCCTCCCGAGAACGGCATCGGCCTCGACGAGATGCGCGAGATCATGGGCAAGTCCTCCAATTGGAAGATGCGGACCGGTCTTTACCCGATCCGGCAACAGGATTTCGAGCGCATCGTCACCGAGTTGCGAAAGCGACCGGGCCTCAAGAGTCAGGAGGCTCCGCCCTCCTTGCCGCAAGCTGCGTTCCAGTTCCGGAGCATTGCGCAGAAAGAAGAAGAGGAGTCCGTCAGGGATCAGACGGATGAGCAAGTTCGCATTCGTAAGGTCCACAACGAATTGATGAACGAATTCTCCGAGTTCTGTCGCGCCGACCTGAAGATCGATCCTGAGGAAGACGTCTTCGACGCGCTCTTGCTCATGCCCGGGTTGGAGGAGAACCTCCTCATAGAAGCGAAGAGCACAGCGGCGGGGACGCAAGGTCGGCATCAGGTCCGCCAGGCGATCGGCCAGCTCTTCGACTATCGGTTCTCGCTGCGGCAGAAGATTAAGGGGACAATCCACTTGGCCGCGCTTTTTCCGGAGCGGCCGGAGGATGACATCCTGGAACTTCTGGAGTCCATCGGCATCGGCGTCATCTGGCGCTACGGAAAGACCTTCGCGGCGACGTCTCTGGTGAGGGATGCGCATCCGCGGCTCAGGCGGTTCGAAAAGAACTGACGAACTCCGAGAATGACCTTTGCCGAATCTCGGTGTCTCGGGTAGGATTACGTTCGTACACTTCATATGGCCCTTGCTGAAACCGAAGCCGTAAGCGCTCTGACCCGGAAGCACCTTCGCGACTTCTGCCGGGAGCCGACCGTCGAAGAACGTGCAGGCGAGATTGCCGACCGTATCCTCCGAGAGGTCCTTTCGCCGGTTCTTCTCGGACAAATCAACATTCGTGCGGCTGCGGAACGAATCCATCCGCTCCGCATCGAGATGAACTGGCTCCTCCTGAAGAACCGGGGCATTGCCGCGTTGTTTTCCAATTCGGCGGCCGAGTTTTTGGAGATGGCGAAGAGGCTGGGCCGAAGCCAGTGGCGAAACGCCTCCTGGGTCCACCGGTTCCAGAAACTGGTTCCACGGTACGAGGAGGAGCACAGGCGGGCCGCTGTCGTAGGAGCCTTGCTGGACGGCATCAAGCTGCCGCTCGACCAGGTTCCGCTTGAATGGCTGGAACGGTGGATTCCTGCGACGGTGATGGCGGCGGACGTTGCATCCGTGGCGATCTCGTGTGTCGCTGCGATTCTGGATCGGGAAATTGAGCCCGGCAAGCCCAGGCAACTCGACGGAGTGGTGAGGGCGGCGGAAAAAGTCACGGCCGACTACGAGCGGTTCATCCGAACCTGGTCGAAGGTCATGAAGGAAATCGTGACGATCCCCGACTTCGCGCGGGGAATTCAGCCAAGCGTCGACACGATCACGCTCACCGTGCTGGGGGCAGTCACCATGGTCCGAGAGAGCCTCCAGTGGCTGCCCAAGTGCGCGGAAATCGCGCGACGGGTGTTGAAGGCGGAAGGCGAGATCGGAGTGGAAGGCGCCCAGGATCCCGAAGATCCGCTGCGCGTGACCCTGCGGCTTCACGTTCATTCCGGAGTAGAGCCTTCCGGGCGCTTTGCCGCGGAAGCCCAATTCTGGAAGGAGCTGGAGACTCTCGGACCGGAAGTATTCGGCTTGATCACCCTGAGCTATCGCCCCGTTCCTGATGGACCCGCGCGGGTTTCTTGAGGTCGCCGCCCAGTTGGCGGGTCTGGCGGCGACACCCGACGAGGAAGCGCGGAGCCGAAGCGCCGTGAGTCGCGCCTACTACTGCGTATTCAATGCCGTGGGCGCGGAATTCGCCAAGATCGGCACCCGCCTTCCACCGGACGCCAACGGCCACAAGAAGGCATCGGTGTACCTTACGACTACGACGATCCAGGACGCGAAGCAACTCGGCAAGGCGCTTGACAGCATGAGGGACGAAAGAAACGATGCGGACTACAGGTTGTCGGTGCCCGGCTTCGACCTGGCGACCGGGCAGGATGCGGTTCGGAATGGCGAGGCGGCGCTCAAACTCCTGGCCGCAATCGACAAGACCAAACTCAAGGCCGACGTCGATCACTACCGCAGGACCGTAGATCGAACGCTCCCGCCGCTTCCGTAGCCGCATTTAGCTTGCGCGCTCCCCGATCTGGCGGGAGAATTTCCCCCGTGAAACCCGAGTTCATAGACAACTGGAACGGCAACACGCTCGCCAAGGCGATCCGCGAACACTCGGCGTGGCTTCTGGAGAACCGGAAACCGCCGGTGGACCTTGCGGTTGCTACGGGGTACTTCAACCCCGGCGCATTCGCGCTCGTCGCAGACGTCATGGAGAAGCTGACTGGCGTCCGGCTTCTCCTGGGTGCTGAACCGGAGCGCATGGCGCCGCGGAAAACGGCACGCCAGCCGCGCGGCGAGCGGCTCAGGCACGAGCAGTTCCGTAAGGCGATCGAGGTCGCGGAGTCGGGCCTGCGCGACGAGATCAACCTGCTGGGCTTCACGGAAGAGACGGAAACCTCCTTGCGCCGGCTCGTCGACTTTCTCCGCTCGGGTCGCGTCGAAGTGCGGCGGCTGGAGAACGGCTTCCTGCATGGGAAGGCGTTCATCTTCTCGGGGGACGAAGGCGTCCTTTCGGGCTCTTCCAACTTCACGGCCGCCGGCCTTACGACCAACCGCGAGTTGAACCTCGGCCAATATCAACCCCATGTGGTCGGCCAGGTTCGCGACTGGTTCGAGCGCCAGTGGGGCGAGGCCGCCCCCTACGATCTGGCCTCGCTGTATGAGGCCCGGTACCGCGAGTACGAGCCGTACCTAATCTACTTACGCGTCCTCTGGGAGCGATACGGTCCGGAACTCTCGGAGGAGGCCTCCCCGACCGGTACGATCCCGCTGACGACCTTCCAGAACGACGGGCTCGTCCGCGCGCTCCGGAT
Organism: Planctomycetota bacterium; assembly: GCA_016190175.1. Lineage (GTDB taxonomy): Bacteria > Planctomycetota > MHYJ01 > MHYJ01 > JACPRB01 > JACPRC01. The sequence goes on from JACPRC010000046.1 coordinate 48,359, forward strand.
CATTGACGAATACAACGGAGTCCTCATCGCCGACGGCGTTGGACTCGGGAAGTCGTTCCTTGCGGGCGAACTCATCCGACGGACCGCACTGGAGAACCGGCAGCGCGTGCTTCTTGTATCGCCTGCTGCGCTTCGCGATGGACCTTGGAGAGCATTCAAGAATCGGTTCCGGATGTACTTGGAGAATATCTCCTACGAGCAACTCGCGTCAGATGAGCGGCTCTCGCGGGAAGAAACCCGATTTCGTCATCTGAATGACGATCCCGACGCCTACGCGATGGTCGTAGTGGACGAGGCCCACTCCCTCCGAAATCCGGACGCGCTGCGGTCCCGCGCGCTCCGGCGGCTTCTTCAGGGGACTCCTCCCAAGAAACTGGTCCTCCTGACGGCGACGCCGGTCAACAACTCGCTCTGGGACCTCTACTACCTGCTCACGTATTTCGTGAAGCACGATGCCGTGTTCGCGGATCTTGGCATCCCCTCGCTCAAGCAGCGATTCGACAGCGCGATGAAGGAAGATCCCTTTACGCTGAAGCCCGATGCGCTTTTCGACCTGCTCGACAAGGTCACCGTGAGGCGGACGCGGAATTTCATCCGCCGCCATTACCCAAACGAGCGCGTTCGAGACGCCCAGGGACGCGAAATGACGATTCGCTTCCCGAAGCCTCACGTCCAGCGGCTGGACTACGATCTGGAGAGCGTGCTGCCGAAATTCCTCCGGGAGTTGAGGGCAGCGCTGGCGCCGCCCTCAGGCCGCCCGAAGTTGACCATGGCGCGGTATGTCCCTTCGGGATATCTGAAAAGCGGCGCGCCCAATTTTTCCCAGGTCGCGCTCGCCGGATTGTTGCGATCCGCGCTGCTCAAGCGGTTCGAGTCCTCCGTCTACGCTTTCGCGCGCACGTGCGAGGGAATGGTCGGAAAGCACGATCAGTTCCTCGAAGCCCTCGACCGAGGCGCAGTCCCGACCCCGGAGCTGATGCGCGAGTGGGGAGAAGACCTCGCCTCGGACGAAGGATTCGACGATCTGGCCAAGGAGTTCGGCGCCGACAAGCTGGCCGCATATCGGGCGGAAGATCTGAAGTGCGACGTGAAGGCGGACCGCGAGGTGCTGTCCGGGTTCGCGCAGCGTGCGCGGACCGTCTCGCCGACGGAAGATCCGAAGCTGGAAGTCCTTCGGAAGGCTCTCGCCCAGATCGCGGAGCGCGCGGAACGCGAGGGATCGAACCCTTCCCGAAAGCGCGACCTTCGCAAGGTGCTGATCTTCTCGTACTACGAGGACACGATCGATTGGATCGAGCCCTACGTCCGCGACATCGTGGCGAGCGACAAGCGGCTCGCGCCGTATCGAGGACGGGTCGCATCGGCGGCCGGTCAAGGGGCTCGCCAGGGAGTTTCCCGCGAGGATGCGGTATTCGGGTTCGTGCCCGAGTCGTCGGAAGCGCCGCCAGGCACGGAAGATCGGTACGACATCCTCATCGCAACCGACGTCCTGGCCGAGGGCCTCAACCTCCAACAGTGCCGGAACATCATCAACTACGATCTGCCGTGGAACCCGATGCGGCTCGTCCAGCGCCACGGGCGCATCGACCGAATCGGCAGCAAGTACGAGGATGTCTTCATTCGCTGCTTCTTCCCGACGACCCAGCTCGACGACCTCCTCAATCTTGAGCAGGGTCTGCGGATGAAGCTGGCTCAGGCGGCCGCGTCGGTCGGCGTGGAGTCGGACCCGCTCTTCGGGGGGCCGACCGCGGACCTCGTCTTCGCGAACACGCGGCGGGAGATCGAGTCCCTCAAGGATGAGCGGCCTGAACTCTTCGAGAACGCCGGCGAGGATCCGGCGTCGCGGTCGGGTGAGGAGTATCGGCAGGAACTCCGCCGGGCGCTGGGAACGCGGCGAGAGGAGATCACGAGTCTTCCTTGGGGCGCAGGATCCGGCTTTGCGGGGGGCGAGCGCGACGGGGCTTTCTTCTGCGCGCGCGTGTTCGATCGCGTGTTCGTCCGGTTCGTGCCCTCCGGTGGGGGGGACATCGTGCGCGATACGCTTCAATGCCTGAAGCAGATCACCTGTCGTCCGGAAACGAAGCGCAACGCACCTGCCGCGCGCCTCCAGGGCATCTATTCCGCGTGGGAACAGGCTCGCCAGGACATCTATCAGGAGTGGATGCGTGCGACGGATCCCGCGAACCTGCAGCCGAAGATCCGTCCGCTGTTCCGGGAACTCGCCGCTCACCTGCGCCGCGACCCGCCGGATGGCATCTCGCAGCCGGACTTGGAGAAGGCCCTCGCCTCCGTTGAAGCTCCCTGGGGGCTCCGATACGAACGGGAACTGCGCCCGATCCTCGAATCAGAGATGCCTCCTCGTGAAAAATCGAAGGCCATCGTGGAGAAGGTCGGCGAGCTCGGCCTGATGCCGTACCACGCGCCGAAGCCGCTGGAGGTCATCGATGCGGATGAGGTTCGGCTCGTATGCTGGATGATGGTTTCCCGAGATCGAAGAACTAGCTGATAGGCAGTATGACGTCAACGGAGGTTCGGACGTACGTCTATTCGCCCATGCCGAGGGAGCCATGATTCTGGAGTGTCCTGTCTGCGAATCGCGCGTAGCAGTCGACGTCGTAGAAAAAGCATCAGCGGCGGAGAGAGACTCGGGGATGCCCTACGATCTCTGGCTCGTGCGCTGTCAGTCCTGCCAGGAACTGATGGTCGCGTTTGAGTGCCCACCTGACGACGCACCCTATCGAGTTTGGCCGGCAACCGAGACAAGTCTCCACTGGTCTCTTCCAGCCGAGGTGAAGCGATCCTTGGACGAAGCAAGAAAGTGCACAAAGTCTCAAGCCTACCTGGCCTGCGCTGTCATGTGCGGTCGCGCACTTGAGGCTGTCTGCCTTGAATTCAAGACTAAGAATAAGGCGCTCGCTGGCGGCTTGAAGGAACTTCGCGAAAAAGGACTTATCGACGACAGAATCTTCAACTGGGGCGAGGAGTTGCGAAAGCACCGGAACATTGCGGCCCATGCAACGACAGGGGAAATAACCAAGGAAGACGCGCGAGACCTTCTGGAATTCGCTGTCGCCATCTGCGATTACGTTTTCGTTCTCACGAAGAAGTTCGACGAGTTCATGAAAAGGCGCACTACCGATACTGCTCCAGTCGAGGGATCGGACGATGAGTCAGAAAAAGAATAGGCCGCTCTCCCCATCGGCAAAGAAAGTCCTGACTTACATTGTTCGCCATATCCGAAAAGGGGAAGTCATCCCCGATGATCCTCGTACCTTCCTGGGTTACAAAGAAATCCATGACGACCTTCGGCTCCCAATGGCAGGCGACACATACGGGAATAGCCTGAAGCACCAGGGGCTTGAAGAACTTGCCGTCTGGGCCCGCGACGGAGGTTTCCCGGCTGTGTCAGGTCTGGTTGTCGATCGCGAGAAACTGAGCCTAGGCGATGGCTACTACGAAATCCACGGGCAGCCTTCAACGGCATTTGCTTGGTGGCGTCATCAGGTGGCGGCCAGTCTTGTCTTCGATTGGTCGCCGTACCTGTAGCGCTGTGACGTAATTGTGACGCGCTCCTCCGTTTTCCCCATCTTGCACTCCCTGCCCAGCGCATAATTCGTGCGGAAAGGCCCGTTGGGAGGCTCCCGGGACCTTCCCAAGGTGGACGTCGCCGGTTCGAATCCGGTCGCCCGCTTCCGCCTTCGCCCGCCACCGTTCCGGGACGGTGGCGGGCTTCGGCGTGATCTGGGCTTCTTTCCCAAGTCGACCTCGATTCCCGGGCGGAGGCGGAAGCGCCACGCCGTAGCGCGGAGCGCGAAGGCGGGCCAACCGAACTCATGTGGTACGTCCACTCTCTTCAGAGCCGCAGGAACCCTAATCGTTTCTACATCGGTCTGACCGACGAACTGGACGAGCGTCTGGCTCAACACAATGCAGGCGAATCCCCTCACAGTTCCAAGTTCGCGCCTTGGAGTCTGGTCGTAGCCGTGCTCTTCTCCGATCTCAGGAAAGCCCAGGCCTTCGAGCGATATCTCAAGTCCGGCTCAGGCCGCGCCTTCGCCAAGCGCCACTTCTGATCCGCCTTCGCCCGCCACCGTTCCGGGACTGTGGAGGGCTTCGGCGTGACCCGGGCTTCCTTCCCACGTCGACCTCGGTTCCGGCCCGAAGGCGGGTCCTCCGTTTGACCCTGGCACCCCCGCCGCCGATGTCGTAGGATGCGCCCCGGTTCTCCGGAGGAACCCATGACCCTTCTCACCGCCGCCCTGCTCGCCTGCTTGCCCGCCGCCCCGCCGCGAGCCGGCGGTGTGGCGGGGGAGGCGGGCGCCGCGCCGCAGGAGCCGCCCACGCTGGAGGAGGCCTTCCGGAAGATCGAGGACCGCCTCGCTCCGATCCCCCACCTCGCCGCCGACGTCGCGATCCGGGGCGGCGCCGTCGACGAGATCGGCGTGCGCATTGCAGGCCGGTTCGAATTCGTGCGCGGTCGCGGCCTGCGCCGTGTCTGGTCGGTCTGGGCGCCCGCGGAGGGGGCCCTCCTTCTCGACGATTACTCCACGTCCAAAGGAACCGCGTTCAAGGCCGCCTTCAGCGAGCGCGAACGGAGCGTCTTTGCCGCGGGCTGGATCGACCCGGGCAAGCCCGCGCGAGGCTCCCTCGACGCCGTAGCAATGCTCTTCGGGATGAACGGCGCGCTGACCGACGTGGCGCTCTGGCCGCGCCTCGTCCTCACCTTCGGAGGACGGGCCTGGGCTTCCCGCGGAAAGGACGGCGATCGGGAGACGCTGCTGCTGATCGCCGAGGCCGGCACCATGGAGCCCTTCGCCGACAGGCCGATGGATCTGCGATGGGTCTTCGACGCCTCCTCCGGACGGATCCTGCGCCTGGAGTACGCGGCCGACCGGGGCGCGGCAGCGGCGGAGTGCGTCTCCTGGGCGAAGGTGAACGGCGTGGAGGTTCCGGAACGCATCGTCATGACCGCGAGTCCGGCCTTCGGGTCCGGGTCGCGGATCGAATGCACGCTCCGAAACTTCCGCACCGATGCGGAGCCGCCGGCCCCCGCGTGGGCGTCCGATCCCGTGCTTCCGGCGCTCGGGTCCGCGACGTCCGAGGAGGTCCGCGCCCGTCTGAAGAAGGACCCGGCCGACGTGGGGGCGGCGCTCCAGCTCGCCGCGTTCGCCCTGGAGAGCTTCTCGGAACGGGAAGGGATGAAAGAGATCGCCGGAGAAGTGTGCGCCGCGCTCGAGAAGGCGGTGGGGGAGGGCAACTCGTCCCCCATCGTCTGGTCCGCCCTCTTCTTCGCCCACATGACGAAGGGAGACGCCGCCGCCGCCGAGAAAGTCGCCGCATCGGCCGCGGAGAAGAAGATCCGCTGTCCCGAGATGCTGGTCGTCCGCGCCCTCGGGTTGCTCGGCGCGGGGAAGCACGCGGAGCTCGTTCGCGCGGCGGAGGCGGTCGCGCGGGACGGCACGTATCCCGCACTCGGCGAGCCGCTCAGACTGGCCGGACGGATCGGGGCCGCCGCCGACGCGAAGGACGTCTGCGCCATCCTCGACGAGGCGTGCGCGGGTCGCGGCTTTCCGGAGCGGCTCGACCTCCTCGCGGCGATCGAGCCGCCGATGGGCCGGCGCGGACGCCGTTCCCAGGGCTTCCTCTCCTCGCGTCCCGCGGAGTTCCTGGTGGCCCTGGCTTCGAGCGGAAAGACGGAGCCGATGGTCCTCGCGGCGAGGGCCTACGCCCACGCGGGGAGCTTCAAGGAGGCCGCGGCGGTCTACGAGAGGCTCGCGGCGGACGCGGAGGTCAGGTCGGTCCTCATCGCGGAGATCCAGTCCTTCTGCCGCGAGGCGAAGGAGGAAGCGACCCGGCTCTTCGACCTCGTCTTCGAGGACCTTGCGGATCCGGAAGTCCTCGTCGCCGCCGCGGACGCGTGGTTCGCCGACAAGGCGAGATTCGAACGGGCGTTCAAACGCGTTCTGGAGGTCCTGGCGAAACGGGGAAAGGAAGGCGCCCGCTACCGCGACCCGAAGGCCGTGAAGCCGCTCCTCAAGAAACTCGTGGATGCGAACCGCCTTGACGCCGCGCGCGACCTGCTCCTGGCCTACGCGGACAAGTCCAACGCCTCCTCGTTCCTCTACGACGACGAGATCCCGGTCGCGAAGATCCTCGGCGAGGAGGGAGAGCGCAGGTACGACTTCCTCAAGATGGCGGGCGCGGTCTCCCATTTCCTCCAGAAGCTCGGGATGGACCCCGCCTCGCTCTTCGCGCTCGCGAAGAAACGCGCGGCATCGTCCACGCCCGACGAGGGGGACGTCGAGGTCCTCTGCGCCTTCGTCACGGACGCGGGTCTGCGGGAGACGGTGAAACCGGAGGAACTCGCGCCGCTGCTCGAGCGGGGAACCCGGGCCTTCCCGGACCGCCCCGATTTCCACGAGCGGCTCGGCGACGCGCGGGAACTCGGCGGGCAGCACGCGCCGGCGGCGGAGTCCTATCGGGAGTCGCTGCGGAAGTCGCGGGCAGGGAAGAGAGGACGGAGTTCCCCCTTCGCGGTGTACGGGACCCCCGCGATCAAGGGCGAAGGGGCCGAAGCGAAGGAACCCGCCTTCGACCCGGCCCAGCCCGTGATCGTCAAGCTTGCGCGCGCCCTCGTCAAGGACGGGAAACGCGACGAGGCCGTCGCGGCCGTCGCGCAGTACCTCAAGGACTTCCCCGACGACGCATCCGCGGAAGAGGCGGCCCGGGCGTACGAGTTCCTCGATTCGCCGGAGCCGCTCATGGCGCTCAAGAAGAGGATCCTGCGGACGCGGATGAAGGCGGCGAAACGTCATTCGTGGCAGGCGCGCTCGGCCGTCCAGACGGCGGTGGAACTCGGGAGGCTGTACCTCAAGCACAAGCGGTTCGAGGAGGCCTACGTCGTCAGCGAGACGGCCCTGGAACTGGCGAAGACGCTCCAGGGGGAGGATCAGATCGCGAAGTCCGCCGCCGACCTGCGCGCGGAGGTGCTCAAGACGTACGGCGAGGAGGACGTCCTGAGGGGGTATGTCGCCGGACCCTTCAAGCCCGTCCCCGAGGAAACGAAGAAGGAGGCGGACGAATGGCTCGCCCGCCTCGACGAGGACGAGCCCTTCGCGCGGCAGGAAGCGGAGGAGAAGCTTCGTGCGCTGGGTCCGGAGATCGCGCCGCTCCTCCTGGAGGCCGTGAAGACGCGCTCGGGGGAAGCGAGGACGCGCCTCCGGGGGATCCTGCTCGACTACGCGCGCAGGGCGCTGCGCGAGAAGTTCGAGAAGACGCCCTGATTCCCTTCCGTCTGGTTGCCGGATGAAGCGGCTCCTGCCCCTCCTGCTCGCCGCCTCCTGCCGCACGGTGGAGGACGACCTGGAGTCGATCCGCGCCGAGCGGATGCGGATCGAGCGGCGGCTCCAGGTCGCTGCCGACGCGCCCGTGTGGGTCTCGGAGGGGGAGAACGCGTTCGACCAGTTCGTCCGGGACGACGACGCGCAGGTCCCCGACTTCATCTACGACCACGTCGCGCGCCGCCTCGGGGAGCGGAAGGACGAGTCGATCCGCGCGGAGACGCGCGAGGGGTTCGATCCGGCGAAGTGCCTCGCCGACCCCGCCGCCTTCCGCGGCCGGTTCTGGCGGGTCGCGGGGCGGATCGTGCGCGTCTGGCCGGAGCCGCTCGATGCGGGCGCGCCGGTCTCCCGCGTCTTCGCCGGCGTCTTCTACCCGGAGAAGGGCTTCCCCGTCTTCTTCCACGTCATCGAGAAGCCCGACGCGCTCGAGCTCCTGAAGGACACCGTGGAGATCGACGGCCTCTTCGTGAAGGTGATCCGCTACACGACCCCCTCGGGTCGGACCGTCACGGCGCCGTTCTTCATGGCCAGGTCGGTGCGCCGCCTGATGTGATCCGTGAGTTCGTCCGCGGAGTCTGGTATTCTCCCCCCCGTGGAGACCCTCTGGGCCCCGTGGCGCATGAAGTACATCCGGGAAGCTTCCGACGAACGCTGCTTCTTCTGCGAGTACCTCCGGCAGCGCCGCGATGCGCGCAACCTCATCCTCCGCCGCGGCCGGACCTGCTTTGCCATCCTCAACCGCTTCCCGTACAACACGGGCCACCTGATGGTCGCCCCCCTGGCCCACAAGCCGACGCTCCATGAGCTGGGACCGGAGGAAATGGTGGAGCTGCTGGACCTGGCGAGGTCGATGCAGTCCGCCCTCGACCGCTTCCTGAAGCCGCACGGATACAACCTGGGAGTGAACCTCGGCCGGGTCGCGGGCGCGGGCGTGGTCGGTCACGTCCACCTCCATCTCGTGCCGCGATGGAACGGAGACACGAACTTCATGCCCGTCGTCGGCGGGACCAAGGTGATGCCGATGACGCTCGGCGAATCGTACCGGGGCCTGCGCCGGGCGATGAAGACCGGCGGGCGGAGAACCGATAATAGACGTAGAGGCCATGGCCGTTAGCCCGACCTATTCACGAAGGTTTTCGGCGTCCAGCCGAAAACTCGTGAATAGGTCGCCCGCGGCGCGTTCCGCTGGGGCAATGGCGCGCCGCGGGCCGAGGCCGGAGCGCGACACGGTGTTGCGCGGAGG
>JACPRC010000042.1 GCA_016190175.1 Planctomycetota bacterium
CTCAAGCCCGGCAACCTGATGCTCCAGGAGGACCGCGTCTTCGTCCTGGACTTCGGCCTGGCGAAATCCACCGGCGACGACGCGTCGCTCTCCGCCAGCGGCTCCGTTGTCGGAACGCCCGCCTACAAGAGCCCCGAGCAGGCGCACGGGCTCGCCGCCGACGCGCGCAGCGACGTGTACTCGCTCGGCGCGACGCTCTACGAACAGCTCTCGGCCCGGCCGCCCTTCCCGGGCGAACACCCCTACCAGGTCCTCCGCGACGTCGTCGAGAAGGACCCCGCTCCCCTCCGCGGCGTTCCGCGCGACCTCGTGACGGTGACAATGAAGTGCCTGGAGAAACGACCCGGGCGCCGCTACGCGAGCGCGCGGGAGCTGGCGGACGACCTGAAGCGGTTCCTCGACGGCGAGCCCATCGCGGCGCGTCCGATCTCCGGCGCGTCGCGCCTGCTGCGCCGCGCCGTGAAGCACCGGGCCGTCGTGGTCCCCACCGCGGTCGCGCTTCTCCTTGGCGCCGCGTTCGGCGGATGGGTGGCCGCCGGCGCACACCGCCGCTCGCGGGATGTGAGGTCCGGCCTGGAAACGGCGTCGAGGCTGGAGCGCGACGGTCGCCTCCGCGAGGCCCGGGAGGCCCTGCTCGGAGTGCTGAAACTCGACGACCGGAACGAGGAGGCCCGGGCCGCGCTCGCCCGCGTCGACTCGGGACTCGCGGAGACCTCGCGCAGGGAGGAAGAGGAGCGGAAGCGGCTCGAAGCGGACCGCCTCCGCGCGGAGACGCTCCTCAGGAAGAGCGAACGGGTCTCCCGCGTGCTTTCGCGCTGGTCCCGTCTCAAGCCGGTCCTGCGCGAGATGGAGGCCGTCCGGTTCGATACCTCGCTGTCGGTCGATGAGCGCCGCAGGCGATGCTCGCCGTCCTGGCGCGCCGTCGAGGAGTTCCTGAAAGAGGCTCGCGAGGATCCGACGTCGCGGTCCGCCGCGGCGGCCCTCGCGGGATGGGCAAGCGCGCTGGCCGGGGACGAGGAGGAGGGGTTGCGCCTCATGCGGGAATCGCGGGAGACGGACCCCGACGTCCCGTTCGGTCCTCTCCTGGAGGCCCTCCTGCTCCTGACCCGGTATGCCAACGAACAACGGCCGTTCCGGTACACCGTCCGCTCCGGCTCCGGCGGGCTGGAGTTCGACCGGCCGAGCGGGGAAACGGAGGAGATGGCGCGGATCCGGCGGAGACTGGAGGAACTGCTCCACGAGGCCGCGGCGCGCGGAGTCTGGGGACGGGAGGGCGCCGAGGATTTCCTCTCCGCCGTGGAGGGAATCCGCGCCGCGCAGGTCGGCGATAACGAGCGCGCGGAGCGCGAGCTGACGAGGGCGATCTCCGCGCCGGCCCTCGAGATCTTCGAGTCGGGACTTCTCTTCGTGCGCTCGGAGATCCGTTATCTCCAGAGGAGGTTCCGGGAGGCCGTGGAGGACCTCGAGGTCGTCCTGCGATTCCGGCCCAGGCATGTGGAGACGCGCTGCCGGATCGGCCTGGCGTGGCAATCGGAGGCGATGGAGAAGCGCGAGGACGGGTTGCTGGACCGCGCGCTGTCCGCGTACCTGTCCGCGTTGGAGATCGACCCGCGGTGCGTCGAGGCGTGGGGCCAGTGCGGGATGGTCCGCGCCGCGCGCGCGAGGGTCCTGGAGAGAAGAAACTCCGATCCCCGGGACGAATACCGCGCCGCTGTCGCCGATTTCGACCGGGTTTTGCTTCTCGATTCGGCGCAGGCGTACGCCTGGTGCAACCGCGGATGCGCCCAGCTCAACTGGGGCGTCTGGGTGGCGAGGCATGGGGGCGATCCGACGGGGCTCTACGGGCGGGCCCTGCGCGATTTCGACGAGGCGCACCGGCGCCGACCCGAGATCCTCGTGGTCCTGATCAACCGGGCCGAGGCGTACGTGTCCGTTTCCGCGCAAGAGGCCGTGGCGGGGCGGGATCCGCGTCCCTGGTATCGCAAGGCCATTGCGGACCTCGACTCGGTCCTCGCGCGCGAACCGCGGTCCGCGGATATCTGGTACCGGCGCGCGCGCGTCCACGCCCGGTGGGCGGACTTCGAGAAGGGGGAGGCGCGGGTCGGCGAGTTCGACGAGGCGATCGCGGACTACGGCAGGGCGCTGGAAGCGGACCCGCGGCATCTCCCGGCGCGGTTCGGCCGCGGAGGTGCGTCGGCCCAGAAGGCCCTCTCTCTCGTCGACGCCGGCCGCGACCCCGGCGACGCACCGGATCGGGCCATCGCCGACTTGGACGTCCTGCTGGAACAGGATCGATCCTACCCCGTCGGCTTCGAGGCGCGAGGACTCGCGTACTGGCTGCGCGGGCTGGCCGAGACGATGCGCAAGAACGATCCCACGGCCTCGTTCGAGAGGGCCCTTGCCGATGCGGAACGCGAGCTGGAGCTGCGGCCCAAGTCCCTCACCGGGCGCAACCTCCGCGGCGACGTGCTCTTCTCCATGGCCGAACGGACAGGGGCCAGGGAACTCTATCTGAGGGCGGTCTCCGATTGCGAGGAGGTCGTGAGGCAAGTCCCCACCGCGTGGAGGGTCCAGGCGAACCTGGGTCGCTCGTACGAGGTCCTCGGGCGGCTGAAGGAGGCGGTCGAGGCGTACGAGGCGGCGCTCAAGGTCGTCGAGGATTCGCAGGTTCGGGAGGCGTACGAGCGCGCGCGGAAGCGACTCGGAAGCCGGGAATGACTGCCAACCTGACGGACTGCCAAGCGCGATGTCACTTCGCCGCGAGAGTGCGCCGTAATTCCTTGCATTCCAATCTCTAGCACGCTACCCTTCCCGCTCCTGTGGCACGGACTTTGCGCTGTCGGTGCCGGTCGGAATCTGTGGGTATATCCTAACGTTGATGGAGGTCGGGCTATGGCGGCGTTGAAGCCACTTCGGGACAAGGTGGTCGTGGAGCGGGCCGAGGCGGAGGAGAAGACGGCGGGCGGGATCGTGTTGCCCGACACCGCGAAGGACAAACCCAAGCAGGGCACGGTCGTTTCCGTCGGTCCCGGTCGCGTGCTGGAGAATGGGGAGATCAAGCCGTTGGAGGTGAAGAAGGGGGAGCGCGTGCTCTTCGGGGCCTTTGCCGGGAGCGAGGTGAAGCTGAACGGCAAGGAGTACCTCGTGTTGAGCGAGTCCGAGATTCTGGCGGTCATCGAAAAGTAACGGAGGAATAGAATGGCAGCGAAGAAGATCGCGTTCGATCAGGACGCGCGTGAGGCGATCCGCCGCGGCGTGAAGCAGCTCGCCAGGGCGGTGAAGGTCACCCTCGGCCCCCGCGGCCGGACGGTGCTCCTCGAGAAGAAGTGGGGCGCCCCGGTCGTCTCCTCGGACGGCGTCACCGTCGCCAAGGAGATCGAGCTGAAGGACGCCTGGGAGAACATGGGCGCCCAGATGGTGCGGGAA
>JACPRC010000044.1 GCA_016190175.1 Planctomycetota bacterium
AACCACGCCGTCTTCAAGGGGCTGCTCTTCCTCGGGGCGGGGGCGGTGGCGCACGGGACGGGAACGAGGGAGATGGACCATCTCGGCGGGCTGGCGAAGCGGATGCCTGTGACGGGGGGGGCGTTCCTCGTGGGGGCCGCGGCGATCTCGGGTCTGCCGCCGCTCAACGGTTTCGTGAGTGAGTTCCTCATTCTCCTGGGGGGATTCCAGGGCGTAGTGACGACGGGTCCGGGCGCGGCTGTGCCCGCGCTGGCGGCGGTGACGGGGCTGGCGCTGATCGGCGGGCTGGCGGCGGCTTGCTTCGCGAAGGCGTTCGGCATCGTCTTCCTGGGGGAACCGCGGAGCGATCACGCGGCTCACGCGCACGACGTGGGGCTGCGGATGAAGGTGTCGATGGTCGTGCTGTCGGCGATGTGTCTGGGGATCGGATTGGTCGGACCATGGGCGGTGGACGCCACGTCGCCGGTGGTGGAGCGGATGGCGGGCGGCGCAATGGTCCGACCACTGGCGGGGCCGATCCTCTGGAAGGTCACGGCTGTATCGACTGGCCTCCTGGCACTGATCCTTGCCCTCGTCGCCCTGCGCTCCCGCCTCCTCGCCCGCCGCACGGTCGGCGAGACCGTGACCTGGGACTGCGGTTACGCGGCCCCTACCGCCCGGATGCAGTACACCTCCTCGTCCTTCGCGCAGCCGCTGACGAGCCTCTTCGCGCCGTTCCTCCGGCCGCGGACGCACGCCGTCGCCCCCGCGGGCCACTTTCCGCGGGACGCCGAATTCGCAAGCGAGGTGGCCGACGTCTGCCGCGAGCGGATCTTTCGGCCCTCCTTCCAGTTCGTGGCCGCGGCCCTGCACCGCCTGCGCTGGCTTCAGCACGGGCGGGTGCATCTCTATGTCCTCTACATCGCCGTGACGCTCCTGGTGCTGCTGGTATGGAAACTCTCATGACCTGCACAGTCACACCAAAAGTTGACAGGGAGCTTTTGGTGTGACGATGTTGGTGGGGCTCTCGTGGAAACGGTCCTGATCCGCGGGGCGGCGCTCGCCTGCGCGCTCCTTTTCGCGCCGCTGCTGATCGGCACGATCAACCAGACGAAGGCGTTCTTCGCCGGGCGCCGGGGACCGCCGCTCCTGCAGCCCTACTTCGACCTCTGGAAGCTGCTCCGGAAGGGCGCCGTCTACAGCCGGACGACGACGTGGGTGTTCCGCGCCGGTCCTATCGTGGGACTGGCGGCCACAATCGGGGCCGCCGCGCTCGTCCCGCTGGGCGGGCTCCCCGCGGCGCTCGCGTTCGAGGGGGACCTCCTGGTCGCGGCGGGCCTGCTGGCGCTGGCACGCTTCTTCACGGTGATCGCGGCGCTGGACACGGGCTCCGCCTTCGAGGGGATGGGGGCGAGCCGCGAGGTGCAGTTCTCGGCGCTGGCGGAGCCGGCGCTCTTCCTCGCCTTCGCGGCGCTGGCGCGGGCGACCGGCGCCCTTTCGCTCACGGAGATCTACGGCCGCATCTCGGTGGCGGCGTGGATGCAGTCGGGCCCCTCGTTCGCGCTCGTCGCGGCCGCGCTCGGCGTCGTTTTTCTCACGGAGAACGCGCGGATCCCGGTGGACGATCCGAACACGCATCTCGAACTGACGATGATCCACGAGGTGATGGTGCTGGATCACGGCGGGCCGGACTTCGGCTTCGTCCAGTACGGCGCGGCGCTGAAGATGTGGGTGCTCGGGAGCCTCCTGGTGGGGATCCTGATTCCGGTGCGGTCGGGTCGCTGGTGGCTGGACGGTGCTGCGGCGCTGGAAGGGATGTTCTGGGTCGCGGTCGGGGTCGGCATCGTGGAGTCCGTCATGGCGCGGCTGCGGCTGCTGCGGGTGCCGCAGATGCTCGTGGGGGCGGGGGCGCTGTGCGTGCTGGCGATCGTGCTGGGGATGAAATGACCGATCTGCTGCTCGTCGCCGTCGTCCTGACGAACTTCGTCCTGCTCGGGTCGAGCCGGCTGGCGGCCTGCATCCGGGTCGCGGCGGCGCAGGGGATCCTCGTCGGCGTGATGCCGCTGATCCTGTACCACGACGCGGTGAGCGTGCGCACGGCGCTCATCGCGGCGGCCGGGATCACCCTCAAAGGGATCGTGTTCCCGTGGCTCTTCTTTCGCGCGCTCCGGGACGTCGATGTCACGCGCGAGGTCGAGCCTTTTGTGGGCTACACGGTGTCGATCCTCATCGGCGTCGGAGCCGTCGCGGGCTCGTTCTGGCTCGGGAGCCGGCTTGTGGTGCCCCGTCCGGTCCCGTCGGCGTTCGTGATCCCCGTCGCGTTCTCGGTGATCTTCATCGGCCTCTTCCTCATCGTCAGCCGCAAGACGGCGATCTCCCAGGCGCTCGGGTATCTCGTCATGGAAAACGGCATCTTCGCGTTCGGCGTCTCCCTGGCGCTCGAAGAGCCGTTCCTCGTGGAGCTCGGGGTGCTGCTCGACGTCTTCGCGGCGACGTTCCTGATGGGCATCATGGTCTTCCACATCAGCCGGGAGTTCGACCACATCGACGTCGGCCGTCTGGCGTCGCTCAAGGACTGGACGACGCGGAGGTATAAGTCGTGATCCCCGTTGGACTCCCTGGTCGGTCCGAGATCGTCGGAGCAAGTCCAAGTGCGGAAGGAAGAAGAGTGCGCCGCGGCTTCGCAAGGAGTCTGACGGGGTGATCCTCGCGGTCGTCCTGATCCCCGCGGCGGCGGGTCTCGCGGCGTTCGCGATCCGCGGAGACGGGCTGCGGCGGTGGCTGACGGTCGCCGTGGGTCTCGCGCACGCGGGAGTGACGGCGCGGCTCTGGATGCGTCCCACCGCGCCGGCGCTCGGCGGCTGGATCGCCCTGGACCGGCCGGGGCTCCTCTTCCTGAGCATCACGAGCCTGCTCTTCCTCGCGGCGTCGATCTACGGGGTCGGCTACCTGATCCGCGAGGGGCGCGGCGAGCGGCGCGACATCAAGGAGGGGTTCCTCTTCACGAACGCGCCGGAGCAGGTGTTCGCGGGCTGCCTGATGCTGTTCCTCGCGACGATGTCGCTGGTCACGGTGAGCCATCACTTCGGCCTCCTGTGGGTCGCGGTCGAAGCGACGACGCTGGCGAGCGCGCCGCTGATCTACTTCCACCGACACCACCGTTCGCTCGAGGCGACGTGGAAGTACCTGCTGATCGGATCGGTGGGGATCGCGGTGGCGCTCCTGGGGAACTTCTGCCTGAACGTGGCGGCGTCGAGGGCCGGCGGGCCCGCGCTCCTGGACGGACTCGTGCGGGGCGCCGCCTCCATGGACCCGGCATGGCTGAAGGCGGCGTTCCTCTGCTTCCTCGTCGGCTACGGGACGAAGATGGGCCTCGCGCCGATGCACTCGTGGCTGCCCGACGCGCACACGGAGTCGCCGTCGCTCGTCTCTTCGCTCCTGTCGGGGGCGCTCTTGAACTGCGCGTTCCTCGGGATCCTGCGCTCCGTGCAGGTGTGCGACGCGGCGGGACTGGGGAACTTCGCGCGCGAGCTGCTCGTCGGCTTCGGCCTGCTGTCGATGGGCGTGGCGGGGGTCTTCATCCTGCGGCAGGCGGACTACAAGAGGATGCTGGCGTATTCGAGCGTCGAGCACATGGGGATCCTGGCGCTCGGCGTGGGGATCGGCGGGGCCGCGACGTTCGGCGCGATGCTCCACGCGGTGAACCACTCGGTGACGAAGGCGATGCTGTTCTTCGTTTCGGGGAACATCCTCGCGGCGTACCGGACGCGCGTGTGCGCGGATGTGCGGGGCGTCGTGCGGACGCTCCCGGCGTCGGGCGTCCTGTGGCTCGTCGGGTTCCTCGCGATCACGGGGTCGCCGCCGTTCGGGACGTTCCTGAGCGAGTTCACGATCCTGAAGGCGGCGCTGGACGCGGGTCGCGGCTGGGTCGCCGCCGCGTATCTCGCGCTCCTGGCCCTCGTCTTCGTCGGGATGGCGGCGCCGTTCCTGAACATGGCGCAGGGGAGTTCGGAGGGGAGGCGCAGGGAGGGATGGCTCGTCGTCGCGCCGCCGATCGCGTTCGCGGCGCTCGCGCTGCTGCTCGGGCTGTGGCTGCCGGCGCGGTTCGTCGATGCGCTGCGGGGCGCGGCGCGGGAGGTGGAAGGGCTACGAGGATCGCCCGTGGTTGCGGCGCCCCGGCCTCAGGCGATGGACCGAGACCACTTCGTCGAATTCGAAGAAGACGAAGCGATCGGTCGCGGACACGGCGCATCCCCAGTCGTTCATCGCCACCGCCTCGGGATGCCGGATCTCGACCACCTCGCCGCTGCGGAGCCGGAGCTCCACCGGCTGGAACGGCGCCCGGTGGAGGAGCGTGCGGAGCTGATCGAGGTTCACGAAGACATGATACCGCAATGGTGGGAGATCGGTCAATGACGCGCGTCGCCAACGGCGAGGCGGTCGAGACGCGGGCCATCCCGCGCCTTCCGATGGAGGAGTTCCGCGCGACCGTCATCGGCGCCGTCGAGAAGGGTGCGCGGATCGCGGCGCTCTTCGCGCGACCGCCCGAGATGTTCGTCGTCCTCGCGCACGGGCTCGACGGCGTGCTGTCGCTCGCGGCGACGACGGCCGCGGCCTCCTATCCCGCGCTCACGCCGGACTGTCCGCAGGCGCATTGGTTCGAGCGCGAGATCGCGGAGACGTGGAAGATCGTCCCCGAGGGCCATCCGTGGCTCAAGCCGATCCGCTTTCTCTCCGGCGCGCCCGCCGTAACGGAGTACTTCCAGGTCCGCGGCGAAGAGGTGCACGAGGTCGCGGTGGGACCGGTCCATGCCGGGATCATCGAGCCCGGCCACTTCCGCTTCCAGTGCCACGGCGAGCGGGCGATGCATCTGGAGATCTCGCTGGGGTACCAACATCGCGGCGTCGAACGGGCGCTGGCCGGTGGACCCGACAAGCGCACGGTCCACTACATGGAGACGCTCGCGGGCGACACGTCGGTCGGCCACGCGACGGCGTATGCGCAGAACGTCGAGGCGCTGGCGGGGACGGCGGTCCCGGCGCGCGGCCTGACCCTCCGCGGGATCGGGCTGGAGCTGGAGCGGCTGGCGAACCACACGGGCGACCTCGGGGCGCTGGCGAACGACGTCGGGTATCTCCCGACCGCGTCGTTCTGCGGCCGGCTGCGCGGAGACTTCCTGAACCTGACGGCGCTCCTCTGCGGGAGCCGCTTCGGGCGCGGCCTGGTGCGCCCGGGCGGGGTGCGGTTCGACGCGGACGCCGCGAAGGTCGGGGAGGCGCGGAAGCGGCTCGCTGCGGCGCGGCGGGACGTGACGGGCGCCGTCGACCTGTTGTGGAAGACGCCGTCGGTCATGGCGCGGTTCGAGGGGACGGGCACGGTTCCGCGCGAGACGTGCGAGGATCTGGGCCTCGTCGGTCCGGCGGCGCGCGCGTGCGGGATCGAGCGCGACGTGAGACTCGAATTCCCTTCCGGGATCTACCGGTTCGCGCAGATCCCCGTTTCCACGTGGGGCACGGGCGACGTCTTCGCGCGCGCCTACGTGCGGTGGATGGAGATCGAGCGGTCCCTCGAGTTCGTCGAGGAGCAGCTCGCGCAGCTCCCGGCGGGCGCGACGCGAGAGGCGCCCGGACGCATCGAACCGGGGCGGACGGCGGTGTCGCTCGTCGAGGGGTGGCGCGGCGAGATCTGCCACGTCGCGATGACGGATGAGCACGGGCGGTTCGGCGCGTACAAGGTCGTCGATCCCTCGTTCCACAACTGGATCGGGCTGGCGATGGCGCTGCGGGAGCAGGAGATCTCCGACTTCCCGCTGTGCAACAAGAGTTTCAATCTGTCGTATTGCGGGCACGACCTATGAGAAGCGATCAGCCATCGGCGATCAGCTCTCAGCCGTCGGCGCCTGCTGAAGGCTGATGGCTGAAAGCTGACGGCTTCATGATCAAGACCCTCCTCGAACGGCTGCGCCAGGGCCATCGGACGATCCCCTTCCCGGGGAAGGAGCCGGCGCTGCCGGACCTGTTCCGGGGGCGGCCGGAGATCGATCCGTCGAAGTGCCCTGACGGATGCCGCGCGTGCGCGGAGGCGTGCCCGACCGGCGCCATCAAGACGGAGGGCGGCGTCACGATCGACCTCGGGCGCTGCCTCTTCTGCATCGACTGCGTGGACGCGTGCCCGGCCGGCGCGATCGCGCACACGCGCGACTACCGGCTTGCGACGCGACGGCGCGAGGATCTGGTGCTGTCGGGCAAGACGCTCGAACTCGCGAAGGCGCTGGACGGGAGGATGCGTTCGCTCTTCGGGCGGTCGCTCAAGCTGCGGGAGGTGAGCGCGGGGGGGTGCAATGCGTGCGAGGCGGACGTCAACGTACTCAACACGGTGGTCTTCGATCTCGGGCGGTTCGGGATCCAGTTCGTCGCGTCGCCGCGCCACGCGGACGGGCTGCTCATCACGGGGCCGGTGTCGCGGAACATGAAGCTCGCGCTGGAGAAGACGTACGAGGCGGTGCCGCCGCCGAAGATCGTGATCGCGGTGGGGGCGTGCGCGATCGGCGGAGGGCCGTACGTCGACCATCCCGAGGTCAACAACGGTGCCGGCGGGATCGTCCCCGTGGATCTCTTCATCGCGGGCTGTCCGCCGCATCCGATCACGATCCTGGACGGGCTGCTGAGGCTGCTGGGAAGGATCACTTGAGCTTGGCGAGCGACGCGCGGACGCGGCGGAGCGCCGTCTCGACTTGGGAGCGGAACTGACGGCCGGCAGGAGCCACATCGAGCGCCTTCTCGAAGTCGGCCGCAGCGGCCTGGAGGTGTTCGCGGGCGCGAACCGGGCGGGGTTCCGGCCTCGGGAAGTCGCGGCTTCGCCGCGGCCCGTCACTTCAGCTTCGCGAGCGACACGCGGGCCTCCCGGAGCGCGGCCTCGACTCGGGAGCGGAACTGCCAGTCGGCGGGGGCGACCTCGAGCGCTTTTTCGAGGTCAGCCGCGACGGCCCGAAGGAGTTCGCGCGCGCGGGCCGGCTCGCGCGCCGCCAGCGCCCGGCGAGCGCCGCCGCGGGCGTAGTACGCCCACGCATTGCGCGGGCTGATCTCGGTCGCCTTCGTGAAGTCCTCGATCGCGCCTGCGAGATCGCCCCGGTCGAATCGTGCGGCGCCTCGGTTGACATATGCCGCCTCATCATGCGGGTCGAACTCGATCGCCTTCGCGTAGTCCTCAATCGCGCCCGCGGGATCGCCCTTGTCGTGGCGCGCGATGCCGCGGTTGTTGTACACCCTCGCATGCCGCGGGTTGATTCTGATCGCCTGCGTGTAGTCCTCAATCGCACCGTCGGGGTCCCCTTTCTCGTAGCGCGCATTGCCGCGGCGGTAGTACGTCTCCGGATCCCACGGGCGAATCTCGATCCCCTTCGTCCAATCCTCGATCGCACCCGCAAGGTCGCCCCTGGTGTGGCGCGCGACGCCGCGGCTGCAGTACGCGTCCGCATACCTTGGGTTGATCTCGACCGCCTTCGTGTAGTCTGCGATCGCGCCATCGAGGTCGCTCTTGGTCGCGCGCGCGATCGCGCGACAGTAGTACGCGTGCGCATACCTTGGGTTGATCTCGACCGCCTTCGTGTAGTCTCCGATCGCACCCGAAGAGTCCCCGGTAGCGTAGCGACCCACGCCCCGCCAGAAGAGGGCTTCCGCGAACGCCGGCCGGATCCTCAGCGCCTCGCCGGCGTCCTCGATGATCTGACCTGCGACCGCGAGCCCCCGGACCAGATAGAATTCCTCCCAGAAGTCTCCCCCCTTCCACTTCTTCAGCATCTCCGCGCAATACCCTTCCGCCGACTCTCCCTTCACGACCAGTTCGTACCCTTTGGCGAGGTCCAGTTCGATCGCCGTCAGTTCCCCCGACGCGACTCCCCGCCCCACGAGTTCCACCGCCTCTTTGATCTCCGCATCCGCTTTCCCGCCATCCGCGTTCTTCTCATCCCCGGCGCTTCTCCACCTGGTGAACCGGTGGATCAGCGCCTGCTCGATGAGGACGCGCGCCTTGTAAAGAAGACACGCCCCGTCTTGCGGTCGCGCCGCAAGCCCCGCACCGTACGCGTCCAGAGCCGCGGTCCAGTTCCCAAGCACATGCCGGGCCCGCCCGATCACCCACCAGCCCTCCGCCGAGGGCCCCGTCCGCTCCATCTCCTTCCGGCACCCGTCGATCAGCTTCTCGTACTTCTTGAATTCCTCGTCCGTCAGCCTCCAGTCCGCGCGGTACGATCGCAACCTCAGCGCGTGCAGCTCCCGCATCGCCTGCTGGTAGACCTCCGACGACTGCCGTTTCTTCTCCGCGTGTTCCCTCTCCCGCTCCGCCTTCGCACGCGCCTCTTCCCTTTGCGCCGCCCGTCGCTTGACCTCTTCGTCCGTCCTCTGGAACCCCTCCTGCGCCGCGACGTGGTCGGGGACGAGATCCAGGACGCCCCGATACGCATCGCGGGCCTTGTCCGAATCTCCTTCGCGCTCGTGCCGGGCGCCTTCCTCCAGGCCCTGCCGCACACGGGTGCCGCGTCGCATCGCGTTTCCACCGACCCACGCGGCCAGGACCAGCGCGAGGAGCGCCGCGGCCGCGGTCGGGATCAGGATCGTCCTGTTTCTCCCGACGAACCTGCGGAAACGATACGTCGCCGACGGCGGATGCGCCCGGATCGGCTCGCCCCGCAGCCAGCGACCCAGCTCCTCCGCCACCTCTCCCGCGTTCCCGTACCGTCGCTCCGGCTGCTTTTCCAGACACTTCAGGCAGATCGTCTCCAGGTCCCGCGGCAGGCGCGGCACCCGCTTGTGCGGCGGCTCCGGGTCCTGCCTCTGGATCTGGAAGTAGAGGCCGACGACGCTCGATGCGTCGAATGGAGGCCGGCGCGCGAGCATCTCGTAGAGCACGGCGCCGAGCGCCCATACGTCCGAGGCGGGGGTCACCGTCTGCCCCTGCGTCTGCTCGGGGGACATGTAGCGCGGCGTCCCGACCGGCTGCCCCGACACCGTGAGCTTGGCCGTCTCCTTGTCCATCTCCTTCGCCAGCCCGAAGTCCATGACGAACGGCTCGTCGCGCGCGTCGAGGAGGATGTTGCCCGGCTTCAGGTCCCGATGGACGATCCCCTCCCGATGCGCCGTCGCGACGGCGTCCGCCACCTTGGCCAGGATGGAGACCTCCTCGCGGAGCCGCGACGATCCGGCCTTGCGGCGCGTGCTGTCGCGCGACTTGAGATGCTCGGCCAAGGTCGTGCCTTTCACGAAGTCCATGGTGAAGAAGGGCACCCCTTCCACCGAGCCGACCTCGTGGATCGCGACGACGTGCGGATGGCGCAGCCGCGCCGCGGCGCGGGCTTCGCGTGCGAAGCGTTTCGCCTCGTCCGGGTACCAGTACGCGTCCCGGAGCATTTTCTTGAGGGCGACGGTCCGGCCCAGCTTGGGGTCGTGCGCCTCGTAGACGACTCCCATCGCGCCCCGACCCAGTTCCCGAACGATGCGATAGCGGCCGAACGCGGTCGCGGGCTTCTCCGCCGCGGGTCGCGCCGTCGCCTGCCGCATCTGCTCGGGAGTGAGGTAGCCCTTCCGAACGAGAATGTCAGGCAGGTCGGGCACGGTCTTCCCGAGGTCGATCTGCTTCTTCCGCTGCGAGACGCACTCCTCCCACTGCTCGCGCGTCACCAGACCGTTGTCCAGCAGGAAGCGGAGAAGGCGACCGTCCTCGGGAGAGGGAACCCCCACATGGGGAACTATAGCACACGGCGCCGGCGATGGGCGGCGGACCCGAGTTTGCTTGGCGGCCCGGCCGCGCTGTGGTAGCGTCTCCGCCATGTGGGCGTGGATCGTGCTCGCGTGCGTGTGGGCCGTGGCCGTCTACCAGTCGTGGCACTCGTGGCAGCGCGGGCGGATGGCGGAGCCCGCCAACCCCATCGCGGCCTTCGCGGGCCGCGTGCGGGTGGCGATCGGGTACGTAATCGGGTTCGCCATCCTCCTCGCGGGCTCCATGGCCTCCTTCACCATCGCCTCGGCGCACAAGAACGAGCCCGCGACGTGGGCGGCGGGCGGATCGGCCGCGCTGGCCGCTCTCGGCATCGTCGCGGTGTGGAGGCGGTTCTGGAAAATGAGGCGCCCGCGTGCTTGACGGATCGGCCCCCCGCCGCTACAAATTGACTCCCTGATGGACGACCCAGCCAAGGGCGCGCCGCCTCCGGCCCTCATCGAAGCGCAGGGCCTCTCGAAGCACTACGGCTCGTTCGCGGCGATCCGGGACGTCACGTTCTCGGTGCCGCGCGGCCAGGTCGCCGCCTTCCTCGGCCCCAACGGCGCCGGCAAGTCCACGACGATGAAGATCCTCACGGGCTACCTCGCGCCGACCTCGGGGACGTCACGCATCGCGGGATTCGACATCGCAACGGACCGGGTCGAGGCGGCGAAACGGCTCGGCTACCTCCCGGAGAACGGGCCGCTCTACCAGGACATGACGCCCCTGGGGCTGCTGACCTTCTTCGGCCGGGTGCGCGGGCTCGACCGCGACGTCCTCTCCCGCCGCATCGGCGAGGTCACGGCCCGCTGCGGGATCGGGCCCGTCCTCCAGAAGCCGATCCAGAAGTTGTCGAAGGGATACCGCCAGCGCGTCGGGATGGCGCACGTCCTGCTGCACGACCCGGACGTGCTCATCATGGACGAACCCACGTCGGGACTGGACCCGAACCAGATCGTCGACGTGCGCGCCGCCATCCGCGAACTCGGGAAGACGAAGGCGATCCTGCTCTCGACGCACATTCTCCAGGAGGTCCAGGCCGTGGCCGACCGCGTGATCTTCATCCACGACGGGCGGATCGTGTTCGACGGGACGCCCGCGCAGATGACGGCGGACGGCGGGACGATGGACGAGTTCTTCCACAAGAAGACGAGGCCGGTCGCGGAACCGGAGCAGGCCGGGGAGAAAGGCCCCGTGACGGTGGCTTGACCATGCGCGCACACGTGATCCGCGCCGTCTTTCGGCGCAACTTCGTCTCGTACTTCGTGAGCCCGGTCGGGTACGTCTTCATCTTCGCCTTCGTCCTCCTGGCGGCCGTGGCCGCGTTCCTGCGGGACCCCTTCTTCGGCAAGAACCTCGCGAACCTCGACACGCTGAACGAGTATTTCCCCTACATCCTCATCTTGTTCGTGCCCGCGGTGACGATGGGCGTCTGGGCGGAGGAGAAGCGCCAGGGCACGGAGGAGCTGCTCCTCACGCTCCCGGCGCACGACTTCGAGGTCGTGATGGGGAAGTATCTCGCGGCGCTCGGGATCTACACCGTCTCGCTCGGCTTCTCGCTGACGCTCGTCGCCATCCTCGTCTGGCTGGGGAGGCCGGACGTCGGGCTCTTGGCGTCTACCTACCTCGGCTACTGGCTTCTGGGGGCGGCGATGCTGGCGGTCGGGATGGTCGGCTCCGCGCTCTCCTCGAGCCAGCCCGTCGCCTTCATCCTGGGCGCGCTGTTCACGGCGGTTTTCGCCCTCCTCGGCCATGCCGGGAAGATGCTGCCCCCGGAGGCGGAGAAGGTCGCCGTCCAGTTCGGCGTCGTCTCCTGGTTCGAGGAGCTGGCGGGCGGGATGCTCACCTTGCGCGCCGTGGCGTACTTCCTGTCCCTGCTGGTCGTGATGCTGCATCTGAATCTGGTGCTCCTCGCGCGGCGGCGCTGGGGGGCGGGTCCCGCGCCCTGGCTCGCGGGCGTGCGCTGGCTCTTCCTGGCGGCGGCGCTCGCCGGCGCGAACTGGATGCTGGGGCGGGGGCAGACCCGCATCGACGCGACGGCCGAGAAGCTGCACTCGCTGGCCCCCGAGACCCGCGACGTGATCCGGCAGATCCAGCTCGACGAACCCGTGTACGTGCACGCGTACGTGACCGCCGAGGTCCCGAAGGACTACGTGCAGACGCGCGCCACGCTCCTGATGCTCCTCAAGGAGTACGAGGCGCTGGGGGAGGGGCGGATCGTCCTCTCCGTGAAGGAGACGGAGAAGCACACGCCCGTCGCGCGCGAGGCCCAGGAGAAGTTCGGGATCGAGTCGCAGAACATCCGGCCGGCCGAGGATTCCGACGCCGGTCCGAAGGACGTCTACCTCGGGGTCGCGTTCGTGTGCGGGGCGCGCGAGTCGGTGGTCCCGTTCCTCTTCAAGGGGCTCTCCGTCGAGTACGAACTCACGAGGTCGCTGCGGGTCGTGAGCGGCCAGGAGCGCCGGAGGGTGGGGGTGGTCTCCACGGACGCGCGGTTCTTCGGCGGGATCGACTTCTCCGGCGGGGGGATGCGGCAGGCCCCGGAGTGGGAGTTCGTGGCGGAGCTCAAGAAGCAGTACGAGGTCGTGCAGGTCCAGCCGGGCGACCCGTATCCCGACTCGATCGACGTCCTCCTCGTGCCGATGCCGTCGTCGCTCACGCAGCCGCAGATGACGCAGCTCGAGACGTTCCTGAAGAGCGACCCGCCCGCGCTCGTCCCCGACGAGGAATGTCCGAAGAAGGACGAGGGGTGCCGGAAGAAGTTCGAGGGATTCCGGAAGGAGGGGAAGCGGCGCGTGGTGCCGAAGGGGCAGGAGGCGGGCCTGTGCGACGCGTGCAAGGTGCGTGCCGCGAAGCATGGCCGCGACGCCTGGCCGGTCCTCGTGTTCGAGGATCCCCTCCCGTGGTGCGATCCGGAGCTGGCCCCCTGGCGGCCGAGGAAACAGCCGGGGGGGATGATGTTCGGCGGCGGCCGCGCGCAGGAGCCGAAGGGGGATCTCAAGCCCGTCTTCGATCTCCTCGGGATGAGGTGCGACACGCTCAACGTCGTCTGGTCCTCCTACAATCCGTATCCGGACCTCCGGTGGCTGCCGCAGGAGTTCCTCTTCGTGGGAAAGGGCGGGTCGGTCAAGGCGCTCAAGGTGGCGAAGGGGATGATCGTCGATGCGATCGAGTCGAAGACGGGGAGCGGAACGGACCCGTTCCACCCGCAGGAACCGGCGAGCTCCGGACTCCAGAGCATCCTGCTGCTCTACACGGGCGCGCTGAAACCGCTGCCGGGGAGGGAGGGCGACTTCATCCCGCTCCTGCGCTCGTCCCGTCCGTCCGGCACGCGCGCGGCCTCGATGGTCCGGCCCGGCCGGGACGACGGGGAGGAGACGCGCGGGACGCCGACCCACGAATCGTACGTCCTCGCCGCGCGTACGAAAGGGCGGAAGACGAACGCGATCGCGATCGCCGACCTCGATCTGATCGGCAACGTCTTCTACAACATCCGGAAGGAGAAGTGGGGGAACAAGGAGTTCGACAACATCGCGTTCGTCCTCAACTGCGTGGACTCCCTCGCCGGCGACGAGGCGTTCGTGAACCTGCGCAAGCGTCGCGCGCGCCATCGCACGCTCGAGACCATCGAGACCGAGGGCCTGGCGTACGAGGAGACGCGCCTCGAGGAGGAGCAGACCGCCGAGGAGACGGCGAAAACGCGCCTCAAGGAGGCGCGGGACCGTCTCGACGCGAAGGTGAAGGAACTGGAGGCGCGCACGGACATCGACGAGATGGCCAAGATCCGGATGAAGGAGGTCCTGCAGGAGACGGAACAGCGCCGGTTCGACCTGGCCCAGACGCAGATCAAGGACGAGAAGAAGATGGCGATCGAGCAGGCGATGACGCGGAAGAACGAGAACGTGAAGGGCATCCAGCGCGAGATCCGGATCGCCTCCGTGGTCCTCCCGCCGCTCCCCGCGCTCGTCCTCGGCATCGTCGTCCTGATCCTGCGGCTCGTGCGCGAGCGCCAGACGATCCCGAAGGAGAGATGGGTCAAGTAGCCATTAGCCATTAGCCCCTGGCGAGACGGCGTCTTCCGGCTAACGGCTAATAGCTAACGGCTAAGGGCTGTTCTTATGAACGACTGGATCAAGACCGGCATCTTCGGTGCCGTCGCGGGGGCGCTGATCGGCGCCGCGCTCCTGACGCGACCGCGCACCAAGGACCCCGAGGCCTTCAAGGAGGAGGGGAAGCCCCTCTTCCCGGCGTTCACCGATCCGCTCGCCGTCAAGTCGATGGAGGTGACGGAGTACGACGAGATCAAGGGACGCCCCCGGCCGTTCAAGGTCGAGCTCAAGAACGGCGCGTGGGTGATCCCCTCGCACCACGACTACCCTGCGGACGCGGCGGAGCGGCTCAAGAAGACGGCGGGGCAGGCCATCGACCTCAGGAAGGACTCGCTGCGCACGGACCGCGCGAGCGACCACGAGTCTCTCGGCGTCGTCGATCCTCTCGACCAGAGCGCGAAGGGCACGAAGGGGCGCGGCAAGCGCATCGTCCTGCGCGACGCGCTGGGGCACGTCCTGGCGGACTTCATCCTTGGCGACGAGATCAAGGACCGCGAGATGCGCTACGTCCGCCTCCCCGGCCAGAAGTGGGTCTACGCGGTGAAGACGAAGGCCGAGTTTTCCGCGCGCTTCTCCGACTGGATCGAGACGGATTTCCTCAAAATCGAGACCCACGAGATCCGGCGGCTGCGGTTCGACCTCTACCGCGTCGAGGAGAAGACGGGCGGCGTCGTGCCCGTCGACCAGTTCCTCGTGGAGAAGGGCGAGGACTACAAGTGGAAGATCGACGGGAAGGACGAGGCGAACGACGCGGCCGTCTCGGACCTCACGACCGCGCTGGACAAGCTGGCGATCGTCGGCGTGCGGCCGAAGCCCGCGGGGCTGACCGCGGACCTCAAGGTCGCCAAGGGCGCCGTGCTCAGCTTCGACACCGTCGTCTCGCTCATGGAGCGCGGGTTCTTCCTCTGGCTCAAGGCGCGCAAGCAGATGGTGACGTACGACGTGCTCCAGACGATGGTGGAGGAGCAGGCGCGCCGCCTGAAGCTGCCCGAGAACGTGGAACTCGAGGTCGCGTCGAACGACGGCGAGTTCGACGTCATCACGGAGAAGGGCGTCGTCTACACGCTCCGGTTCGGCGAGGTCGCCGCGGGCGAGGGCGAGGACCTGAGCGCGGGCAAGGAGGAGGCGCCGAAGGACCCGAAGAAGAAGGAGAAGAAGGAACCCGCGAAGGGGACGGAGAACCGGTACGTCCTCATCACGGTGCGGTTCGACGTCAAGTGGGTGCCGCCGCCGAAGGCCGACCCGCGGCCGGAGCGCGCGGAGCCGTCCGACCCGGACCCGGCGCGGGACTGGGACTCCTACCGCGCCCTCCTGGAGAAACGCCAGAGGGAGGACGAGGAGTGGGAGAAGCGCGCCGAGGAGACGATGAAGCAGCGCAAGGAGGAGTGGGACCGGAAGGTGAAGGACGGCGAGAAGGCGGCGCTGGAGCTGAACAAGCGTTTCGGCAACTGGTACTACGTCATCTCGGGCGAGAGCTACGCGAAGCTGCACGTGGGGCGGAAGGAGCTGATGAAGAAGTGAGCCGCCCGCAACAAGGTCGCTCCTTGCGGGCGGCTCATCCGCCGAAGCGCCGCGCGAAGGCGGATAGCCGCGGGGTCAGCGCCCCCCGCCGACGGTCGTCATCGCGCGGAAGAACAGGACGTTCGCCGGGTCGAGCCGGACCGTCGCGCCCGACGTGCCGTCGATCTTCCAGAGCTCGTTCATCGTCTCCGTCGTGAACGCCCCGAGACGCATTTCCCCCTTCTTGAGCTTCTCGTACTTCTCCCGCTGCTCGTAGTCGAGCTGCGACTGGATCGCCTGCTCGATCCACTCCCGCTGGGCGGGCGTCAGTCCGACCTCGCGTTCCAGAACGGCGAGCGGGGGTTCGGACGTGGGGGTCTCCCAGACTCCGCTGAAGAACACGGCGTTCCCATTCCCCCGGAACGGCAAGGTCGTGTTCGCCAACGGGCCCTCGACCACGTCGATGGACACTTCGGGGGGTGCGGCGTCCGATGCGGGCTCTCGGGCGGATGCGGAGTCCGACCGGGCCGTCTCCGTCCGCGTCTCGACATCGCGGCGGGTCCCGGCCGCCGGGAGACGCGGGGCATCCGCGGTCTCGCGGTCCGCGTGCGCGCACGGCCGGGACGGGCGGACGTGCCGGATCGGGCGCTCCGCGGAGAGGCGGCTCCACAGGACGGCGTTGGCGAGCAGCGAGGCGAACGTGACGACGCCGAGCGCGATGCGCATGCGATCCTCCCGGATGTCCTACCTCTGTAGACGGCCGGGGGGACGGATCGGAAGCGGGAAATTGCGGTCGCGGTTCGTTACAATAGTCCCGCAAATGCCGACGCTCGTGTTGCCGCCGTACTACGGCGAGGACTCGGTTCGGATGGCCCAGGCCGCCGCCCGCGCCGGCTGGGACACGCACCGCCTCCAGTCGTGGGACGTGCCGCCGGACCTCAAGATCCCGGAGCCGGTGCTCTACGGCGAGACGTCGTTCGCGGAAACGGTCGCGCCGAAGCTGGGGGTGCGACTCCTCGAGGCCCGGCCCGACGCCCTCGCGCGCCTCCCGCGCCGGTTCGTACGGCGGGTCGTCGATCTTTCGAACCTCGGCGAGGCGCGGAAGAAGAAGGGGCGCTGGCTCATCCGGCCCGCGACGCCGAAGCGGGTCTTCCCGAAGAGGGTCCACTACGACGGAGAGGGCCTCCCCGGCCCGCGCGCGCTCCCCGACGCGACGCCGGTGCTGATGTCCGAGGTGCTCGAATACGAATGGGAGTACCGCTTCTTCGTCCTGGACGGCGCGATCGCGACGTTCTCCCCCTTCCGTCGCGGGCTCTCGCTCGCGCGCGAGGGCGACCGATGGCTCTTCGACGAGAAGCGCGACGCGGGGGCGCAGGAGTTCGTGCTCCAGATGCTCGTCGAGTGCGTGGGGCTCCTCCCCGCGGCGGCGGTCCTCGACCTCGGTTTCCGGGACGGGGCGTGGGAGCTCACCGAGCCGGTCCTTCCCGTCGAGGCGGCGCTCCTCGGGTGCTCCGAGGACAAGGCGCTGCCGGTGGTGGGAAGGGCAAGCGTTCCATAGGGCCGCACCAAAAGTGGACTGTCCACTCTTGGTGCGGTCTATTCGATCCGCCGCAGGATGTAGTTCGTCCCGTCGAAGCCCGCGACGTACCAGTCCTGGCCGCGGTACTGGACGATGAGGTCGATGTCCACGTCGCGCGACGGCTTCTTGAGGCGCAGCCGCACCGTCGTCTCGCGCACCTGCTCCTCCTTCACGACGTTCTCGGCGCGGATGTCGTCGTCGACGGGATTCCCGACCGCCTTGTCGAAGAGGCGCTTCAGGTTGTGGGGGTGGATGCCCTTCAGATCCTTCTGGAGCCGCTGGAAGATCCGGTCCTCGGGCCAGCCCTGCTTCTTCAGCTCGACAATGAAGCTCGCTATCTTCGTGATCGTAGACTTGGCGAACTGCGCGCCGAGCGTGTTCATCCCTTCGGCGGGAAGGCGGAGCTCCTCGGTCATCGCCGGACCCCTTTCCGAGCCTCCCACATCCGTTTGAGGAGGCACACGCGCACCATATCGTGAAACGCCCCCTGATGGAAGTATTCGTCGAGGAGCGTTCCCTCCTGCACGAAGCCGAGCTTCTCCGTGATGTGCCGCATCCGGGCGTTCGTCGTGTAGAAGATCGCCCAGAGCTTGTTCAAACCGATCTGCTCGAAGGCGACAGGGAGGAGGAGTTCGATCGCGCGCGAAGCGTGGCCGCGGCCCCACTCCTCGCGCCGGCCGATGACGACGCCGATGCGGCCGGTCTTCGCGGGCCGGTAGATCTGGTGGATCCCGATCTGGCCGACGTAGCGGCCGTCCTCCTCGATCGCGAAGACGCGGTCGTTGGTCGAGGAGAAGAGCCTGACGAGGAACTCGCGCTCCTCGTCGCGCATGATCGGGTGATCGAACCGGGCGAGGTTCTTGACGACGTCGGGGTCGTTGACCCAGAGCATGACGTCGTCGAGGACGCCGTCGGCGTCGGCGGGGGTGAGGGGGCCGCGGAGGAGGGTCATGAGATCAGTGGGCGGCGCTCGGGATGTCGTGGGAGGCGCACCAGCGGCGCAACTCGTCGGCCGTCGCGAACAGCGGGGGCGGCTTCGGCGAGGGAAAGGCGACTCATCCAAGGACAGTATAGCGCAGTGCGAGGCTACTTGCGGACGTATCCCGGCTTCAGATCCCCCTGCGGATAGTAGTGCGCCAGGATCTGCTCGTACTTCCTCCCCTTCTTTGCCATGTTGATCGCGCCCCACTGGCAGAGGCCCACGCCGTGGCCGTTGCCCGCGCCCGAGAGCGTCACGCCGTCGGCCCCCTGCGTCACCGCGTACATCGACGTGGGCAGATCGAGGGCCGCGTCCGCCTCCTTGGCCGTGACCTGCACCTTGGCGCCGGACGTCTCGATCAGGAGCCCCGCGGGCCGGCCGCTCGGGCTCGCCTTCTCGACGGAGAAACGCAGGGCGGGCTTGCCTCCGGTGCGCGACTTGAACTTCGCGCCGATATCTTCGAGGGTGAAGCGCCGCGTCCAGGCGCCGACGCCCCCGCAGAAGCCGCACGGCACCCCCGAGAGCGGCGGGATCTCCGCCGCGCCGGTCCACTCCTTCAGCCCCATCGTGTGGCCGCCGCACGCGGAGGAGAAGAACGTCCGCACGATTCGGCCCTTGTAGAGGACCATCAGCCCCGAGGTCGCCTTCACGGCGCGCTCGACGCTCGAGCTCTTCGCGGGGACTCCGACGTAGACCTGGCTGCGCGTGTCGTCGTGGACGTCCCAAGGGGCGCGGCTGGGGCCCGGGTTCGGAAAACCCTCCAGTCCCGCGGCGACGTAGCTCCGCGCCGCGACCGCCTGCGCCATCTGCGCCTCGACGGGGGAGCCCGCGCCGATCTCCGCGCCGACGACGCCGAGCACGTAGGTCTCGATGTCCACCTCGTTGACGACCTTGAACGAATCCTTCTCGCGGAAGAGATGGAGCCGCTGGGGATAGCTCCGCGCCCCGAGCTTGAACGGCTCCTGTCTCGCCTCGAAGGTCAGGCGGCTCTCGTCGAAGAGGCGATCGAGGAGCCTGAACTTCCCGTCGGCGAGATCGATCCTCGTCGCCACAAGGCGCCCGAACTGGAGGATCGGCTTCGGAAGATAGGGGTTGCGCAGGTCCACGGGGCCGGCGCATTCGATCGTGACCGACTTCTGCGCGTCCTGGAGGAGGACGCGGACGGTGGGGGGCTCTTCGACGGCGAGCAGCAGGAGGAGCAACATCGCGCCGGATTATACGCCGCGCCGAAGGGCCCCGCACCCCGCATTTGACTGCTCCGCCCGCGCAAGGTAGGATTCGCGCCCATGAAGCGGCTCGCGATCCTGCTCCTGCTCCTCGCCGGCTGCACGAAGAAGAAGGAGGCGCCCAAGGCCGCGCCGCCGAAGAAGGATCCTCCCGCAGCCGAGGAGAAGAAGCCGAAGCGCGACCCGGCCGAACCGGACCGGATCACCATGAAGTTCCTCGCGATCTCGTTCAAGGGGCGGCGGCTCACGAAGTCGACGCGCACGGAGGTGGAGGCGAAGAGGCTGGCCGAGGAGCTGCTCGAGATCGCGAAGAAGCCCGAGACCGATTTCCAGGGGCTGGTGGACCAGTACTCGGAGCCGCTGTTCCACGACCCGGGGGAACTCGGGGTCGTGAACTATGACGTCGTCAAGGCGGGCAACGAGCGGACTCGGCTCGAGGTCGCCTACGTGTTCGGCGGATTCGGTCCGGCCGACGCCGCCTTCAAACTGAAACCGGCTGAGGTGGCGCTCGTTCCCTACCATCCGAAGACGAATCCCGGCGCGTGGGTCCTCGTCAAGCGGATCAAGTGATCAGGACCGGACCACCTCGAGGCACGGCTCCTCCGCGGCGAACGCCTCTCCCACGATCCGCGCGTCCGACACGCCGCGCTCGTGCAGCTTCTTCAGAAGGGCGTCGGCGTCCTTCGCCCGCATCGCGATGAAGAGCCCGCCCGACGTCTGCGGATCCCAGAAGAGCGTCTTCTCGACCTCCGTGAAATCCCCGTCGAAGCGCACCGACGGGCCCGCCATCTTGCCGTTCGACCCGGTCACCCCGGTGCGCACGCCCTTGGCGATGAGATCGAGCGTGTCGGGGAAGCGGGGGACCTCGCCGTAGCGGAACCGGAGGCCGACCTTGCTGGCTCGCGCCATGCCGAGCGCGTGGCCTCCCAGCCCGAAGCCCGTGATGTCGGTCGCCCCGCGGCACTCGAACTCCATCATCGTCTCGCACGCGACGCGGTTGAGCGTGGCCATGGCGCGGACGACGGGCTCGAAGGTCTTCGCGTCGATGACGCCTTTCTTCGCGGCCGAAACGTGCACGCCGGTTCCGATCGGCTTCGTCAGGATGAGCTTGTCGCCCGTCTTCGCGCCGGCGTTGGGCGTGTACTTCTTCGGGTGGACGAGGCCGTTGACAGAGAGGCCGTACTTGAGTTCCTCGTCCCGGACCGTGTGGCCGCCCACGAGGAGCGCGCCCGCCTCGTGGATCTTGTCCAGGCCGCCCTTCAGGATCCGGCCGAGGGTCTCGATGTCCGCGCCCTCCGACGGGAAGTTGCAGAGGTTCAGGGCCGTGATCGGCCGGCCGCCCATCGCGTAGACGTCGCTGATGGAGTTCGCCGCGGCGACGGCGCCGAACCAGTAGGGGTCGTCGGTGATCGGCGTGATGTAGTCGGCCGTGATCACCAGCGCCGTGTCGTCGGTGAGCCGGTAGACCGCCGCGTCGTCCATCGTCTCGATGCCGACGAGGAGGTCCTTGTCGGTCCGCGGCTAGATCTGCCGGAACAGTCCCTGTAAGTCCAACGGACTCAGCTTGGCCGCTCAGCCGCCGCTGGAGGCCAGGTCTCGGATGTCGCAAGGCATAATGGGCCCTCCCGGGCATCCATGATAACGAACGGCGGCGCCGAGTCCATTCCGGCTTGCGTCATTCGACGACGAACCGCAGCGGGACGCCGTCGATCTCCGGACCCAGCTCCGCGCGCAGGGCGCGCGCCGTCTCCTTCGACTCCGCGACGACGCGGATGAAGGAGGTCTTCTCGTCCTTGTCGATCTGCACGGAGCGGACGCCCTTCTTCGCGCGGATCGTTTCGTGGTGCTTGCGGAACGCGGCGGCGGCTTGCGCCTCCGTGGCGGGACGCTCGCCCGAGTCCGTGGCCACGTCCTGGCGGCCGATGAAGGCGCGTTTCAGGAAGAGCAGGGCGAAGCAGGTGTCGACCTCGGGACCGTACCGGGCGTTCCACGTCCCGTCGGAAGACTGGCGCTCCAGGATCCGCGGCGCCAGCCCGCAATACCAGTCCCAGTCCCCGAGCTTCTCGATCTTGCCGGTCATGCACATCCGCTCGAGGCTGTACGGGCCGTAGAGATCCGCAAGACCGTGCCGCATCCGCCGATCCGTGAGCTGCTCCAGCCGGTGCGACGCCTTGGCGATCCGATCCGAGCGCGCCGTCTCCTCCGGCGAGAGTTTCGGGTCGAGGGACAGCTTGCAGATCATCCAACTGCACGCGCCCGCGGCCGTCATGGATTCGGATCCTCCGTCGGCCCCGACGTACCCCCAGGTGCCGTCCTTGCCCTGGCATTTCTCGTACAGCGCCAGCGCCCGTTCCCACGTCCGTTTCGGGACCTTCGCGCCCCCGTTGGCGGCCGCCCGGAGTCCGAGGACCGCGAACTGCGTGTTCGAGAAGTCGTAGTCGGTTGCCGACCAGTATTCGTCCGTGGTGCCGGTCTTCAGGCGGACGCCGTAGCTCCATCCCCCGTAGGAGCCCTGCGAGGCGACGAGGATGTCGGCAATCCGCTGGAGGCGCGACTTCAGGGGGCCCTTCTGGTCGGTCGTCTTCCTCTCCTTCGGGCTCTTCTCGACGGCGGTGGCGAGCGCCATGGCGACGAGACCCGCGCTGTAGGTCCCCTCGGGATCGTCGTCGAGGAGCCTCCGGAGGCCGGAGACGACGGCCTCGTCGTCGACGGGGACGTCGCACTTCAGGAGCGCGTAGACGGCGAGCCCCGTGACGCCGACGGGGTAGCCGCGGCCGTTGTAGCTCCAGCCTCCGTTCCGCGCGAGCGTTCGAAGCCCCGCGACGCCGTTCGCAATGGCCTGCTCGACCCGGCGGTCGAGGAGGGCCCTGGCGTTCGCCTTCAGCCAGGACTCGAAGTTGTCGAGGGTGACCTCGTCCCCGCACAGCCGCTTCAGCCACTTCTCGATCCACTCGGAAAGGCGCCGGGACGGGTTCTTGCCGTCGTCGAGGTTCCTGGCCGCGCGGGAGACGGCGTGGAGAGCCTCGGCCTGCATCGGGTCCCGGAGGCCCCGGTCGAGCGCGTCGACGATCTCCGACCGGAGCCGGGCGTCCGGGAGGTCGAGCAGCGGCACGAGGGCCGAGGGGGCATTCCGCGCGAGGACCCGTACGAGGAGGAGGCGCAGGCCGGGGTCGCCGGTCCCGGATTCGAACACGCGGCGGATGCGGCGCGGATCGAACCCTTCGAACGATGCCCTCGGCGAGTTGCAGAGGGCCGCGACGGCGATCTCCGCTCGCTCCGGGTCGCCGTCGTAGAGGTGGTTTGCGGAGAAGCCGTGCCGGAGATGCCACATCGGGATCAGGTACGCGTACAGGATGCCGCCGGGCCCGCGCTGTCGTTTCGGATCCTGGAGCCACGCGGCCAGCTTGGCGCGCGCGGCCGCGTCCGTGACGCGGCCGAGGGCCCGGCACGCGGCGAGGCGCAGGGCGGCGTCCTTCTCGTCGAGGAGCTTGGTGATCTCGGCGATCTGCGAAGGGGTCGGGGTTAGGAGGTCGCAGGCGACGTGGCGGGCCCGGCGGTCGGAAAGCTTGAGAAGGGAGCCCGCGTCCTGCCGGCCGGCGAGGGCGAGGGCGATGAGGGCGGGAATCTGCCTGGACCTGGCGAGCGCGGCGACTTCCCCGGATTGTTCCTTGCACAGGGTTTCGGCCGCCTTGACAGCCTCGACACGGACGGCGGGATCGTAGTCGCACGCCTGGTCGGCGATCCGGTCCAGGCGCCGGGCAAGATCCGAGTCTTGGTACGGAAGGGAGAGACCGAGAACCGCGATGAGTCCGGCGCGCATGGGGCGACCTCCCGCCTCCGCGGCCGAAGCCTGTCGCTCCGGCGCGGCGAAGGCCCGATTCCCGCTCCACCAGATAGGACGGCGCGGGCCGCCCGGTGTGCGGATGATTTCGTTGGACTTGGGGGCGGGGGGTGTTAGAATTTGATCCGGTACTCGGAGAAACCAGCAATCGACCATCGGGCGACCGGCGGCGGGCGGTGCACGGGGGCCAACGTCACTTCACGGCGTTCGTTGAGTTCCTCTGCGAGGAACGTTTTCCCTTGTTTCTCAGTTCGATTCGATCTACCGGGCGCGGCAGAAGGGAGGGGGTAAGAATCGCCGTCGTTCCCGCAGGGGTCCGCATCACGGGGTCGTGGGCGGGCCTTCGCATCGCCGGAGCGGGGCTTGGGTCTCGTGACGGCCGGTTCCAGTGGCTTCCTTGTCCGCCGCGGCGCACAGCGCGAAGGCGGAACGGTTCGTAACGAAAGGGTCAGGGTCATGCCGTTTGCAGACAAGCAGTTGACGTGCGTGGAGTGCGGCGGTTCGTTCACCTACACCGCCTCGGAACAGGAACTGCATCAGTCGCTGGGCTACCAGAACGAGCCCAAGCGGTGCCAGGCGTGCCGCGAGGCGAAGAAGGCACGGATGGGCGGTGGTGGGGGCGGCGGCGGTGGTGGCCGCGGCGGCCGCTGGTAGCCTGCACCCGTCCCTTTTGGGAGAGCCGCGTCCGGGGCCGCTAACCCGGAGTGGTACAATTG
>JACPRC010000049.1 GCA_016190175.1 Planctomycetota bacterium
CTACTACGCCACGCTCGCGATGTACCAGGCGAAGGACCCGAACTACTGGAAGAAGTGGTATCCGGCGATGCGCGACGATCTCCTGCGCAACCAGTCCGCGGACGGGAGCTGGAGGAACGCGGAGAGCGCGTCGTACGGACAGGCGTTCGGGACCGGCTTCGCGCTGCAGATGCTCCAGGTGCCGAACCGGTATCTGCCGATCTACCAGGCGGGCAAAGACTAGCCCGTGACCATCCGCGCCGTGCTGTTCGACATGGACGGCACGATCACGCGCCCCTGGTTCGACTTCGCGAGAATCCGCGCGGAGATCGGGGTCGCCGAGCCGCTCCTCGAAAACCTCCTCGCGCTCCCGTCCGGCCCGCAACGGGACCGCGGGTTCGAGATCCTCGCGCGCTACGAACGCGACGCGATCGCGGCATCGGAACTCAACGACGGCGCGCGGGAGACGGTGGAGTGGCTGCGGGCGAACGGCCGGCCATGCGCGCTGATCACCCGCAACTCGCGCTGGTCGGCGCTGGCGACGATCGAAAAGCACGGGCTCGCCTTCGACGTCGTGATGACGCGGGACGACGGGCCGCCGAAGCCGCGGCCGGAGCCGATCTGGACGATCTGCGAGCGGCTGGGTCTGCCGCCGGGGGACGCGCTCCTCGTCGGCGACTACAAGTACGACGTGCTGGCGGGAAAGAAGGCGGGGACGCGGACGGCGCTGCTCACGAACGGGACGAAGCCGAAGTACCTGGAGGAGATCCGACCGGATTACGTCATCGAGAGGCTTCTCGCGCTGAAGGGGATTCCGGAATTGTCCGCTCCGATCATCTCGGCACCTCGACGACGGTGACGGACTCCGGATCGATCCCCGCGCGGATCGCCGCAAGCCGCCGGATTCGATCCAGAACGCCCGGCGCGCTGGGCGATCTCCGGATCACGACGCTTACGCACCCGGCATATCGCAGGGTTTCACGCCGGTCGGTGTGAATGACGCCGTCGGCATCGACGGACCGGCTGGTCACCCGTTCGAGGGTGCCATTGCTGAACCTCGCCGCCGCGAGCACGTTCGAGAGGTTCACCCCCTCGATCCCGGCGACGGCGGCCCGGACCTCATCCGCGACCCACCGGCTCAGAAACTCCGAATCACCCGACACCATCGCGAATAACTTGGCGGCCTGAACACGCTCGGCCGCATCATGTGCACGCAACCTGGACGTCGCGAACATCAGGACGTGGCGGCGATGCGCCTCATCCTCGGCGAGATCGATGAGGGTGACGTACAAACGGGCCTTCCACAAGGTCCGACAGCACGAAAGTCCGATGACGCACGTGGAAGACGGCAGCGGACATCCTTGGTGGAGTTTCTCCAAGGCCTCGGCTTCCGGGGCGAACTGCGGATCGGGCCCCGGGGCCGAGGAGTTCCGCCCGGCGCAGCCGGCCGCTGCAGAAAGGAAGAGGCACGCCGCGGCGAACGCCCTCACGCGTCCCCCCCTCACACCACGAACCGGTAGCAGTCGAACGCCTCAGCCGCGGCGACGCTGATCTCCCGCCCGCGCGCCTCCGCGAGGAGCCGCAGCGCTTCGATCCCCGCCTGCGACGGCTCCGGCCGGATCTGCGACTTGTGGCACGCGTACGCATCGAGCTTCTTCGTCAGGAACGGTCCCGAGATGTCCACGTACAGGTTCGGCCGGAAGTGCGGCGGCCCGCTCCAGGCGAGCTGCGGCGCGTCCGCGACGAGCACGAAACTCTGGAACGCCTTCAGCGTCGCCAGGTGCGGCCGGCACGCCGTGATCCCCGCTTTGTAGAGCGCCTCGTGGTCCTGGTTGAAGCTCGGCGCGGGCAGCACGATCATCGTCGGCTTCGTCTTCTCCATCGCGAGCCGCGCCTTGCGCTCGATCTGGTCCACGAGGTCACGCCGGGGCAGGGTCTCCAGGCGCAGATGCACCTCGTTCTTCTCGAAGAGGATCTCGAAATCGTCGACCCCGAGCACTTTCATGGCATCGGCGAGCTCGACGGAGCGCGTCTTCCGCGACGTCGTCTTTTGCGCGCCGTCGAAGTGGTCGAGGTCGCCCGTGGAGGCGACCATGACGAAGACCTTCCCGCCCGCCTCCTTGACCCGGGCCATGAGTCCGCCCGCGCCGGCCGTCTCGTCGTCCGCGTGCGGGGAGACGACGAGCAGCCGCTGCCTCGAAAGGAACTCGCGTCCGAACGGTTCCATCGCCCCCTCCTAGTCCGGTTCGGGATGAATCAGCCGCTTGAGCGACCGCAGCGCCGCCGCCGCGAGGAGGTTGAACGGCCCCGACCGGCGGCCCGTGAGCGCCGTCTCCCCGCGGAGGATCGCCTCCTTCGCCTCGTCGAGCGACGCGGCCGGCAGGATCGTCCGCGCCCGGCCGATCTCGCGGTAGAAGTGCGCGTCGCTCCCCGCGACGAGCGAAAGGTCGTAGCTGTTGGCGAACGTCACCGCCTCCGGCTCCCCGAGGCCGTTGTCCACCGACCGCATCTTCGCGTGCCGGGCGTTGAACCCCTCGCACGCGTCCAGCGCCCGCGCCACGCGGTCCTCGAGCGTGAGCGTCTTGGCGAACGGGTGCGCGAGCACCGCGATCCCGCCCTGCGCGTGGATCGCCTCGATCGCGCGCAGGGGGTCCTCCTCGCGCACGATTTCCCTGAGGAAAAGCCCGATGATGTCGCCGCCCTTCGTGTCGATCTCCTCTCCCACGATCACGAGGAGGTCCCCGCCCGCGGCCCGGCGCGCCTCGAAGGCCCCCTCGATCTCGTCGTGGTCCGTGACGGCGATCCCGTCGAGCCCGCGCGAGCGCGCGACGCGCACGACCTTCGCGGGATCCATGGAGCAGTCGAACGAGCGGCGCGTGTGGCAGTGGAGGTCGAGCTCCATAGGAGAAGCTTACGCCGCCCGCGCTCCGGAATCAACTCGTCCTCTGGAGGATGCCGACGGAGGGCAGGTTCCGGTATTTCCCCGCGTAGTCCAGCCCGTAGCCGACGACGAAGTGGTTCGGGATCGTGAACCCGAGGTAGTCGATCCGGATGGGCACCTGGGCCCGGTCGGGCTTGTGCAAGAGCGCGCACAGGCGCAGGCTCGCGGGCCGCTTCGACCGCAGCGTGTTCATCACCGCGCGCGCCGTCAGCCCCGTGTCGATGATGTCCTCGACGAGGATGACGTGCTTCCCCCGCAGGGGCTGCGTCACGTCGAAGTCGATGCGCACCGTCCCCACGGACTCCGTGCCGTTCCCGTAGCTCGAGACGCGCAGGAAGTCGAACGTCACCGGCAGGTCGATCGCGCGCGCGAGGTCCGACATGAAGATGCAG
The DNA here is from genome assembly GCA_016190175.1 of Planctomycetota bacterium. GTDB lineage: Bacteria > Planctomycetota > MHYJ01 > MHYJ01 > JACPRB01 > JACPRC01. The sequence goes on from JACPRC010000049.1 coordinate 3,313, forward strand.
CAGCCCTTGAGCACGCCGACGAGGACGACCTCCTTGCCCGCGTAGTCGCGCGCGATCTGCCTCCCGAGATCGCGCACCTTCCGGCGGATGCGCTCCTCCGCCAGGAAGACCCGCACCGGCGCGTCGTTACCCGCCTTCGCCCCGCCCGCCCCCGGCACGGGACGCGAGCGACCGCCGGAAAACCGGCCTTCCGAAGCGGACTCGGGAGAGGGCTTCGGCGGGTTTCGCCGCCTCACAGAGGGTCCCGCGGCGATCCGCACTACGGCTTCACTTCTGGCCATCCTTCTTCTCGTCTTTCTTCTCGTCCTTCTTCTCTTCCTTCGGCGGCGCCGGCTTGTTCGTCAGGTCCTCGTCGATCCCCGTGCCGCCCGGCGCGAGATCGGCGCCGTAGCTCACCAGTTCGAAATCGTCCTTGGTGAGGGTGTACGCGTACACGCTCCCGAAGGCGTCGCGCGGGATCCCGTTGCTCGAAAGCTCGTACGACTTCCCGTCCGGGGAGAGCTTGTACATCCACGGAAGGTCGAACGCGTCGTTGAGATCCTCGATATACGGCTTGTCCCACTTCTTCGCGTACGGCGGCTTCACCTTGAGGTCCTGCAGCGCGGCGGGGAGCCGCTCCTGGTCCGCCCGGAAACGCTGGATGGCGTCGGCGACGGCGTCGTACTTCGCGACGCCCAGGTACGGCTTCTCCCACTTCTTCGCGTCCGCGGGTTTCGTCACGAGTTCGCTCAGGATCTTGGGGAGCCGCTGCTGGTCCGCCTTGAACTGCTGGATCGCCTTGATCGCCTCGTCGAACTTCTCCCGGTTGCGCTGCTGGAGGACCGGGATCCAGTTGGCGTGGTTGTAGATGTCGGCGTTCACGCCGCCGCCCCAGACGCGCCCGTCCGCGCCCCAACTGAAGAGGTCGAAGTCGAGGTCCGTCCCCGCCGTGCCGATGCCCGGCGTCTTGTACAGGAGCGGCCGGCCCCAGGCGTCCTTGAACGGGTCCTTGGGATCCACCTTCGAGTCCTTCGGCGGGTAGTACGGTCCCTTCCAGTCCGGCGTGTTGGGAGGCGCGCTCTGGAGCTCGACGAGGTTGCCGCTCGCCGGGAGCTTCTTCATGTCGGCCCGGTACTTCTTGATCGCCTCGGCGATCTCGTCGACCTTCTTCTTCGTGTCCGCGGCGTTCTTCTGGTTCTTGAATTCGGTCGTGTACCAGGCGTTCCATGCGTCGATGGTCTTCCTTACCTCGGTGGGCTTCGTCGGCTCCCGGTCGTCCTTCTCGTCGCCGACGAGCGACCCTTTCGACGTCCCCGTGATCCGCTCCAGCGCGACGGCGGCGTGCCACGAGAGCGAATGCTGGCTGTACGGATCCGTCGTGGGGTCCGCGAGGAGCTTGCCGAGATCCTCGATCGCGTCCTTGGAGCGGATGCGGCCCAGCGCCCCGGCGGCCGCCGCCGCGATCGTGTGGGCGTACTCGTCCTGCGCGTCGATCGCCGTGGTCTTCTTGTCCTCCAGCGCCTTCCGCAGCGTCTCGACGGCCTCGACATGACGGAAGATCCCCAGCGCGCGGATGCACTCGTACTTGAGCGGCTTGTCCGTGTCGATCCGTTTGTCCTGGAGCGCCTTCAGGAGCGCGGGCGCGGCGCTGCGGTCGCCGACCCACGCCAGCGCCGCCGCCGCGGCGGACGCGACGCTCGTGCCGTATTCGTCCTGGTCCTGGAGCGCCTCGGTCAGGACGTTCAGCGCCTCGCCGTCCTTGCCCGGGTTGCGGATCGCCCCCAGGATCTCGCAGAGCATGTGGCGGAACTGCGGCGGGCGGGCCGGCTCCTTCATCAGGCGGTCGACCTCCTCCTTCGCCTTCTTGATCTCGTCCGCGTTCTTCGCCAGTTCCGCCTTCTTCAGGTCCTCGCGCGCCTTCGCGAGATCCACCACCTTCTTCCTCTCCCCTTGCAGCGCCTTGACGAGCGCCGGCACGGCCGGCGCGCCGAGCTCGATCAGCTCCGTCCGGGCATCCTGGCTCGTCGTGTACTTGTCCGACGCGAGCCGCTTGATCGCCTCGTCGATGTCCTTGCTCAGGGGATCTTCCTGGGTCAGAACGGCGGCACACCAGAGGAACAGGACGCGCATGGGGTCTCCTCCCATCATGAATCCCGGAGGGCCGGGTCTTGGAATGGGGACTACTATACGAGCCGCGCCGGGCGCCGTCAATCAAGGGAGAAGGCCCGAGGGCGCACCCCGCCGCGTCTCAACGCCCCGCCGCCAGAAGTCTGAGGGCCTCGCGCGAGCCGCACAGACGGATCGGCACCCGCTCGTCGAAGACGACCCACGGCGCCTCGGAGTCGAGGTGGCACCGGACCCAGAACTCCAGTTCCGCCCGCGCCGTGCCTGCGAAGGTCTCGTTCAGCCGGTCCAGACGCGCGTCGAGTTCGGGGGAGGAGTATCGGGCCACGTTCCGGCCTCCTCCCGACCGCCACCAGCGGCGCGGTTCGGCACGCATCGTCTCCGGAAAGACGTCCACGGCGATGTCGAACTCCCCCGACGAGAGGCGGTTCAGGAAGGAGGCGTCGTCCACCGTCTCGAGCGCCGGCCGCGCTCCGGCCTCGCGCAGACGCTCGGCCACCAGAAGGGCCTGGTCCCTCGACGCGCGGCAGTGACGCCGGGAAAGCACGCGGAGCTCCATGTCCCGCAGCCGGACCGGTCGGCCTCGCGCCGCCCAGGCCACGGCCTGACGCGTCGCCGCCCTCGAGAGGGAGGGACGGGCGCAGTTGAATACGCCTGCCAGGATGCCGTGAAGTCCCAGATCGACGGCCGGAAGGTCCTCGGGCGGCTGTGGGACGAAGGCGGCGGATGCGCGCCCCTCCCGGAGCGCGGTCTCCACGTCCCCGATCTCGTCCGCACGGACGATCCGGAACCGGCCTGCCGCGGTCTCTCGCAGGGCGTCCGCGCGCGCCTGCGCTCCCGCGAGCGGTACGACGCACGCCTCCAGGACCGAGAAGTCCAGGCGCGGCGTCCGCAGGACGATCTCCGTCCGCTCCGGAACGAAGAAACCGGGACACACCTGCGACAGGGCCCGGAGGAAACCGAAGCTCACCCGTCTCTCCACCACGGCCACGCGGCCGGCGCCGAGGACGCGCACGGGCAGGGCGATCGCCGCGAGATCGCCCAGGGCGGAGAGGGAGCGGTCCAGCGCGCCCGCGTTCGCGGGGACGCCGCCCAGCTCCGCGAGCCGCGGGCGCATCCCGAGGACGCCGACCACGCTGAATTGCAGGCGGACCAGCAGCTCCAGGTACTTCGCCGCTTCCTCCGCCGCCATCGGGCGCCCGTCGGCGAAGCGGGCGCGGTCGCCGACCCGCAGGACCGTGCGGACCTCCGTCTCCGTGCCGCGGACCAGCGGCGCGTACCTCGGCGATCCGTGACGGCGGATCGCCGAGAGCGTCGCCTCGAAATCGGCGACGAGGGCCGGATCGCCTCCGGGACGGACCGCCCGGAGCACGAGCGCCTGCTCGATCTCCGAACCCTTGAGGTCGAACACGCCCGGGCAGGCCTGCGCGAGCGCGTCGAGGAAATCGCGTCCCGGCCTGCGGCAGACGATCTCCACGCGTTCCTCGTCCAGGAGCTGGACCGGCACCACCATGGCGGCCAGGGCCCCCGCGCGCGGAAGCCGGTGGAGATAGGCCTGGACCGCCTCGGAGAGCCCGAGCCCTCGCGTCGTGAGGACGCGACCGTCGGGAAGCCGCGCGCCCGGGACGATCTTGACCGTCCACCGCGTGTCGGTCCGGGGTCTCGTAACGACCTCGGACGGAGACGCGTCCAAGGTGGCGCTCCTGCCCAGGAAGGTCCGAATCGACTTCTCGATCGCTCCCAGGTTCGCCGGCGGATCCACCAGAGTGACCAGGACGTCCGGCGAGGGAGGCTCGGTGCGCATCGCGAAGCCGAACTCCGCGAGCGCGCGATGGAAGGGAGCGAGCCGGGAGAGGGCCGCCGCGGTCGCGTACGGAAAGGCGGGACGAACGCGCAGCGTGACGACCCGTTCTCGCCCCCCGATCCGGGATGCGACCGATTCGCTGCGCAGTCCCTCGGAATCGAGCACGCCCGGGCACTTCTCCCCCACGGCCCGGAGCATGGCGGGGGATGAATGGCGCGTCCGGATCGCGACGTGGTCGTCGTCCACCGTCTCGACCTCGAGGATCGTGGGGGGAAGCGCGTTCGACTCCAGGAGTTGCGCGAGGTAGGCGCGCACCTCGACCGAGGGCGTGATGCGGCGCGGATACACGGACTCGTCCGGCAGGCGCGCCTCCCGGCGGATCTTCATGCGGAACCGGGCTTCGACGCGGGGGGCGACGCGGACTTCCGCGGAGGCGAAGTCGACGTCCGCGCCGCAGGCGGCCTTCACCGCCGCGGCGAGTTCCCGCAGATCTCCCGGAGGATCCGTGACCGCGAGCCGGATCTCCGCCGCCCCGACGGGTTCGAACGAGAGCCCCCATCCGGCGAACGACTCGCGGAGGGTCGCGAGCCGCCGCAGCGCATCGTCTCTCGCACCGGGAGGGCGGAACAGCAGGGAGAAGTGCCGCACCATCGCGTCCGCGCCGTCCGGTCCCAACGCACCGTCCTCCCGCCGCACGAGGGATCCGAAGTCCGCGTGGTGGAGCCACAGGGAGGCTCCGTCTTCCGCCTCGTACGGCCCCGCGAAATCGTGCGGGAGGACGAAGACGGGTTCCGGCGCGCGCGAGCGCCGGAGCGGGACGGCGGCGCACGACGCGGCCAGCGCGATCCCGGCGAGGATGCGGAGCGCGACGGCGGGTTTCATGGATCGGCCGCCCATCCTCTCATAGAATGCCCGCTCATGAAACCATTTGCCGACCGGCTTGTCGAGATCGTGCGTGAAAAGGCGTCGCGGGTCGTCGTGGGGCTCGATCCCCGGCCCGAGTCGATCCCCGCGGAGTTCGGCACGGGACCGAGAGCGGTCCTCGACTTCAACGCCGAGATCCTGCGGCTCGTGCGCGAGCACGCGGTCGCCGTGAAACCGCAGATCGCCTTCTACGAGCGGCTGGGTCCGCCCGGTCTCGAAGTCTACGCGGAGACCTGTCGCCGCGCGCGCGACGCGGGGTTCCTCGTCATCGGCGACGTGAAGCGCGGCGACGTCCCGGAAACGGCGAAGGCGTACGCCGAGGCGCATCTCGAGACGTTCCCGGCGGACGCCATCACGGTGAACCCGTACTTCGGCCGCGACGGGATCGACCCCTTTCTCGCGACCGCGAAGAAGCGGGGCGCGGGTCTCTTCGTCCTCGTCAAGACCTCGAATCCCTCCTCGAAGGAGATCCAGGACCTCGACGTCGGAGGAAAGCCGCTGCACGTGAAGGTGGCGGAGATGACCTTCGAATGGGGCGCGGAGCTCGTCGGCGCCTCGGGGTATTCGTCGGTCGGCGCGGTCGTCGGCGCCACGCATCCGGCGGAGGCGGCGCGCATCCGGGCCGCGATGCCGATGAGGATCTTCCTGGTGCCGGGCTACGGCGCGCAGGGCGCGACGGCGGCGGACGTCGCGGTCTGTTTCGAGCCGGGCGGGCTGGGCGCCGTCGTGAACGCCTCGCGGAGCGTCGTCTTCGCGTGGGAGCGCAAGCCGTGGTCGGAGAGGTTCGGCGCCGCCCGCTGGCGCGAGGCGGTCGCGGAGTCCGCGCGCGTCATGAAGGAGGAGATCAACGCGGCGATCATCCCTCGATGAAGTCGGACGGGACCGACTCCGCGAGCCACACGAGGTCGCCTCCGCGGAAAAACCGGGTCCCCGCGCGCCATGCGTCGCCCGCGCGGACGCGGAGGATCACCGGACGGGGATCGTGCCGGAGACCGACCGTCCGGGCGGCGGCCTCGTCGAGCGAGAGATGGACGAACTGGCGCCCCATGGGGTTGAGGCCGCCGTGGCGGATCGCGGAGATCGCGCGACGGCTCGTCCCATGCCACAGGATCTCGGGCGGCTCCTGCGGCTCGTACCGGATCCGGACCGGGACCGAGTGCCCGTACAGGGCCCGCATCCGGCCCTCGCGAATCTCGAAGCGCTTCTTGTCGGAGAGGCGGATCACCTCGTCGAGATGTTCGACCGTGGGTCGCGCCCACCGGACGCGGTCGGCCAGCGCCGCGAGCAGGGCGTCGACGGGGACGAAGCCCTCCTCGTCGAGCTCGAGCCCGAATTCTCCGGGCTGGTGGCGCAGGATGTACGTGAGGGTGCGGGAGAGGCGCTCGCGCTCTTCGGGGATCATCCCGCGAGTATACATGGCGCTCGACGGCTGCGATAGACTCCGCTATACTCCGTGCCCGTATGAAGAAGATCGCTTTCCTGATGTGCCTCGCCGGTTGCGCCTCCCAACCCCAACCCACCTGGAAGGCGGGACAGGATGTCGGGACGGCCCGGCGGACGTCCGCGGCGGAACTCGCGAAGGTCACCGAGGGCTCGGAGATCGTGCTCGACGGCAAGGTGACCCGCGTCTGCCAGAACCGCGGCTGCTGGGTCGAGATCGACGGGGTCATCGCCAAGAGCCTGAAGCACGACATCCTCTTCCCGAAGGACTGCGCCGGGAAGCGCGCGGTGGTCCGCGGCGTCCTGCGGCAGGCGCCCGAGGAGAAGAAGGAAGAGGGCGAGCACAAGGAAGACTGCCCGCAGCCGAAGGTGATCGTCGAGATCCTGGGGGCGCGGCTCTACTGACGGGCGGCGCGGCGCCGTGATACACTCTTCCTGAATGGCGCTGCTCCTCACCGCGACCTTCCTGGTGGCGCTGCTGTTCTGCGCGGACAGCGCCCCCTGGATCGCCCGCATCGCGCGGCGGCGCGGCTTCCTCGACCTCCCCGGACCCCGCAAGATCCACACCGAGCCGGTCCCCTACGGCGGGGGCATCGCGGTCGCGCTGGGAGTGCTCCTCACGGTCGGCGGGGGCCTGCTGGCCGCATGGCTCCACGTCCGCCACGGCTGGTTCGCGAACTTCGCCGTGTCGGCCCACGCGCCGGGCGTCCTATCCAAGCTGCCGACCCTGGCCGTCTACGGGGCGGGGTCGATCGCCATCCTGCTCGTGGGCCTTGCCGACGACCGGTGGAAGCTCTCGCCGGGGACGAAGCTGGCGGCGCAGTTCCTCGTCGCGCTCGGGACGGTCGCGGGGGGAGACCGGCTGTCGCTCTTCTGGGAGAGGTCGCTCGCCGGCGACCTCATCGGCGGTTCGATCACGGTGCTCTGGATCGTCGGGATCACGAACGCGTTCAATCTCCTGGATCACATGGACGGCCTGTCCGCGGGGACGGCGCTGCTCGTCTCCGCCGCCTTCGGGACGATCGCGGTCCTGACGGGCCAGGTCTTCCTGGCGGCGGCCTTCGCGGCCCTCGCGGGGAGCTGCCTCGGCTTCCTCCTCTTCAACTTCCCGCCCGCGCGGATCTTCCTCGGCGACGCGGGGAGCCTCTTCATCGGCTACTGGCTCTCGGTGCTGACGGTCTCCTTCACGTTCTACACATCGAGCCGCCCGATCTGGGCCTATGCCGTGCCGCTCGTCGTCTTCGCCGTCCCGATCTTCGACACGGGGCGCGTCGTCCTCCTGCGTCTGCGCGAACGGCGGCCGATCTTCCAGGGCGACACGAACCACGTCGCCCACCGGCTGGTGGCGCTGGGGATGTCGCGACGCGGCGCGGTGCTGACGGTCTACGCCCTCACGCTGGTCACGGGACTCGGCGCGGTTCTGCTCTATCAGGTGGACGCCGTCGGCGCCGGGATCATTCTCTCGCAACTCGCGGTCGTGTTTGGGATAATCACGCTCCTCGAGGTGGCCGGACGCAATCATGGACGAACGGACTGACTCCGCCGCGCTCCGGCTTCTCATCCCCGTCGCGGGCTGGGTCGTCCTCTCGGCCGTCTTCCTCCGCTGGTGCGCGAGTGCGGGCGCCTCCGGACTCGGGACCAACGTCTTCGTCCATGCCCTCGTGCTCGCGGGGGCGACGGCGTGGCTCGCAGGCGCGGCACTGCGCGGGAAGTGGACGTTCCGATGGACCGGCCCCGGCGTCGCCTTCCTCCTCTTCGCGCTCCTGGGGCTGGTCTCGGTCCAGCGCGCCTCGTACAAGCTGAGCGCCCTGGAGCACGCGTACGTCTACGGCACGCTCGCCGTCCTCTACTTCGCGATCCTGAACCTCTTCGCGACGCGGCGCCATCTTCTTCTCACGCTCCTCTTCGGCTTCGTGCTGGTCGTCTCCCTCTACTCGATTCTCCAGCGATTCGCGATCTTCCCGCACGTCCGCGTCGAGAGCACGGGGGACCCGCGCCGCGCGTCTCCGGAGTTCGAGGCCCGGCTGCTCTCGAACGAGGTGTTCGGGACGTTCTTCTACCCCAACACGCTCGCGGGGTTCCTGGCGCTGGCGCTGCCCGTGATCGCGGGTTTTCTCTTCGACGCGCGCGGGAAAGTCCGCGGGCTCGCGGCCGTCCCGCTGGCAGGGGGCCTCTTCGCGCTGGCGCTCACGGGCTCGATGGGTGGGTGGGTCGCGGCGGGGGCGGGGTTCCTGCTCCTGGGCGCGCTCCTGGCGACGCGTGGACGGGAGCGGCTCCGCCGCTTCCTCTGGACGGCGTGCGGGACCGGCGCGGCCGTCGTCGTCGCGCTCGTGATCGCCGGGCCGCTGGCGCCGGGACGGCTCCGCAACGAGTCGATGCGGATGCGCGACATCTACTGGTCGGCGGCGGCGAAGATCGCGAAGGACCATCCCGGGATGGGCGTCGGCCTCGACAATTTCCGGGAATTCTATCCCGCCTACCGGAGCGACGCCCAGCAGGAAGTCAAGCGGGCGCACAACGACTACCTCCAGGTTCTCGCCGAACTGGGAATCCCGGGAGCCTTGGCCTTTCTCGCGTTCCTGTTCGGGACCGTCGCGTGCGGGGCGCGGCCGCGCGCCGAGACCCCGCCGGCGGAGACGGAGCGCGGCGAGCGGTGGAAGCTCTCGGTCGCGGGGGTCGCGGCGATGCTGCTGGCGACGGTCTTCACGGGGGCCTTCGCCGAGTTCTCCCGCGTCACGCTCCTCCTCGTGGCGGGAGGCTGGCTCGCCTTCGCGGCGTTCGCGCACGACGGCGTGGCGCAGACCGCGCGGGGTCCGCTGGAGGGGACGCATCTCGGCGCGGTCGCGGGGTTCACGGCTCTCCTGGTCCACATGGCGGTCGATTTCGACTTCTACGACTACGGCGTCGCGACGGCACTCGTCGCGGCGGCCGCGCTGATCCCGATCCTCGGAGGACGCGCGCGCACCGTGGAGGTGGACCGCATTCCTCTCGCGCTCGCCGGCCTCCTGCTGCTCGCCCTCCTCGTCCCGGCGCTGATCCTGGCTCCGCGTCTCCTCGACGCGGACCGGGCAAAGGACGAGGCGGACAAGGAGACGGACCTGGCCTTCCAGGCCGAGGCGAAGGCGGTCGCGGCCGAGGCGAAGGGCGACATGGACCAGGCGCGGCGGTTCCTCGCGGAGGCGGCGGGGTCGTACACCAGGGCGCTCGAATCCGTCGCCGAGGGCGAGAAGCTGAACTTCCTCGACTCGGAATTCTACCTCCGCCGCGCCTCCCTGACCGAGACCCTGTGGGAACGCCTGCGCGCGCGGAAGACGTTCACGGATGCGGCGGTCGCGGAGATGGCGGTCCAGGAGGATACCGCGCTCCAGGCGATCGCGAACGCGCTGCGCGTCCGGCCGCGCTCGTTCACCGCCCGCTCCGCGCAGGGCTTCCTCCACCGGAAGCTGGCCGCGTTCTGCCTGGAGGCCGCCGCGGAGCGGGGCGACCGGGCGAGCCTTTTCCGCCAGCAGTCGCTCCATCATCGGATCCAGGCGGCGGAGGCGTTCCAGGAGGCGCTGAAGCTCTACCCCGGCCACGCCCCGGCGCGCTACTTCGCGGCCCGGACGATCGACGAGGGGGCGCCATTCGGCGCCGCACGCGAGCACTACGCCGCGGCGCTCCGGCTCTCGACGCTCGCCGGGCGCGAGCGCCTGGTCCGGCTGCAGCTCGACGTCTGGCAGAGGGCGCGCGCCCTCGCCCGCCTGGACCGGAAGCCCGAGGCGGAATCGCTCCTCCGCGACCACTTCCGGGCGCAGCTCTCCCTGCGCAACCAGAGGCCGGCGCAGCAGCGAATGGCGATCAAGGACTTCCTGGGAGTCGACCGGAAGGGGGACAAGCTGCGCGCGACGATCGGCGACGAGTACGAGGGTTTCATGAAGGAGATGATCGACGGCGTGCTGCTGGAGATCCTGAAGGGCCTTCCCACGGAGCCGCAATGAAGACGCCCGCCGGCGGCGCTGCTGAACGGTACGGATTCCGGATGCCGGATGCCCTCCTTCGCGCTCCGCGCTCCGGCGGGCAAGCCGGATGCCGGCAGGACGCCGCACGGTCGGCATCCGACACCCGACATCCGGCATCCCGCGTCGCGAGCGCCGCCGTCCTTCGTCCCGTCGGCAGGGCCGTTCCGATCCGCAGTTGATGACCGAATACGAGACCGTCATCGGCGTGGAGACGCACGTCCAGCTCCGGACGCGCACGAAGCTCTTCTGCCCGTGCGAGGTCCGCTTCGGCGCGCCGCCGAACTCGCTCGTCTGCCCCGTCTGCCTCGGCCACCCCGGGGTGCTTCCCGTCCTCAACGGGCATGCCTTCGAGCTGGCGCTCCGCGCGGCGCTCGCGCTCCGGTGCGAGATCGCCTCCTTCACGAAGTTCGACAGGAAGAACTACTACTACCCCGACCTGCCGAAGAACTACCAGATCTCCCAGTACGATCTGCCGTTCTCGCATGACGGGCGGGTCGCCTTCGACGGAGGGACGGTCGGGATCATCCGCGCGCACATCGAGGAGGACGCGGGGAAGCTGATCCACGACGGACCGCGGAGCCTCGTGGACCTCAACCGCGCGGGCGTCCCGCTCGTCGAGATCGTCACGAAGCCCGATCTGCGCTCCGGGGACGAAGCGTACGCCTACCTGACGGAGCTGAAGTCGATCCTCCGGTACGCAGGCGTCTCCGACTGCGACATGGAAAAGGGGGAGCTGCGCTGCGACATCAACCTCTCCGTGCGGCCGAGAGGGCATAGGGAACTCGGCGTCAAGACGGAGATCAAGAACCTGAACTCGTTCCGCTACGCGAAGATGGCGATCGAGGTCGAGTCGAAGCGCCAGGTTCGCGCCCTTGAGGGGGGCGAGCCGCTCCGCCTGGAGACGCGGCTCTACGATCCCGAGCGCAACGCGACGGAGGTGATGCGCACGAAGGAGGAGGCGCACGACTACCGCTACTTCCCGGAGCCCGACCTGCCGCCCGTGCGGATCACGAAGGGAATGGTCGAGCGGGCGCGGGCCGCGCTGCCCGAGATGCCCGCGGAGAGACGCGCGCGGCTCGTGCGCGAGTGCGGGTTGAGCGAGTACGACGCGCGCGTCCTCACGGGGAGCCGCGCGATGGCGGACTTCTTCGACCGCGCGGCGAAGCGGCTCAACCCGAAGACCGCGGCCAACTGGCTCGGCAACGAGGTCAACAAGGTTCTCAACGAGAAGAAGATCGAACTGGAGTCGAGTCCGCTGTCCCCGGAGTCGCTCGTCCAGCTTGTCCGGCTCGTGGAGACCGGGGCCATCACCGCTACGACGGCGAAAGAGCTGTTGCCCGATCTCCTGATGCGCGGGGGTTCGCCCGAGCAGATCGTCGCCGCGCGCGGTCTGGCCCAGGTCTCGGACGCGGGCGCGCTGGAGGCGGCCGCGGCGAACGCGATCGCGGCGAACCCGAAGGCGGTCGCGGACTTCCGGGGCGGCAAGGAGGCGACGCTGAAGTTCCTGATCGGGCAGGTGATGAGGGAGATGAAGGGGCGCGCGAACCCGAAGGGCGCGGAGGAGGCGCTGAGGAAGCTGTTAGCCCTTAGCCCTTAGCCCTTAGCCCGACCTGTTCACGAAGGTTTTCGGCGTCCAGCCGAAAACTCGTGAATAGGTCGCCCGCGGCGCGTTCCGCTGGGGCAATGGCGCGCCGCGGGCCGAGGCCGGAGCGCGACACGGTGTTGCGCGGAGGCGGAGGGGCGGTCC
>JACPRC010000013.1 GCA_016190175.1 Planctomycetota bacterium
CGACGCCGCAGAGCCCTCCGACGCTGCAACGGACGCCCCCTCGCCCTCTCACGGCCCGCGCTGTGACGCGCCGTCCACCCCGCGGCGCCCGCCAGCGCGGGGCGTATTCGTCGGAACTGACCCGCCCGTTTCTCTATTGACACACCGCGTCACACTCGCTACAGTGCCGACCCTTTGAAACCTCTTTGGAGACGGGAGAAGACGGAATGACGACACGCACCATCGCATCGGGCGCGTGGGTCGCGGCGGTCTGCGCGATCCTCGCCCACGGTCCCACAGGCGCGCAGGAGAGCGCGGGGAACAGCTACGGGACGGACAAGCCGTACACCGTCACGATCGAGGCCCTGAAGGGCAAGGAGACGACCGACGTCTACGTGACCGTCGGCACGCCGTTCTGGATCCGGCCGCTGGTCGAGAACGAGGGGCCCGAGCCCGGCCTCTGGTGGCCGCCCCCCGACGTCAAGCTGCCCGAACAGGCCAAGAAGATCCAGCTCAAGTCGCTGGACAAGACCGGAGCGGTGCGCTGGGCGAAGAACTACCAGAACGTGCCGCTCAAGGCCGGCCAGGCGAAGTTTTCCTTCAAGGACCTGGAGCGGCACATGCCGGTCACGGCCCAGGTGCTGGTCCAGACCCCGGATTCCGTGAACACCGAAGTGCTCAACGCGGGCACCGTCGTCTATCTCCGGCCCGATCTCCGGATCGACCGCGTCAACGCGGACTCGCCCGTGCGGACGCGGCAGGCCGTGAACGTCGAGGTGGTCGTCAGCGAACTCAACCAGGACCTCGGCGCCACCTTCTCCGGGACCATCGTCGAGAACGGCGCAGCGATCGACACCGTCTCGTGGGGATACGTCCCCGCGGGCGGGACGGGGAGCCTTCTCTTCACGCTCTCCTTCGACAAGCCGGGGGTCCACAAGCTGACGGCGGTCGTGCAGAACTCGAACCCCGCGGAGTGGGACGAGGCCAACAACAGCTTCGACTTCCAGATCGAGGTCGTGGAGGCCACGAGCGTCCCGACCGTGTACTCGCTGTGGTACAACGACTCGGACTGGGAGTACTTCTACACGTACGACTACTACTACGGCACGGGAGAATCCACTTCGAAGGGCAAGTCGGAGAGCCTCTCGTACTCCAGCTACTCGGCGCAGCCGATCCAGTGGCCGGTGGAGAATCTGTCGCTCAAGGTCGTCGCGGACGGGAGCGAGCGGATGAACCGGCAGTGGTCCGATCTTGCCCCGATGTGGCAGTGGTCCTGGAGTCAGCCCGGGTACGAGTACTCGTACGCGGGGAGGCAGGAGTATTCCCCCGAGGACAATGCCTGGCTCTACATCAACTCGTGGCAGTGGTCCTACGAAGGATACTCCAGCAAAGGCTCGTACGCGGGCCTCAGCCGGTGGGCCGGCGACTACGTCTACAGCTCTTCCGGCTATTCCCATTGGTGGGGGGATTCCTATAGCTGGAGCTACTCGGGCGTCGTGAAGCAGGGCACGTTCCTGCACGCGCGCAACGACCTCGCGGTCAACCTCGTCCTCACGGACGACGGCGTCTCCTACGGCGGTTGGGGCAGCGCGACCTCGTGGAACCACTGGGTGCAGCCCAAGTACACGTGGTCCTATTCGTCGGAGTACGGCACCAACTCGGGCTCCTACCAGTACGACAACTGGTATGCCTGGGGATACGGCTGGACGAAGGAGTAGTTCGAGACATCGCCGCCGCGGGACGGTTCGACGCCGTTCCGCGGCGCTTCTCCCATGACGATCCGCGCCCGACTCCTGCTCTGGCCCCTGGTCGCGTTCGCGGCCCTGGGGATCCTGTGGCTCCTGCGCAAGCCGGAGAAGCCCGGGGCGTCCGTGCGTGCGGGGACCTCGTTCCGTGAGGACGCGCCCGTCACCGCAGCGACCCCGGAGGGGCGCGGGACGAGGACGGCCTCCGGCGGGACGGAGCCGGAGCGGACGCGCGCGTCCGGCGAGCGCCGCGGACGCGTCCGCGTCACGGACGTCTCGGGCCGGCCGCTCGCTCGATCGAGGATCAAGGCCGCGATCTCGACGGACTATTTCCAGACCCACGAGGTCGTGGAACTGGAGACGGATGGGGACGGGAACTGCGGTTCGGAGTGGCCCGAAGGGGCGTGGATCGTCCTCAACGTCTGGTCGGACGGCATGGCGCCGCAGGCGGTGACGCTGACCGCGCCGGGACCGCTCGCGGTGCGGCTGGCGCCGGGGACGGGTCTCGCGGGCACGGCGGCGAGCGCCTCGGGCGCGCCGCTGGTTCACGCGCGGCTCCGTCTGGAACCGATCCTGCCCGAGACGAACATGACGAACCGCGTGCTGTCCCGCCTTTCCCTCGTGGACGCCGAGGTGACGACGGACTCGCGCGGCGGTTTCGACTGCCACACCCTGCGGAACGTGGACTACCGCGTCGTCTTCGTCGACCGGCCGGGCACGCCGGGGATGATCCTGCGCGCCGCGGACGTCAAGGCGGGGCGGGTCGCGCTGCGGACTCCGTGGTAGCGGCTACCCGCCGCCCTTCTTCTCCCGGATCATCGTCAGCAGCATCTTGAATCGCCGTCGCGCCTCGAGCGCGTGCGGGACGTTGGCGGGGAGCCGCACGATCTCGCCCTTGAACGCATCGACCGGCCTGCCGCCGACCGTGATGTGCGCGGCACCGTCGAGGATCTGGACGTGCGCGTCGTACGGCGCCGTATGTTCGCTCAGGCCCTGGCCCTTGTCGAACGCGAAGAGCGTCAGCGATCCGATCTCGCTCTGCACGAGCGCGCGGCTGACGACGGACCCCGGCCGGTAGTCGACGAGGGAGTGGAGCTTCGCCGCCTCGCCGGGCGGGAGTTCGCCGGAACGGCGGGTGATCTTCGGCACGGTGCTCTCCTTGCGCGGGAAAGTCAGCAGGCGCCCCGGCGGACTCAGCGCCCGAACCCCTGGAAGAGGGCGCCCAGTCCGCCCTTCCCTTTTTTTAGCTGGCGCAGCATCTTCCGCGCGTCGTCGAACTGCTTGAGGAGGCTGTTGACCTCCTGCACGGGTCGGCCGCAGCCCTTCGCGATCCGCTGCTTGCGGCCGCCGCTGAGGATCTCCGGGCTCTCGCGCTCCTGGGGCGTCATCGACTGGATGATCGCCTCCGCGTGCTTCACCTCGTTCTCGTCGATCTCGCCCGCCATGTCCGCGAGCGGGCCCGGCAGCATCTTCATCAGGCCCTTGATCGGCCCCATCTTCTTCATCTGCTGGAGCTGCGCGAGGAAGTCGGCGAGGTTCAGCTCGTCCTTCTTGATCTTGTCGCGGAACTTCGCCGCCTGCTCCTGGTCGATGGCCTCCTGCGCCTTCTCGACCAGGGAGACGACGTCGCCCATCCCGAGGATCCGCCCGGCCATGCGCTCGGGGTGGAACTCCTCGAGGTTCTCCATCTTCTCGCCGACGCCGAGGAACTTGATGGGCTTCCCCGTGACGGCCTTGCAGGAGAGCGTGGCGCCCGCGCGGGCGTCGCCGTCGAGTTTCGTGACGATGATCCCGTCCACGCTCAGGGTGTCGTTGAACTGCCTCGCGGAATTGACCGCGTCCTGGCCGGAGGCGCCGTCGATCACGAAGTAGATCTGGTGCGGCTTTACCTTCTCCTTGATCTCCTTGAGCTCGTTCATCATCTCCTGGTCGATGTGCAGGCGGCCCTGCGTGTCCAGGACGACGACGTCATGGCCCTTCTCCTCGGCGTGCTTGATGCCGCGGTCGCAGATCTTGACGGGCCGGCCGGCCGCTTCGGCGTAGACGGGGATGTCGTTGGCCGCCCCGAGCGTCTTGAGCTGCTCGACGGCGGCGGGGCGGATCATGTCGGCGGCGACGAGCAGCGGCTTCTTGCCGCGCTTCTGGAGATGCTTGGCGAGCTTGCCGGTCGTCGTCGTCTTGCCGGAGCCCTGGAGGCCGACCATCATGATGACGGTCGGGCCCTTCGGGGCCCACGGGATGTCGTGATCGACCGGGCCCATGAGTTCGCACAACTCGTCGTGGACGATCTTGACGATCTGTTCGGCGGGGCGGATGGTCTTGATGACGTCCTGGCCGACCGCCTTCTTCGTGACGCGGTCGATGAACTCCTTGACGACCTTGTAATTGACGTCGGCGGCGAGGAGGGCGGTGCGGACCTCGCGGAGCCCCTCCTCGATGTTCTTCTCGGTGAGTCGTCCGCGGCCGGCGAGCTTGCGGAAGACGTTGCCGAGCGACTCGGTCAGGGACTCGAACATGAGGACGGGATTCTAACGCGGTGGGGGGCGGGAGTCATCCGTTTTACACCGCCTCGCGGACGAGCGCGCCCTTCTTCTCCTCCACCCGCTGGACTCGAGCGCCGAGCGCGTTGAGGCGGCGCTCGAGGTGGTCGTAACCCCGGTCCAGGTGGTACACGCGGTGGACCTCGGAGACGCCGTCGGCCGCCAGCGCCGCAACGACGAGGCTCGCGCTGGCGCGCAAGTCGCTCGCCATCACCTCGGCGCCGTGGAGGGACTTGACCCCCTCGATGATCGCGCAGCTCCCTTCCTTTCGGATGCGTGCGCCCATCCGGCCGAGCTCCGCCACGTGCATGAACCGGTCGGGGTAGATCTTCTCGGTGATGACCGTGATGCCTTCGCCCAGGGTCATGAGGGCCATGAACTGGGCCTGCATGTCGGTCGGGAATCCCGGGTAGGGGAGGGTCGCGACGTCGACGGGCTTGAAGAGGCCGTTCGACATCACGCGGATCCAGTCGTCGCCGGTCTCGACGTGGACGCCGGCCGAGCGGAAGTGCTCGACGACGGCGACCATGTGGTCGGGGCGGCTGTGATCGATCCGCACGTCGCCGCCGGTGACCGCGGCGGCGGCCATGAAGGTGCCGGCCTCGATGCGGTCGGGGATGACCTCCACGTCGGCGCCGTGGAGGCGGCGGACGCCGTGGACGATGAGCCGCGGAGAGCCGATGCCCTGGATGCGGGCGCCCATCGCGTTGAGCAGTTCGGCGACGGCCTGCACCTCGGGCTCGCACGCCGCGCACTCGATGAGGGAAGTCCCCTGCGCGAGGACGGCGGCCATGAGGACGTTCTCGGTGCCGGTGACCGTGGAGCCGAACGCCCCGCCGAGGTAGACCGTGCGGCCGACGAGGCGGCGGGCCTGCGCGACGATGTAGCCGTGCTCCTGCGAGATCGCGGCGCCGAGCTGGGCGATGCCGCGCGTGTGGAGGTCCACGGGACGGACGCCGATGACGCAGCCCCCGGGCTGCGAGACGCGCGCGGCGCGGCGGCGTCCCACGAGCGGCCCGAGGACGCAGATGCTCGCGCGCATCTGGCGGACGATCTCGTACGGCGCCTCGACCTCGGAGTCGTCCACGGCGCGGAGCGTCACCGTCTCGCCCGCGCGGTCCGCCCGGACGCCGAGCTTGCCGAGCAGCAGCGACATCGTCTTGATGTCGCTGAGCTGCGGGACGCCGCGCAGGACCAGGCGGTCTCCGGGATCGAGGAGGATCGACGCGGCCATCATGGGCAGCGCGGCGTTCTTCGACCCCTTCGCGCGGACGGTCCCCCGCAGGGTCCGGCCGCCCTCGACGATGAACTTGTCCATCTTCCCTCTCTCCCCCCTCCGTCCGGGCCTCCCCTAACATTACAAATTATAAAGCATAAGTTACGAAAGGCAAGGGAAAAGAGGGGAGATAGGGAGATGGGGAGAATGGGGGATGGGGGGACCGCGGGACGGGCGGCCTACTTCTCGACCAGCGCCTTCTGCTCCGTAGCGAGCTTCCTGAGCGCCTCGTCGGGCGAGACCTCGATCGCCTTCGCGTACCACTCCGCGGCCCTGGCCCGCTCGCCGAGGCGACGCTGCGTTTCGCCGAGGACGTACGCGAGTTCGCCGAGCGCCTTCTTCTCCAGCGTCCCGGCCGCGAACGCCTGATCGAGTCCGGGGATCGCGCGCTTCTGGTACTCCTGTTCCCTCTCCATGGAGGCGCGCATCTTCGCCGCGGCGTCGTCCACGACGGAGTTCTCGCCCGTCCTCTTTGCCAGCTCGTCGAGCCAGCGCTTCGCGTCCCCGTTCTCGCCGTGGCGGCGGAAGAGATAGGCCGCGAGGTAGGACGCGAGGATGAAGTTGAGACCCTTGTGGTGCTCCGCGACGAGTTCCCTCTGCACTTTTCGCGCGACCTCCAGCTCGAAGTCGGCGCGGTTCTTCTTTCCCAGTTCCATCGGCGTCTTGTGCAGGCCGTAGGAGTTCCAGAGGCGCTCGAACTCGTCGAAATCCTCGAGGAAGAGGGCGCCCTCTTCGCGCCAGCACCATGCGGCCGAAAGGTACGCCTTGCCCGCTTCCTCGGGCGGGGCGCCGAGGATCGTCCGCACCTGCGCCAGCAGATCGTACTTGGCCCAGCCGGGGATGTCGGTCTGCTTCATCCCGGGCCGGAGCGTCACGGCGGGCTTGAGTCCGGCGCGCAGCTTCCCCTTCGCCTCGTCCGCGAGCGCGGAGCCGAAGTCCTTCTTCTTCCCCGCGAATCCGCATTTGGGGCAGACCCAGACGTAGAACTCCATCGGCCTGGTCTTGTAGGCGTGGCGGCAGAAGTCGCGGTCCACGCCGCCCCACTCGTTCGTCGTCACGATCTCGATCGCGACGAACTTGTGTCCGTCGAGCGGGCACGCGGCGTCCACGTTCTTGCGGTCGTCGGGGAGGAGGAGCAACGCCAGCAGCAGCGCGGTCATCTCGCCTCCAGGACTCGGTCGATGCCGAGGAGGTCCTTCCACCATCGGACGTCGCGGAAGCCGGCGCGTAAAGCCAAATCCGTCACGGCCGGAGGCTGGCCGGCGCCGACCTCGATGAGGATCGGCCCGCGGGCGGGCGCGAGGAGCCGACGGATCTCGCGGAGCCCGTCCGGCCCGCCGTCGAACGCCAGGCGCGGCTCGTGGCGCAGGTCGGGCGCCTGGTCGTCCACCTCCGCGCTCTTCACGTACGGCGGGTTCGAGACGATGAGGTCGAAGTCGCCGTCCACGAAGAGGTCGGCCTTGCGGAACTCGATCGTCGCGCCGTGGCTCGCGGCGTTCTCGCGGGCCAGATCGAGCGCGGCGTCGCTCATCTCCGTCGCCGTGACGCGGACGCCGTGCTTCGCGAGGACGACGGCGATCGCTCCCGAGCCCGTGCCGACGTCGAGCGCGGTCCCGGGGCGGAGCGCCAGGGCGCGCTCGACCAGCGTCTCGCTCGCGGGGCGGGGGATGAGCGCCGCGGGCGTCGTGCGGAAGGTCAGTCCGTAGAACTCGCAGCGGCCGAGGATGTAGGCGACGGGCTCGCGGGTCTCGCCGCGACGGCGGACGAATTCGCGGAATCGCTCGCGCGCGACGTCGGGGACGTCGTCCACCGCCGGCAGTCTCGCGCGATCGATGCCGAGGGCGCCGGCGAGGAGGATGTGCGCCTCCGCCCACGCCTCCTCGATGTCGCGGTCGCGGAGGAAGTGCGCCGCCTCCGTCAGTTCGTCGTCGAGGACCCGGCTCACCCCGTCAGGCTCCTTCCGGCGTTTCGCGTGCGCGGCCGTCGCGGCCCCTCGCGCTCCGCAGGATGCGCGCTCGACACCGCGAGGAGTCTGACGGGGCTCATCTCTTCGCCAGCTTCTTCAGCTTCTCCGCGCGCTCGTATTCGAGCAGCTTCGCGACGAGCTCGTCGAGGTCGCCGCCGAGGATCTCGGGGAGGCGATGGAGGGTGAAGCCGATGCGGTGGTCCGTGACGCGGTTGTCGTGGAAGTTGTAGGTGCGGATCTTCTCGCTCCGGTCGCCGGTGCCGATGAGGGAGCGGCGCATCTCGCTGCGCTCCTTCGCCGCCTTCTCCTGGTAGTGCTCGAACAGGCGCGTGCGGAGCCATCGCATCGCCAGCTCGCGGTTGCGGATCTGGGAGCGCTCGTTCTGGCACTGGACGACGATCCCCGTGGGCAGGTGGGTCATCCGGACCGCGCTCTGGGTCTTGTTCACGTGCTGGCCGCCGGGGCCGCCCGCGCTGTAGGTGTCGATCTGCAGGTCCTTCGGGTTGATCTCGACGTCCACGTCTTCCGCCTGCGGGAGGACGGCGACGGTGGCGGTGCTCGTGTGGACGCGGCCGCTCGCCTCGGTCGCGGGGACGCGCTGGACCCGGTGCGTGCCGCTTTCGTAGCGCAGGTGCTTGAACACGTCCTCGCCCTCGATCGAGAGGTTGCCGTACTTGAGGCCGCCCAGGTCCGAGTGGACGACGTCGAGGATCTGGACCTTCCAACTCCGGTTGGCGGCGTATCGGGTGTACATCTCGATCAGCTCGCGGGCGAAGAGGGCGGCCTCGTCTCCGCCCACGCCGGGGCGGATCTCCAGGATGACGCTGCGCGAGGATTCCCGGTCGTCCGCGAGGAGGATCTCCTCGATCTCGGAGGCGAGCCGGGTCTCCCGTGCCGCGAGGCGCCCGGATTCCTCGCGGGCCATGTCGCGCATCTCCGGGTCGGCGAGCATCGCCTCGGCGTCCTGCTTCTGCTTCCGGACGGCGTCGAGTTCCCGCTGGCGGCCGACGATCTTCTCCAGGCGACCGCGTTCCTTCATCAGGCTCGCGTAGCGCTCGGGGGCGGCCGCGACCGCGGGGTCCTGGATCAGGCGCTCGATCTCCTCGTAGC
>JACPRC010000045.1 GCA_016190175.1 Planctomycetota bacterium
CCCGCGACGTGTCGGGCGAGGGCGTCCAGCGGGCGCTCCTGAAGATGCTGGAGGGCAACACCTGCAACGTCCCCCCGCAGGGCGGGCGCAAGCACCCGGAGCAGGAGTACATCCAGGTCGACACGACGCACATCCTCTTCATCTGCGGCGGCGCCTTCGACGGCATCGAGAACGTCGTCGCCCGCCGGCGCGGCAAGAAGCAGATCGGTTTCAAGACGGACGTGCCCGCCGGCGTGGACATGGACGAGCAGGAGCTCGGCGACATCCTCGAGACGATGGAACCCGAGGACCTCATCGAGTTCGGGATGATCCCCGAGTTCGTCGGGCGCCTCCCGATCCAGTGCGTCGTCCGCCCGCTGACGGAGGCGCAGCTCACGATGGTCCTGACCGAGCCGAAGAACGCGGTCATCCGCCAGTACAAGAAATTCTTCGAGATGGAGAACGCGCGGCTGGAGTTCACCGAGCCGGCGCTCCGCGAGATCGCGAAGAAGGCGATCGTGAAGAAGACCGGCGCGCGCGGCCTGCGCCAGATCATCGAGGGGCTGATGCTCGACCCGATGTTCGAGCTCCCCTCGCGCAAGGACGCGCGCGAGTACGTCGTCACGGAGCGCCAGGTCCGCGGCGAGGAGCCCATCGCGCCGCGAGCGCTCAAGGCGAAGAAGGAGCCGGCGTAGGGGAAACCCGAAGTCCGGGACCCGAAACACGCCCGACACCCCCGACCCGGGACCCCGCCACGGGTGCGCGTGAAGAGCCCCACCGTCCTGACCGCCGAGTTCGCGGCCTCCGCGCCGACCGTGGACGCGCTGCCGCCGGCCGGCGCCGTCGAGATCGCCTTCGCGGGGAGATCGAACGTCGGCAAGTCCTCGCTGACCAACTCGCTTCTCGGCCGCCGGAAGCTCGTCCGCACGAGTTCACGACCGGGCTGCACCCGCGCGGCCGACTTCTTCCGCGTCGTCGTGGAGCCGCGCGGGGGCGCGGGCGGCCGCAGCGAACTGTGCTTCGTGGACCTTCCCGGCTTCGGCTACGCGCAGGTCTCCCGGCAGGAGCGGCAGGCGTGGGTGGGGCTCCTCAACGGGTACTTCAGCTCCGATCGCCCGCTGGCCGCGGTCGTCCTCATCTGCGACGCGCGACGCGGACCCGAGGAGGAGGAACGGGAAATGGTGGCGCGCCTGCAGGAGCTCGGTCGCGACATCGTGCCGGTGGTCACCAAGATCGACAAGCTGCCGCGCCACGCGCACGAACGGGCCGCGCGGGAGACGGCCGCGTCGCTGCAACTCCCGTCCGCGATCGCCTGGTCGTCCGTGACGGGAGAGGGACGCGACCGGCTGTGGGGGCGGCTGCTGGAGCTCGCGTTCCCGCCGTAGCGATCCTTCACCGACGGCCCCGCCCCGGATTCTTGCGCCGCAACCGTTCAGGGGTCGCCATCAGCCCTCAGCGGTCAGCTTTCAGCCGGGCCGGCGCGACTCCCATCTTTCTGACGGCTGAAAGCTGATGGCTGAACACTTGCCTTGCGCCTTTCCCTATCTCCCCGCCTTCTTCCTCAGCCTCTCCAGCTCGAACCGGTAGACCGGGTTCCCCGGCTCCGCCTTCGCCGCGCGCTCCATGTCCTTCGCCGCCTCCTCCGTCCGCCCCGCCCGCTCGTGCGCCAGCGCGCGATAGTGGTACGCGACCCCGAAGCGGTCGAACGCGCGGAGCGCCGCGTCGAACTCCTCGATGGCGGGCGCGTCCTCTCCGGCGGAGAAGCGGAGCATCGCCGCGTCGAAATGGCGCCGCGCCCGGCTCCTCCGCTCCGACTCGCGCCCGCACCGGTCGATCCCGTCGCGGGCCGACGCGTTCGCCGGATCGAGGGCCAGCGCCGCCGAGTATTCCGACCGCGCGTGTTCGAACCGCTCCGCCTCCTCCAGGACCGCGGCGACGCGGAGCCGCGCCGACACCTCGAGCCGCCGTTCCACCCGCCGCTCCCACGAGAAGACGACCGCCGCGGCGACGACGAGCACGATCGCCCCCGCCAGGAGCGCCGTCCCCCTCCCCGGCCCGACCTTCCGCACCCATCGCGCCGTCGGCGACGGCGGGCGCGCCCGCACCCGCTCCCCGCCCAGCCACCGCTCCAGCTCGTCCGCGAATTCCCCCGCCGTCGCGTAGCGCCGCTCCTTTTCCTTCTCGATCGCCTTCAGGCAGATCGCCTCCAGGTCCGCGGGGGCGTCCGGGTTCAGGCTCCGCGGCGCCGGCGCATCGTCCTGCACCGTCGCGAGCATGATCTGCATCGGCGATTCGCCGATGAACGGAGGCCGCCCGGTGAGGATCTCGAAGAGGATCGCCCCGAGCGAGTACACGTCGCTCCGCGGATCGAGCTCCCCCTTCGACCCCTGCGCGTGCTCCGGCGACATGTACGAGGGCGTGCCGATCGCGATCCCCGACAGGGTCAGCCGCCGGCTCTCCTTGACGTGCCGCGCCAGGCCGAAGTCCATGACGACGGCCCGCCCCGTCGCGTCGATCATCACGTTCTGGGGCTTCACGTCGCGGTGGATGATCCCGTTCTCGTGCGCGTGCTGGATCGCCCGCGTGACGTCGCGCAGGAGCGCGACGCACGCCCGCAGCTCCATCTTCCGCCCCGCGATCGCCTCCCCGAACGTCGTCCCCTCGATGAACTACATCGCGATGTAGTGCATCCCCTCCCGGACGCTCACCTCGTAGATGTCGATGATGTTCGGGTGCTTGAGCTTCGCCGCCGTCTGCGCCTCCCGGTAGAAGCGCTCCAGCGTCTCGTCGTCCTCCTCCTCGGCTTTGCCCGGGCGGTACGAGGTGAGGAACTTGACCGCCACGCGCCGCCGCAGCTCGTTGTCGAAGGCCTCCCACACGACGCTCATCCCCCCGCGGCCGATCTCCCGCAGCAGGGTGTACTTGCCGAATTTCTTGGAGACCGGCTCGACGATCATCCGCTCCATCTCGCGCTGGATCTCGCGGAGCGTCTCCGCCGTGAGGAACCCCTTCTGGACGAGGAACTCCCCCAGCTCGGGCACCTGGTCGGCGCCCTCGCGCATCCGCGCGTAAGCGACGTCGCTCAGCTCGTGGATCGTCTTCTCGAGCTGCTCGCGGGACATGAGGCCGCGCTGCACCGCGATCTTGCCGACGCGGATGTAGTCGGAGTCCGGAGGCTGGCCCATGCTCTCCTTTATTATAGCTTCCGCCGAGGCTAGAATCCCCCGGTGGCCGACCCCGTCGACAAATCCCCGCAGCGCATCCGCGAGATGTTCGACCGGATCTCGCCGCGCTACGACTTTCTCAACCATCTGCTCAGCCTGAACACCGACGTCCGGTGGCGGAAGCGCGCCGTGGGCAAGCTCGGGAAGGCGCGGCGGGTCCTGGACGTCTGCTGCGGCACCGCCGACCTCGCGCTGGAGATCCGCCGCGGCGGCGCGGAGGTCGTGGGCGTGGACTTCGCGGGGCGGATGCTCGCGCTCGCGCGCCGCAAGTCCCGCGGCCGCGTCGCCCTCGTCCAGGGCGACGCGATGCGCCTCCCGTTCCGCGACGGGAGCTTCGACGGCGCGACCGTCGCGTTCGGGATCCGCAACGTGGCCGACACGGAGCGCGGCGTCGCCGAGATGGCGCGCGTCCTGCGCCCCGGGGGACGCCTGGTCATCTGCGAGTTCACCCTGCCGGCGAACCGCCTCGTGCGTGCGGGGTACCGCCTCTACTTTTCACGCATCCTCCCGAAAGTCGGGAAGTGGATCTCGCGATCCGAGGCGTACCGGTACCTGCCGGACTCCGTCGAGGCGTGGTGGGGGCCGGAGGAGCTGGCGGCGATGCTCCGCCGCCACGGCCTCGCGGACGCGGGCTACGAGCTGCTGACGGGGGGCGTCGCGGCGCTGCACTTCGGGACGCGCGGGTAGCTGGACGATTGCTCTTGTTCTCTCCGGCCGGTCCATCCAAGAAGTGACCGGCCGGGGCGCGTCCAGGCGCGGACAAAGCGTCCACATCGCCGGTCGCGACGCATCAGGACGCGGATCGGGACGATTCCCGGCCGGGACCGTCCCCGCACATTCCCTTGACGCCGCCCGGTGTCCGGAGTAGGTTCGTGGAAAGTTTCCAGATCGGCGAACCCGGTCCACCTCGCGGGGGATGACGATGACGCTGCTGCTGATCCTGGCCGCGCTTCAGGATCCGGACTGGAGGAAGGAGAACTTCGCCGGGCCGGTGCCGGATCGGATCGCGCGTTCGCCGAACGGACGCATCGAACTCGTGAGCATCCTGGGCACGCGGCGGTGGCGGCACGCGGACGCCGCCGGCTCCGTCGGGTTCAGTCCGGACGGCAAGCGCGCGCTTTCGGCGGCATTGGGCTCCGCGGTGATCTTCTGGGACGTCGCCACCGGCAAGGAGGTCGGAACGTGGGACAACCGCGGCGTGAGCGTCCTGTGTGCCGCCTTCAGTCCTGACGGAAAGCGGGCGGTTTGGCTCGCGGGCGACGGCGCCGTGACCGTCTGGGACGTGGAGAAGGGCCGCGAGATCGGCTATATCGTCGTCGACGGCGGCCCCGCTTCTCTCGCCATCCGCGACGGCCTTGTCCTCGTCGGCAACGAGGACACGACCGTGATGGTGTACCGGGTGAAATAGCCCGCGCCGCCGGTCCTGTTGCTCTCTTCCCCGCGGCGGGATAGGATAGGATCGTGGTGGACGCCAAATGGGTCGAGAGCCTCAAGCGGCTGGCGGCAGCCAACGCGCGGGCGCATCGCGAGCGCCTTCGCGCGCTGACGCTGGAGGAAGGACTGCGCCGTTTCGAGGAGCACTGCCTCACGCTCCACGCCGGATTCCCGTCGGCGCCCGCCCATCGGACCCACCCCGTAGGGCTCGTCAAGTACTGGAAGCTCCCGTGAGCCCCGTTAGACTCGCTTGGTTTCTTGTGCACGTCTTCCGGGGCGTGCCGGGCGGCAGGTCAGGCATGTGCAATCGAGTTGCGGGGAGTCTAACGGGGTGAGCCGGATCGACATCGACGATCTCTACCGCCGCGCGATCGACGTCGTCGAACCGGAGCGCATTCGCTACTTGGTGTACGGCGGGATCGCCCTGCCCGCCTGGGGAGACCTTCACGCCACCGAAGACGTCGATCTCGTAATCCGCGTCGACGAGGACGACGCCGCGCGCTTGATCGCGGCGCTCCGCAAGGCCGGCTTCCATGTCCCCGATCGGAGCGAGACGCTCCTCTTCATCGACGCCTGGTTCAAGGCCTCCATGCGCGGCCGCGACGTGGACTTCGCACTCGGTGTCACCGAGTTCGACGAGCGGGCGCTTGCCCGCGCGGTTCGCGTGCGCATCTACGACCGCGTCGTCCCCATCGCCACGGCCGAGGACCTCATCCTCTATAAGCTCGTCGCCCACCGCCGCAAGGACCTGGCTCATATCGAAGACATCATTATCCGGCAAGGCGCCAAGCTCGACCTCGCGTACCTCCGCGAGTGGTCCGACCGCATCGCCGCGGCCACGGGCAAGTTCGAGGTCCCCTCCGTCCTGAAGCAGATGCTCGCGGAGGAGGGTCTGTCTTTGCCGTGATTCGGCGTTCGCGTTCCGCTATACTTCTCCCCCGATGCCCTTCCGCGACCTCCAGCACTTCCTCGAGGCCCTCGAGGAACGCCGGCTGCTCCGCAGAGTCAAAACGGAGGTGTCGCAGGACCTCGAGATCTCCGAAATCACGGACCGCACGATCAAGGCGGGCGGCCCCGCGCTCCTCTTCGAGCGCGTCGCGGGCCACTCCATCCCCGTCGCGATCAACCTCTTCGGCACGAACGAGCGCATGGCGCTCGGCCTCGACGTCGATTCGCTCGACAAGCTCCCCGACCGCCTGGGCCAGCTTCTCGCCCTCGCGACGAACCCGCCGAAGGGCGGCTTCCTCGACAAGGTGAAGATGCTCCCGAAGCTCATGGAGGCCGCGAGCTTCCTCCCGAAGAACGTGAGCGGCGGGATGTGCAAGGACGTCGTCCTCAAGGGCGACCATGTCGACCTCGACCGCTTCCCCATCCTGAAGTGCTGGCCGCAGGACGGCGGGCGCTTCATCACCTTCCCGCTCGTCTTCACCTTCGACCCCGAGAGCGGCAAGCGCAACGTCGGCTGCTACCGGCTCCAGGTCTTCGACAGGCGCACGACGGCGGCGCACTTCCACTGGCACAAGGACGCGGCGCGCCACGTCCGACGATCGAAGGAGCGCATGCAGGTCGCCGTCGCGATCGGCTCGGATCCCGCGACGTGTTTCGCGGCGACCCTGCCGCTCCCGCCCGACATGGACGAGATCCTCTTCGCCGGGGTCATCCGCCAGGAGGGCGTCCCGCTCACGAAGTGCGAGACGCTCGACATCGCCGTCCCCGCGAACGCGGAGATCGTCCTCGAAGGCTGGATCGACCCCGCGGAGCGGCGCACGGAAGGACCGTTCGGCGACCACACCGGCTACTACTCGCTCCGCGACGAGTTCCCCGTCTTCCACGTCGAGTGCGTCACGCACCGCAAGAACCCCGTCTACCACACGATCATCGTGGGCCCGCCGCCGCAGGAGGACGGCCCGATGGGGTATGCCATCGAGCGCCTCTTCCTGCCGCTGATGAAGATGAACCTCCACGAGCTGGTGGACTACCACCTGCCGCCGGAGGGCGTCTTCCACAACCTGATGATCGTCTCGATCCGGAAGCAATACCCCGGCCACGCGCGCAAGGCGATGCACGCGATCTGGGGCATGGGCCAGGCGATGTTCACGAAGTGCGTCGTCGTCGTCGACGAGGACGTGGATGTCCACGACCTCCGCGAGGTCTGCTGGAAGGCGCTCAACCACATCGACCCCGAGCGCGACTTCGAGTTCGTCCAGGGTCCCGTGGACATCCTCGACCACGCGTCGCGCCTGCCCGGCTACGGTTCCCACGTGGGCATCGACGCGACCCGCAAGTGGCCGGGCGAGGGCTTCGCGCGGCCGTGGCCGGACGAGGTCGTCATGGCCCCCGACGTCAAGGCGCTCGTGGACCGGAAGTGGAAGGAGTACGGGCTGTGAGCCCCGTTAGACTCTCAGGGACAGACGCGAGACGCGCCTCGAGGCCCGCGTGGGGAAGAGATGCCGTCCGCGACACTCTTGATAGGAGTCTGACGGGGTGACCTCCGAGACTCCCGAAGACTCGATCGAGACGCGGAAGGTGGGCCCCGCCCCCGGGCCCGGCTTCCGGATCGGCGGCTGCGTCCTCGAGAAGCGCATCGGCGAGGGCGGGATGGGGACCGTCTGGGAGGCGCGCCAGCTCTCGCTCGACCGCGTCGTCGCCGTCAAGCTCCTCGCCTCCGGCCTCTCGTCGGACAAGGCGTACATCGAACGCTTCAAGCGCGAGGCGAAGGCCGCGGGGAGAATCAACCACCGCAACATCGTCGCGATCCACGACGCGGGTACCGAGGCGGGTCTTGGCTACATCGTGATGGAGCGGCTCCAGGGCTGGTCGCTCCAGGATCGGCTCGACAAGCAGGGGGCGTTCGCGGAGGCGGAGGCGCTGGACCTCCTCGCGCAGACCGCGCGCGGCCTGGACGCCGCGCACCGCTCCGGGCTCGTCCACCGGGACATCAAGCCCGGGAACATCTTCCTCTGCGGCGACGGCACGGCGAAGATCCTGGACTTCGGGCTCGCGCGCGACTGCTCCTCGTCGATCACGCAGCCCGGCGAGCGGCTCGGGACGCCCCACTACATGAGCCCCGAGGCGTGCGACGGCAAGCCGGTCGACGAGCGGTCCGACCTCTACTCGCTCGGCGCGACGATGTACGCGGCGCTGGCGGGGACCCCGCCGTTCCGCGCGGACACGCCCGTCGCGCTCCTGCGCAAGCACGTGGACGAGCCGCCGAAGCCGCTCGAGAAGGTGCGGGGCGCGACGAACGACCTCGTCCTCGCGATGCTCGCGAAGGCGCCGCCGCAGCGGCCCGCGAACGCGTCGGAGATCGCGCGCGCGGCCGAGGCGATCCTCGGCGGCAAGCCCGTGCCGCGCCTCCGGCCCCCGGTGAACCTGAAACCCGTCGCCTACGTCAGCCTCGCCGTCGTCATCCTCCTCTTCGGAGCGGTCAGCGCGAAGATCCTCCTCTCGAAGAGCGGCCTGACGGTCGTCCCCGTCGAGCGCGAGCGCGCGCAGCGCTTCGCCGCCTTCAAGGTCGCGGCGCAGCCCGACACGCCGGGACGCGGCATCCTCGTCGTCACGCTCTCGCCGAAGTCGGGCATGGCGTTGTGCGGCTCGCTCGGCGAACTGCACGGCCACAAGCACCGGCGGGGCGAGTTCGGGATCGACCTGAGCTCCGACCCCGGGATCGCCCTCGAAAAGAACGAGATCCTCCACGAGGACCTCCGCAAGCCGACGCCCTTCCGCGTCGCGTTCCTGGCCAGGTCGCCCGGGACGCACACGATCTACGTCGCGATCCGCTACCAGGCGCTCGATCCGGAGAGCGAGAGGGCCGACTCGTTCGAGACGCAGACGATCGAGATCCCGCTTCCGGTCGTCGTCGAATGACGCACCTCATCCTCCTCCACGACGACGTCGCGCTCGATCCCCGCGACCACGCGGACGCCGTCGCGCAGCGCCTGGGCCTCGCGCCCGTCGAGGCGCGGATGGCCGTCCGCCGCGGCCGCGGCATCTTCCTCGACAACCTGGACGAGGAGAAGGCCCGCGCGATCGCCGCCGACCTCGAGCGCGCGGGCGTGAAGGCGTCCGTCGTCGAACGCGCGTCCCTGCCCTCGCCCCGGAAGGCGGCGCGGCTGGAACGGGGCGAGGCGGCGCTCTCGTACCGCATCGCCGGGAGCGAGGAGACGGGCGCCGTCCCCTGGGAGGCGATCTCGGTCGTCTCCTGCGGACTCGTCGCGAGGTCCGCCGGCGCGGGCCAGGACGCGAAGGCCTTCGCCGGCGCCCCGTCCCTCCACATCCTCGACCGCGAGGAGGACCGCGAGATCCTCCGCGCGAACCTGATCCTGAAGATGGAGCGCGCCAGGTCGGGAGACGAGGCGCGCCGCGACCGCG
Source organism: Planctomycetota bacterium (assembly GCA_016190175.1). Classification (GTDB taxonomy): domain Bacteria; phylum Planctomycetota; class MHYJ01; order MHYJ01; family JACPRB01; genus JACPRC01. The sequence continues at coordinate 9,009 of JACPRC010000045.1, forward strand.
ACCGGTCGCTCTTCGAGCGGCTCGACGGCTCCCGGGACGCGCGGATCTTCCTCGACCTCGTGACGGAGGATCTCGGGTCGTGGCTCCGGGTCTCGATGGAGGATTTCGCGTACGTCCCTGTTGCGGGCTCGGTTCAGATGGGCTCCGGCTGGGGGCTGGACGCGCTCGTGAAGGAACTCCGGGCGCGCGCGGCTGCGGCGTTCACGGACCTGACGCTGGAGCTCCTCGCGGCGGCCGATCCGATGCCGCTCGCGTTCGCGCAGGTCGAGGAGCTCAACCGCTACACGACGTGGGCGATGGTGCGCCGCCGGCTCGGGCTGGAGCCGGAGATTCCGTGGGCGGAGAGGGAAGAGTAAGGACCTACTCCTCGAACTTGCGCCGGAACATGCGCACCACCAGGTCCAGGCGCTCGCCCTGCTCTTCCAGCCGGCGGCACACCTCCTCGATCCGGCGGCCTTGCTCGTCGAGCCGGTCGCCCTGCCGCTTCAGGTTCCGCAGGATTCCCTCGAGAATCCGGTCGGTCCGCTTCCACCGCATGCGATCCTCGAGGTAGACCTTCTCCAGGAAGGCCACGCGTCGTCCGAGGGGTCCGTTGTCCTTCGCCATCATGTTTATGATACCCCGGCAATCACACCACCACAAGAAGGCCGCCGATGGTCGCCTTCGCGATCTCCATCCACCACTCTGTGCCACGAGTGCTGGCACACTCGACGCGGAAAACGCTCCGGATTCACGCGAGTTCCGCGGTCAGGCAATGTCGTCCACCCCGCCATATCGAGCCGTGGTGGCATAATCGCAGAATGCGGTATGGAGAAGCGAGTGATTGTCCGATGTCGTCATTGCCGCACCGAGCTGGAGTACCCGCCTGAAGCTCGGGGCACGACATCCCCATGCCCGAGATGTGAGGCGGAAGTCTCGATCCCGGGAATTGGACCCCCGAGACAAGGGCTCGCACCACGCGGCATCGGGCCGTCCTGGACCGAGATTCTCTCCGAGGGCTTCGGCGTTACTCCGGGCACACTGGTCTTCATCCTCCTACTCGCTCTCATAGTAGGCATCGCCGTTGCCGTTTACTCCCAACCTCAGGTTGGTCTTCCGCTCGCACTGGTTATGGGTCTGGGTACGGGAGTGATCATCGCGGCCATCGCCCTGTACACGGGCCGCCCCCGCCGCAGTTCACCGCGCATTTCTCCCCCGAAGACCACGCCCCCTACACCGGGAAAGGAGCGAGCCGCATCATCGGTCAAGCATTCATGAGAACGCTCGGCGGAGACGTGAAGTTCCCGGCAGGTGAAGCCATCCTTCTATTCCCCGCTACCCCCTATCTCTGGATGGTCTTGAATTGGATCTCGCAGGGGCAGCGGTTTCCCTTCCACGATTCGGCAGAGCAGTGGTTGTACGTTCGCAAGGCAACCGCAGACGCGGAAGGCCGGTTTCGTCTTGAAGGTGTGCCCGACGGCGAGTACATCGTGTTCACTTGGGTCGTTTGGGGGATCGCCTCGCCGTCCGGAATCCAGAAACAAGGGGGCCTTGCTCGCTCCACGGTCCTTGTCGCCGGGCAGACTGACTCGGAGATCATCGTCTCCGGATAATCGTCGTCCCCTGCTACCCCCCGAGCAACCGAATCATCTCGTCGTTGTCCCGCCGCATCCGCGCGAAGTCGGCTGGGCCCTCCCCCTTCGCGGTCCGCAGCGCCGCGTCCGCCCCGTGATCGAGCAGGAGTTTCGCCAGAGCGATCTGACCGGTCACGGCGGCGGCCATGAGCGCCGTCCTTCCCGCCGCGTCCCGCGCGTTCGCGTCCACGCCTCGCGCCAGCAGCTCCCCGATGAACTCCAGCCGCCCCTGCTCCGCCGCCCGCACGATGAGGGGCTTCCCCGCCGCGGTCGCGCACCCCGGGTCGGCCCCGCGCTCCAGCAGGAGCCGCGCGATCTCGAGCTTCCCCCATCCCGACGCGAAGCAGACGGCGGGCTCGCCCTCGGCGTTGATCGCTTTCGGATCGAAGCCCGCGTCCAGCATCCGGCGCACCTCGTCGAGCTTCCCGCCGCGGATCGCTTCGAACAGGAGCGTCACGTCCCCCGCGGGATTCGCCCCGCTCGCGCGAAGGAAGTCGGCGACCTCGCGGCGGCCCTTCTTCTCGGCCCACGAGAGCGCGCTCAACCCCCCTTTGCCCCGCGCGTTGAGGTCGCGCATCCGCGGCGCGACCGCGCGCACGACTTCAAGATGACCTTCCCGCGCCGCGACGATGAGCGGCGTGTCGCCGGAGGGAAGGGAGAGGTTCGGGTCGGCGCCGGCGTCGAGCAGGAGCTGAGCGGCCGACGCGCGCGCCGCCCCGGCCGCATGGAGGAGGGCGGTCCGGCCGTCGCCGTCCTGGTGGTCGAATCGCGCCCGCCCCTTCAGCAGGATCGCGACGATCTCGTCCCATCCCTCGCGCGCGGCGATCATGAGCGGCGTGACGCCCCCCTCCTCCATCGTGTCCGGGTCCGCGCCGTCCTCGAGCAGCACTCTCATGGCCTCGACGCGCCGGCCCTGGAACGCGAGCCGGAACGCGTCCTGCCGCTGCGACTCGTCCTGCGGGAGGCTCCGCACCATCTTCGCCTGCCCCGCCTCGGCCGCCAGCATCAGGGCGCTCTTTCCCCCCGCGTCGCGGAGTCCCGCGTCCGCGCCGAGACGGAGCAGTTCCGCCGCCATCCCGGCGTTCCCCTCCTCGGCCGCGACCATCAGGGCCGTCCGCCCGTTCGGATCGGTCCCGTTCACGGGAGTCCCTTCCGCGATCAGCGCGCGGACCCTCTCCATCTCGCCCCGTCCCGCGGCGATCATGAGCGGCGTGCGCTCCTTGATCCGTTCCCAATAGTCGTGCAGCGCCCTCCGCCGGTCCTCCCAGGCGTCGATCGCCGCGCTCATCCCCTCCTTGAGTTGCGCGTAGAGGCGCTCCCATTCGGCCTCGACGGGTGCCTTCCCCTTGTCCCGGCCGCCCGGACGGGAGAGCGGCGCGTTGGGGACCCGCTCCAGGTACGCTCGCCGGAGTTCGTCCGGCAGCGCGTCGCCCTTCTTCTTCACCAGCGCGTGGATTTGCTGGGGAACGCCCGAGCCCGACCGCAGCAGTTCGACGATCACCTCGCACGCCGCCTCGCCGAGCCGCGCGTCGTCGAGAAGCGGAAGGGCGAGGTCGAGCGTCGCATCCAGGAGACGCAGCGACGCGCCTCGGGGCGGGGCGCCGAGCCCGCGCAGCGCCGCGGCCCGGGCCTCCGCCGTGCGCAGACTGCGGTAGAAGTCGAGCCGGCCGCGGTAGTCGCCCTCGTTCTTCGCCTCGCCGTCGAAAAAGCACTTCCGGAGTTCGACGGCGAATTCGGGCCGCTCGAAGGCGCAGTCGTCGATGAACTGCAGCAGCGTCTTCGCCGGGAATCGGTAACGGACGTTCGATTCCCCCTGCGCGAAACGCATCGCCCACGCGAGCGCCGGGCCGGCGAGATACGGCAGCCGGTACAGGATGATCTGCGCGATCGGCTCGTGCTGCGGGTAGTTCCGTTCCAGGATCAGGTTGATCGAGAGGAGCGCCTGGCACGCGACTTCGACGGCCCCCTGCCGTCCGGCCCGGTCGGCGACGTCGAGGAGGAGCTTCGCGCCCTTCCCGTCGCCGAGCCCGATGTTGTACAGGAGCGCGCGGGAGCCCTTCGCGTCGAACGCGACCTCCTCGGCGGCGTCGAGCACGCGGGCCGTGTACCGCCCCTCGTCGTCGCAGAGGAGCTTGCAGATCGCCTCGCCGAGGGCGCAGTCGAGCCGCGGGTCGCACTCCCGCATGACGCGGAGAAGATCGGGCAGGAGCCTCGCGAGAGTGGGATTGATGTGGCACCACTCGTCGAATCGCTTTGCGAGACCGATCCGAGTGGCGAGGTCCTTGTCCTCGACGATCGCGCGGACGAGGCGCTCCGTCGCCGGGTCCGCCTCCTCCTTCGGAACGGGCCCGGCCGGGGACCGGCGCATCCGCCGCTCGACCTTCGACTCGCCCTTGCAGTGCGGACAGCGGACGATGGCCTCGCCTTCCGGTACCTCCAGTTCCGCGCCGCAGCCGCCGCAGCGGGCCAGATCCGAGGCCGCGCCCTGAATCCGATGGGCCGGCATCCAGTCCGGCGCCGGACGCGCGACGGGTTCCTTCACCTCCGGTTCGACGAAGCGCAGGCGGCGCTCGACGACGGAGGCGCCTCCGCAGAAACCGCACGCGGCGGTCGCGCCGGCACCCTGGAGCGCGAGGGGGGCGCCGCATTGCGGGCAGAGCGCCCGCTGGGTGCGGTACATCGCCGAGGGAAGGGGGAGCGCGTCCGCGGTCACGCGCCCATGATCGCACCGCCCTCGCTCTTGTCCAGCCCTTTTGCTATAACGCGCCCATGGACCGGTACGTCGTCGCCATGACGGGCGGGAGCGGCGCCGCCTACGGCCGGCGCCTCCTCGAAGTCCTCGCCTCGACCGGCGCGACCGTCCACTTCACGTTGAGCGACGCGGCGGCGAAGGTGATCGCGCATGAGCTGACGATCCCCGTCGATCCTGCGGACGGCCCGGGCTGCGTGCGCGCCCTCCTCGGTGACGCGCCAGACAACGTCGTCTTCCACCACTACAAGGACCTGGAGGTCCCGATCGCCAGCGGATCGTATCGCACGGCCGGCATGGCGATCTGCCCGTGCTCGATGGGCACGCTCGGCCGCGTCGCGTGCGGCGCCTCCTCGAACCTGATCGAGCGCGCGGCGGACGTGTGCCTCAAGGAGCGGCGAAAGCTGATCGTCGTCCCGCGCGAGACGCCGCTCTCCGAGATCCACATCGAGAACATGCTGCGGTTGACGCGCGCGGGCGCGGTCGTCCTGCCGGCGAGCCCCGGCTTCTACGGCGGCGGCGAGACCGTCGAGCGGCTCGTGGACTTCGTCGTCGCGCGCGTCCTGGACCAGTTCGGGGTGGAGAACGACCTCATGCGCCGCTACGGGGAGCCGGCGCGGCGTAGGCACCCTGAAGAGGACTGAACGGCGGAACGCGCTGAATCCGCGGAGCGGCTCGGCCCCTTCGCAATCCCATCATCTCGATTGCGACCGCGAATGATTTGCTCACAAGGGACGGTTGGGTTACGCTCGCCGGCTACCCCCGCAGCGTATGAGCAAAGAAACAGCGAGGATTCGAGCGGAGTCTCTTCGGCCCGGTGAGCGCGTCGTAGTGCGGGATCGCCCGTGGAGGGTCGTGCGCCGGGAGAAATTGTCGGGCACGACCCATTCCCTCGACCTCGTCGCACTGGATCGAGCGAATCCCAGCTCGATCTCCGTGCTCGTCCCCCCGGATGAGGTTCAGATTCTCCCCCAGGAGAATCTGATTTTCGACCCGGCCGAACTCGACTCCTTCTCATCCTGGTCGAACGCACACGCGGCCCTTTCCACGACGCTGGTCGAGAATACTCTCGTTCCCGGCATGGCCGCGTACGGACGAGTCCAACTCGAGGCGTATCAACTGGCTCCGCTCCTGAGGATTCTGAACAAACCGCGCCCGAGCCTCCTGGTGGCCGACGACGTCGGTCTGGGAAAGACGATCGAGTCGGGGATCGTCATCGCGGAACTCATGGCCCGCGGCCGAGCGGACCGCACGATGATCGTCGTTCCTCCGGGACTGTTGCACCAGTGGCGGGATGAGCTCGCGGAGAGGTTCGGTCTCGACTTCACGGTCATCGAAAACGTGGGAGGCCTGGAGCGGGTCCAGTCCATTCTCCCGGCCGGGGTAAGCCCTTGGGACGCTCTGCCGAGAATCCTGACCTCTCTCGACTACCTGAAGAAGGAAACCACCCTCCGTCGCGCCCTCCGGAAAACATGGGATCTGATCATCGTCGACGAAGCCCATGCGCTTGCCGAATCCGGATCGCCGCAGAATCCGTACGCGACACAGCGGACTCGACTGGGCCACAAGCTGCGAGAGAATGGCCGCGGGCTCCTGCTCCTTACCGCGACTCCGCACAACGGCTATGCACACTCGTTCCGCTCTCTGCTGGAGCTGGTGGAGCCCAGCATGGCCACGCTGAAGGGCGACTTGACCGAGGTCGCCCGTCGCGTGGATGCCGCGATGATCCGGCGCATGAAGGACCAGATCATCCGTCTGAAGGAGGACGGAACGACCGAGCGGGTTTTTCCCAAGCGGACGGTGGAGGGACTCCCGGTTTCTCTCCTGCCCAAAGAACGACGACTCCTCGACGAAGTCGGTCGCTACTGTTCGAAAGTCGCCCGGTCGGCAGCCGGCGGAGACGACGAGGAGTTGATCAGCTTCGCGATGCAGATCATCAAGAAGCGCGCACTCTCGAGCCGGAAGGGCCTCGCGGAGACGATCGATCGGCGCCTCAAGTCTCTGAAGGCCAAGGCGGACGAGCCCGCACCCACGCGAGCGGAAATCCGGGAACACCAGGCGGATCTGCCCTTGGACGATGCCGCGGCGGAGCGGCTGCGTGAACGGATCCTGCGCGCGGCAGTTCCCAAGGAGGAGAAGGCACGGAAGGCGGAAGTCCGCGCGCTGACCGAGATCCAGAAGTTGCTCGGCGGCCTCACGGGACCCGATCCGAAGGTGCGCGCCCTCGCCGGCGAAATACTGCGGATTCTCAAGGAGCACCCGGACGAACGGATCATCGTCTTCACCGAGTATCTCGATACGATCGAAGCGATTCGTGAGGAATGCGATCGCACCCCCGAACTGGCCGGTCGATGGCTCGTGTTCCGAGGCGGTCTTTCGCTGCGGGAGAAATCTCGGATCCAGGAGGAGTTCGCGGGGTCGAAGGCTCGAGTGCTTCTCGCCACCGACGCGGCCAGCGAAGGCCTGAACTTTCAACACGTCTGCCGTCGAGTCATCCACTTTGAACTCCCCTGGAATCCGAATCGACTGGAGCAGCGGAACGGACGGGTCGATCGTTATGGCCAGACTCGGGAGCCCCGGATTCGCTACATGTTCTTCCCGGACAGCCCCGAGGATGCCATCCTTCATCGTCTCGTGGGCAAGATCGAGACCATCCAGGAGGCGCGGGTTTCCACGCCGGACATCCTGGGGGTTCTGGGCGGCGCTTCGGATCTGGGCGCCGGGCTGGTCGCGCTGGAACCCGGTTCCGAGTCCATCGAGCAGGACACGCTGAAGCTGGTGAGGCACTTCGAAGATCGCACGCAGGAGTTCATTCGGGACGTCCAGCCCCTGCTGACCGGCGGGGCGAAAGAGGCCGACCCGGATCTCCTGCGTCAGGCAAGACCGCTCGTACCCGACGACGATCGCTTGGCCCAAGTGGTGACGGAACTGTTCGGTGCGCAGGCGGTTCGGGAGACCTCGACTCGGGGCGTCGTCCGCATCGAGGTGCCAGCTCGCTATCGGGGCCCCGGTGTTTCCGCGGTGTATGCGAAGGCCACGTTCCTCCGCTCGGTCGCCGCCCGGACCAGTTCCGAGGAGGTGGAGTACATCACCCCGCTCCATCCGCTGATCCGTGCGTTCGCCGACGACGCACGACGCCGGCTTCTCCAAGCCTATACCGTGGACGGACGAGTTCGCCGGTTGGCCGCCCGACGCGTTCCGGCGGATCAGCCTCCCTCGGCGCTGTTCACGTACCTCACGGGAATTCAAGGAACCGGGTGGGTGTTGGAGGAGCGACTCCTCGCGATTCGAGTGACGCCTTCGTTGGAGGATGTCAGCGATCCCGGGAAGGACCTCACTTTCTTGTCGGGAGAGGCTCCAGGGGAAGTCCGCGGAGATTCGCTGGAGAGAGCCTTCAAGAACGCCTTTCCGGCCATGGCGGCCAAGGCGGCCGAGATCGCGGCTCGACGCCTGAATGATCGCGCGGACGAGTTGGGTCGCGAACGGAATGCCGTGGCCCGGAGGCTGGAGATCGACCTCGACCGAGACGTCCAAGCCAGGCTCGTGGAGATCGACGAGGAAGAGACTCGTGGGCGCGGGCTCGTAGAACCCGAGACGCAGCAACTTCGGCTGTTTGCGGAAGGCAGCATGGGCAAGCGCTTCTATGCGGCTCGACGCGAGCGTGTCGGCCAATACGCCGACGAGCGACGACGCGATATCGCGGACTTCCGCCAGGTGAAGGTGGAGGCTCCCCGACCGCTGGGCGCCCTGTTCCTGGTGCCGGAGGGGGGCGAGTGAGCCTCCAGCATCTTCGGAACGTCCGGGGGTTTTTCTCCGACTACTTTCTCCTCACCGTCTTCGGTCAGGGACGCGGCAAGGACAAGCGGTTCTCCGATCGAGACATCGACTATCGCTGGAACCGCCTTCGCCGCATCCTGGAACGACGAGGCTCCTCCGCGACGCCGCGCTGCTCGGGCTCTATCGAGTCCTCTTCGTGCTCTACGCCGAGGCGCGCGATCCTCGACTCATCGACCATCGTCTCTACCAGGACTCGTATTCCATCTCCGGCCTGCTGGAGGAGATCCTCGGCCAGGGCAGCCAGGGATGGGCCGACAACCGAGCCGCCTATTGGAAACGACTTTGCGCGCTCTTCCGCGTCTTCGACGAGGGATTGACCGAGTCGACCCACTGGCAGCACATCCCGGCCCGCGGCGGCGACTTCTTCAGCTCGCAGACTCCCGAGGGACGTTTGCTCTCCGCGGCGCGATTGTCCGACCGACTCGTCGCCCGCGTGCTCCTCCAACTCGCGACGACCTCTCCCAAGGCCGGCGTCGGGTACGAGCGGGTCTCGTTCCGGGAACTCGACATCGAGAGCCTCGGCGCGGTGTACGAAGGGCTGCTGGAGTTCGAGCCTCGCGTCGCGGCGGAACCCCTGTTCGAGATTCGCCTTCAGGGACGGCCGCTCTTGCTTCCCGTCGCCGAGGTCGGGCGATTGTGCGAAGCGCGGGGACTGACCCTCTCGGGCCTCGACCTGACCGGAACGGATCTGGCCCGGTTCGTTTCTTCCGATGAGAAGGAGAAAGAGGAGGACGCAGAGGAGACGGAAGACGAGGAAGAGCCATCCCGGGGAGGCGTCGCCAGGGTCGTCCGGCTTCTGGCCCCCGGCTCGTTCTTCTTCATGCCCGGGGCGGGTCGGAAGGGCTCGGGCTCGTTCTACACACCTCCCGCCCTGGTGAAGGACCTGGTACGCCACACCCTGGGACCTCTGGTCGAAGGGAAACGGCCCGCGGAGATCGAGGCTCTTCGCATCCTGGACCCCGCCTGCGGCAGCGCCCACTTCCTCGTCGAAGCGATGAGATTCCTGGGGCAGGCGCTCCATCGGGCCTACGTGGAGAAGAGTCACGGCGAGGCCCCCGCCGAATTTCGAAGCACGACCGGACCCGCCTGGGACGCGGATTGGAAGGCGTCGGACCGCGACGCGCGAGCCGCCAACTCGGAAGCGCGGGCGTGGTGCAAGCGCCGGATCGCCGAACGCTGCCTGTTCGGCGTGGACCTGAATCCGACCGCGGTCATGCTCGCCAGGGTCGCGCTTTGGATCGAATCGCTGGCGGGAGATCGCCCCCTCAGTTTCTTCGATCACCATGTCCGTTGCGGCAACGCCCTCCTGGGGACGTGGCTCGACCGTCTCCATCATCCGCCGCTCAAGAGCATGGAGCGCGAATCGGATGCTGAGCAGATGGACCTCTTCGCGAATCCCGTGATCGAGAAGGTGCGCGAGGCGGCCGAGACGCGCAGCCTTATCGCGATCGCCCCGGGAGGCGAGATCGAGCCGGACAGCCTCGAGGAGCGCCGGCACAAGGAGAGGCTGCGGGCCAAGGCCGAAGAGACGCTGCGGGCCGCCCGGCTTCTCTTCGATCTCCGCTCCTCGTCCGCCTTCGTGCCGGAGATCTGGGGCGAGTGGCAAGTCCTCTGCGACGCATCCGCTTCGGTGGAGCGTCTGGAACGACACGTCGAGTCCCGCCCATGGTCCCCCGCCTTCCGAAGAGCGCGGCAGGAAGAGCGGTTCTTTCACTGGGAACTGGAGTTTCCCGAGGTCCTTCTCGATGAGCGAACGCCCGGCTTCAGCGCGATCCTCGGGAACCCGCCGTGGGACAAGGTCCTCCCGAGCAAGCATGAATTCTACGCGGACCTCGACGTCCTGATCCGGGCATTCAAGGGCAACGACCTGGAACGGCGCATCGAAGAGCTTCACCGGGCGAAGCCCGGGTTGCGAGAGGAGTTTGTCCGTTACCAGGAGAGGACAAAGGCGGCCGCGCGGGTGCTGCGCGAGAGCGGCGACTTCCCTCATTCGGAAAGCCGTTCCGGAGCGGCCCATGAGGACGTCTCGAAATACTTCGTCGACCGCGCGGCGCGTTTGGCGGCCGATCGAGGAATCGTCGGGCTCGTCGTCCCTTCGGTGCTCTACAACGGCGATGGATGCGTCGGCATCAGGAGGATGCTGATCGAGGAGGCGGCGGTCCTCCGATTCTACGGATTCGAAAACAAGAGAAAGATCTTCCCCATCCACTCAAGCTACAAGTTCGTCTCTCTGGTCTTTCAAGAGGCTGTCGAGTCGAAGTCGTTCGACGCCGCCTTCATGCGCCACGATCTGGCCGAACTGGAGATGGGGGGCTCGAAGCCGTGGATGGTGCGCATGAAGCGCGAGGAGATCGCGCGACTCTCGCCGGAGACGCTGGCCTTCCTGGAGTATCGCAGCGCCAGCGACCAGCAGATCATCCGGAAGATGTACGAGGGGAGACCGACGCTCCAGAGCGAAGGCCCGGGGGCGTGGGGCGCAAAGCTCATCAGTTGGCGCCTGCATGATTGTGTTTTCAACGCCAGCGAGGACAAGGACCTTTGGACGGACCCCAAGACAAAGCGCCTCTACACGCCCGAGTCGGTGCTCGGCAAGCCGCCGAAGGAGACAGGCGAACTGATCCGGAAGATGCGGGAGAAGGGCTTCTGGCCGGTCTTCGAAGGGAAGCACGTCGATCAGTTCGTCGTCGGGATCAAGCCGGTCCGCTGGTGGCTCAACGTGGCGCAGGCGGAGGCGAAGTACGCCAAGCCGCCCCGGAACGAGCCGACGCTGGTCTTCCGGGAGACGGCGAGCAACACCAACGAGCGAACGTGCATTGCCGCGATCCTGCCCGCCGGGACCGCAACGTCGCACAAGCTGTCTGGCATGCGCCTCAAGCACGTCGATCAGGTCGGTGCATCCGTAGTTCTGAACTCGTTGTCGTTCGACTACGCTCTTCGCATGAGAACGGCCGGGGTCTCCGTGAGCTTCACCTACATGCACCCCATGCCGGTTCCCGCAGCCGCCGCAACCAACCGGCTCCCGAAGATCCCGACCCAATTGGCGTGGGAATCCAAGAACGAGCACATCAGCCAGGATCGTGACGCGTGGCCGCTCCTGTGGAAATCGAATCGCGCCGTCGCGGAGGCGTACGGCCTGGACGCGGACGACTTCGCGCACATCCTCGACACCTTCCCCGGCTTCAAGAAGAAGCGGCCGGAACTCCATGGCTACTTCATCGATCAGCTCGCGAAGTGGAGGTAGCGACTCAATATAATGATTATTGACTCATTACTACTATGATGTATTATAGCTACTAGTGACGCTCAATGAGATACGCGAGCTGCTGAAGAGGCTCGATGGGCACAAGGCCGATGACATCGAGTCCGAGGTATTGGAATGCAAACCGTGGAATCCTCATCCCGCGGCCTACGACTCTAATGTAAGAGACCTCCGCGAAACGGCCGTGGCTTTCGCGAATGCCCGGGGCGGCGTGATTCTTCTCGGGGTTGCGGACAGCAAGCGCACGCGTCAAGAAGCGATCCAGGGCGCCCCCGGCGTGGATGCGGAGAGACTTCGGAAGCTGATTTACGAGGGAACCACCCCCCACATCCTCGTCGACATCGAGGACTTGGTCGAGCCGGAAGGGCTCATCCGCGTCATCCGCGTGCCGAGAGGCATGCCGCCCCATACGACGACCGAAGGAATGGCCAAGATACGCATGGGGAAGTATTCGCAGCCGCTGACCGGACCGGAAATCCAGAAGCTCCTCTTCTCCGGAGGGCGGCGGGATCTGACCGCCGAGGTGATCACGGGGACGGGTCTGGCGGATCTCGACCCGGAACAGATTGCAGCACTGCGCAAGATCATCGAAACGGAGGGCGACAACCGCGCCTTCGCCCGCCTTCCGGACGGCGAACTCCTCAGGAATCTCGGACTCCTCCAGCAGGGAGAGCTGACCTTCGCGGCCGCCCTCCTGATGGGGCTGCCGGTCACGCTGGCTCGCTTCGCGCCTCAGAACGAGGTCGTCTTCCTGCGGCTGTCGTCGTCCACGAAGATGGACGACCGCCGCGACCTCAAGGGCCCGCTCCTGGACGTCCTCGACCAGCTCCAGCGCCTGCTGGAGAAGCACCTGAAGATCGAAACGGCGTTGACCCGCGGGTTCGCGGAGATCGCGATTCCCGACCTGACCTGGTGGGTGGCGCGAGAGGCCATCCTGAACGCGCTGGTGCACCGGGACTACTTCGTCCAGCAGTCCGTGTACGTGAGCCTGTACCCGGATCGCCTCGAGATCTCGAACCCCGGCGGTTTCATCGCCGACGTGAGACCCGAGAACATTCTTCGCCATCCTCCGGCGCGGCGGAATCCCCTGCTGGCGGGCGTCTTCCAGCACGTCGGACTGGTCAACCGGGCGGGTCTCGGCGTCGACCGCATCTACCATGAGCTCCTGGGGCTCGGGAAGAGACCGCCGTCTTACACGGGGAGCGAGAGTTTCGTGAAAGTGGAGATCTCGCTCAAGACCCACCGCGAGTTCGCGGTCTTCGTCGCGGAGGAGCGCCGGGCCGGCAAGGAGTTGGACGTGGACGACCTCATCGTCCTGCGTGGAGTCGTGGATCGCGGACACCTGGATCGCTGGTCGGCGGCGGAGCGGCTCCAGCTCACCGAGGAGCAGGCCGCCGAGAAGCTGATCGAGCTGCGGGACCGCAAGTACCTCGTCGCCCAGGGTCGCGGGCGGGGCACCGCCTATCGACTGGATCGACATCTTTCGGACCGCCTGCGCGGCCCGGATCACAGCGACCAGGATCTTCCACTCGACGACGAAGCGGTCCGACTGCGGATCGAGAGCGTCCTCAAGGAGCGCGGCCGGATGACGAACGCGGACATCCGCAGAATCTCGGGCTATTCGCGGACCGAGGCGGTCCGCCTGGCGCGCGAGCTTGTCGGAGAAGGAATTGCCGAACTCCGGGGTCGGGGAAGAGCGGCCCATTACGTTCCCGGCAAGAGGGGGAGACGATCGAAATGAACCACGCTGAAATGAACCAATGAGTCCGCGGTTCATTTCCGCGCCGCGGGGATGCGGGAATGGACCGGCCGGCTTATTGGGACAGGAGTCGAGAATGCGGACGAACATCGCCGAAGCGGAGCGCCACGTCATCGACCAATACCGGCGTTTTCTTCGCACTTCGTACCGATTCCTCGACCCGAAGCTCCGCGATCAGTTCGAGTCGCGTCTCGATCAGGCCGATATCGTGGTCCGCGGGCCCTACGTCACCCTGTCCAGGGAGTTCGAGAAGGGAGTGCCGCTCGAAGCTCTCGTCGCGGGCGGCAAGGCGCAGCCCGAATTGGCAAGACTCAATTGGTCCTTCAAGAAGTTCCCCCTCTACAAGCACCAGCAAACGGCCTTCGAGATCGGGATCGCCGGCAGGCCCTTTGTCGTGACGAGCGGAACGGGTTCGGGGAAGACGGAGGCGTTTCTCCTCCCGATCCTGAGCGAGGTGATTCGGCGGAAGAAGGAAGGGGTGACCGGAAGCCAGGCGATCCTCCTTTATCCGATGAACGCGCTCGCCAACGACCAGTTGGAGAGGATGAGGCGGCTGCTGCGGGGGACAGGCGTACGGCTCTCCTACTATCTCTACACGGGCGACAGCGATGCGGCCGTCGGCTCTCTCAGGGAGGCGCCGGCCGAGTACGAACTCAAGAATAGGGAGGCGGCCCGAAAGTCGCCTCCGGACATCATCCTCACGAACTACAAGCAGCTCGAGTTCATGCTGGTCCGGAAGGAGGACCGCGTCTTCTTCACGCGGTCGCTCCGGTACTTGGTGCTCGACGAACTCCATTCGTATCGGGGAGCCCTGGCTACCGAGATCGCCTGCCTGATCCGCCGCGTGAAAGCGCATGCCTCGCTGGCGCCGGGAGAACTGGTCGGGATCGGAACCTCCGCCACGGTGGCGTCGGGCGATGAGGGGTCCAAGGCCCTGGCGGAGTTCGCCTCGGTGCTGGTCGGAGAGGCGTACGCGGCCGAGGATATCGTCGGCGAGCAGTACGTGAAACCGGACCGGTCCGCTCCCCCGTACGATCCTCCTCTGGGGAGATGGAAACTGAGTGAGCTCCGCGCCGACGACACCGATTCGCTGGTCGCCTTCGCGGAGTCGCTGACCGGGAGAACGGCGCCGGCGTCAGGAAGCGTGTCCGAGAGAATCGGGGTGATCCTCGCCGGGAACTCGCTGGTCGAACTTCTGGAAGAGGTCTTCGCGTCGCCCGCCTCCGTCGAGAACGCGGTGGATCGGATTCGAACGCGATTTCCGGATCGCGCCGATCTTCCGAGGGAAGTCCTTCTGCAAGAAATCGAGGCCTATCTGGTCGCGGGGAGCGCCTATGAGGACGGGAGCCCTCCGCGGCTTCGTCCGAAGTTCCACGCGTTCTTCCACGGGATCTACGACGTCAACCTTTGTCTGGATCCGGCGTGCCGTCAGCTCGTCTTTCAAGGGGCCGACGAGTGCAACAAGTGCGGCTCCATGGCCTATCCCGCGGCGCTGTGCAGGACGTGCGGCCAGGATTTCGTAAAGGCCCGCACGGACGACGAGGGGCGTCTCTACGGGACCGCGGACTTTTTCTCGGACGAAAACACGCGGTTCCTGGCCCCCAAGCTGCATCAACTGGGAGAGGACGAAGACGACGAGGAGGAGTCCCCGCCCAAGAAGAAGTCGAAGGCGAAAGAGAAAGTACGCGCCATCCAGCTCTGCGTGCACTGCGGTCAGGAGCGGGATGGAGCGTGCCCCGAGTGCCACACGCCGGCCATTCCGTACCTCATGGCCGAGGGGAAGCTCAACAAGTGCCCCACGTGTGAGGATCAGAACACGCGAGTGGACATCGTTTCGCCGCTCCGCACGGGGACCGCTTCCACCGTTTCGGCGATCATGACTCACCATCTCGATCCCCTGGAAGGGCAGGATCGACGCCTGTTGGTGTTCGCCGACAATCGCCAGGATGTCGCTCATCAGGCAGGATACACCTCGGACAAGCATCGGGCCTTCGCCCTCCGGCATGTGATCGCCCACGAAGTCCACAAGGCGAATGGCCGAGGAGTCTCGCTCGATGAGCTCCCTCAGATCATCTTCGATCACTACCAGCGCCTGGGATTCGTGGAAGGCAGGCCCACGAGACTCGAGAAGGAGCGATGGAGCGACGCGATCACGTTCCAGATGGCCAACGAAATCACCCGATTCTCCCGACTCCGCATCGCCCTCGAGAATCTCGGCCTCGTGGCCGTGGAATACGAGTTCCTGGACGAAGTCGCCAAGGACGAGAAGTTCAGGGAGGCGTGCAGGCACGCCGGACTCGACGAAAAGGGGGCGACCAATCTGGTCCGGGCGTTCCTGGACATCATGCGCAAATCCAGGGCGGTCGCGTATCCCTTCTTCCAGAAATACCTCAATACGGAAGAGCGCTGGTGTCGCGAGCTTGAGGGTAACCCGTACTACGCCCGCTTTCCCGAGCAGGACAAGGCTCCCAAGGGATACGCCTTGGACCGTCCGGATCATATCCGCAAAGCGAAGGCGGGCGTCATTCTCGGGTTCGTGCGCGAAAACCGGACGGCGGGGAAAGCGCCCGCGCTGCACTCCCTGATTCAGGCGATCGTCGGAGATCGCGACGTCGCGGAGCGATTCGTACGGGCCGCGGTCGATGCCCTGGTGCGCTACGAGATTCTCGTGCGCGTCCCGAACTTCCCCTTGGGAAAGACCGAGCGAGTCCCGGGGATGGCAATTCTCCAGATCGATCCGCGGGTCATCCGACTGGCCGTGTGCGCGGACGGATACCGCTGCGAAGCATGTCGCCAATGGAGGCCCTATCATCTTCCGGTCTGTCCGAAGTGCCGGCGAGACAAGCTCAAGCCGGACAAGATCGATCAGGACAACTACTATGTCCGCCTTTACACCGAGCAGGACCCGCGCCAACTCCGGGTCGGCGAGCACAGCGCCCAGATTTCCGGGGAAGAGCGCGCGAAGCGGGAGACGAGTTTCAAGGACGGAAAGCTGGAGGCGCTGGTCTGCACCCCGACCATGGAACTGGGCGTCGACATCGGCGACTTGCTGACCGTCGTCCTCCGAAATGCCCCTCCGACGCCGGCCAACTACGCCCAGCGCGTGGGACGCGCGGGCCGGCGCCTGGGGATCGGGTACATCTCCACGTTCTGCACGGGAGGGGCACACGATCGCCACGCGTTCGAGAATCCGGAGTGGCTGGTCACGGGGCGATTCTCGCCTCCCCGACTCCGGCTGGACAACCTCCATGTCGTTCGGCGCCATCTGAACTCCCTCATCCTGGAGCAAGCCGAGGCGCAGCTTCCCCGGCTCATGAAGGAGCTCCTGGACAACTTCGAAGCCCCTACCCGCTGGATGCCCGAAGCGATCCGGGACCTCTGCGAGGAGGTCCAGGAACGGCGGGCGGAGATGATCGACCGCCTCGAGGCTCTCTTCCGAAGGGACCGGGAGGCCGGGCGGCTCCATGGCTATGGCCGGAAAGAGTGCGAAGATCTCGTCGATACATTTCCCAAGGAGCTCGAACGCATCCTCGATCGTTGGTGGCAGAGGGTGAAGCAGCTCGACAAGGAGTACCAAACCTACTCCAAGATCGGGGCTCCCACGCTGGATCAGAAGAAGGCGAGGGCGCGACGCCGCGCCTACATCGAGTTGACGTCGGACCTGGAGCGAGGGTACTCGCTGAACTACCTCTCGACCCGCGGGTTCCTTCCTGCCTATCAGTTCCCACAAGACACATTCAGTCTCGATCCCGGGGTCGACGACACGCCGACGATCTACAGGCCCTCCGGAATCGCGATCGAGGAATTCGCGCCGGGGAATCTGGTCTATGCCAACGGTCACAAGCTGAGGTCCATTCGCGCGTTGTTCGCCGGCGGACCCGGCTCAGCGGACGGAAGGCTGGGACGCGCCGATGCGGCCAGTTCGGGGCGACTCCGCTCGTTCGTCTTCTGCGATGCCTGCGGGGAGGCGAGCGAGGAGATCCTGAACGACTGCCCGAACTGCAAGGGCACGTTCCGTGAAGGGGCCATCGAGTGCGCGTTCGTGGAGGACTTCGAGGCCGAGGTCAATATCAAGATCGGTTCCGAGGAAGAGTCGCGGCAGAAGAAGTACTACCGGAGAAAGGAGCACCTGCTCAGGAATGGAGAAGACGGGAGTTTCGTCTATCCCTACCTTGGGGCGCCGCTGGAATATCGTCGGCGGGCCGAGGTCCTGGTGACCAATTGGGGCAAGTCGGAGAAGAGAGGTGAACCCATTCGGTTCCGCCTATGCCGTGAGTGCGGACGCTACCAGGAATTCGATCCGAACCTGCCGGAGGAGTCGGACCGTGCGATCAAGTGGTCGTCCGAGCACGCCCGATACTGCGCGGGAGATCCGGCCCCGCTGATCCTCGGCTATCAATTCACCACCGACGTGCTGATCCTGACCGTTCCCAAGATGATCGAAGCCCCGGCGGATCAGCGCTTCCAGGCATCGGGCCGTCTTCACACGTTGGCCGAAGCGATCCTGCTGGGAGCGGCGAGTCTGCTGGAGCTCGAGGCGTCGGAATTGGCGGCCTTCTCTCGCTCCGGGCCGGGCGGAAAGGACATGGACGAGATCATCTTCTATGAAACGGTGCCGGGCGGGGCAGGCTACCTGGAGGAGATGGCGGTTCGGTGGCCGGAGGTCGCCCAACATGCCATGCAGCGACTCTATCATCACGACTGCATTCGATCGTGCTACCTTTGCCTCAAGACGTATCGCAATCAGCGATTCCACGGCGCCTTCGACAAGGGAACGGTGCGCGACCTGCTGCTGACCTTCTCGGACATGGAGAGGGTGCCGCGAAAGACGGGCAAGCGCGGCGACGCCGAGAACTCGCTGAGACAGGACTTCGCTCAACGTCGGCAAGAACTGCTGAGGTTCGGACGACTGCCCGGAACGCCCGGACCCCAGTCTCCGATTGAGGCGTCTCTCCAAGAAGCGCTTCGCGGGACGAATGGTCTGCCGGCTCCCACGATCCAATACGAATTCAGGGAGGAAGGGCGACGGGTAACCGTCGCCGACTTCGCGTGGCCAGACGTCAAGCTCGCGGTCTTCTGCGACGGGTACGCTTTCCACGGAAACCCCGACACGCTCGAACTGGATGCAGCGAAGCGCAACTACCTGCAGAAGGAGGGCTGGACCGTGCTGACTTTCTGGGGTAGGACGATCAATCGCAATCCTGCGAAGTGTGCCGAGCAGATATGGGGGACTCATGTTGCATTGAGAGCACGACGGCGAGAATAGAGATTGGGAGTTTCTCGTCTGCCATGATCGCGAGGTCTGCGCCGCCCTCAGTGTCCCAGCGCACGCTTTCCCGACCTCACCACAGCATCCAGCCATCTTCCGAGATCCCAGGGTCCGACCCTCATGCTCATCACCACGCGATCCACGCGGAACCCCGCCGCGAGGATCCCTCGGCGCGACGCGGCGTTCATCACGCTCGTGCTGATGTAGACGCGCCGCACCCCGTCCCGCGCGAGGCGCGCGCAGAGCCACCGAAGCGCCAGCGGGTAAAGCCCGCGCCCGCGGAACACCGGCCGCGTGAACGAGCCGCCGAGCACGATCCCCCCGGGATTCTCGAACGCGGCGCTCACGTGGGCCGGCTCCCCGCCCACCCGGACCACGGCCGTGTCCCGCGCCCCCGCTGGCCGGGTGAGCACGCGCCATGCGGGATCGTCCGGCCCCGCGGAGGAGAGCGTCACGCCGGGCGGTACGGCCGGCATTTCAGGCGCGGGCTCGCGGACGAAGAACCAGGAGAAGCCGATCCGAATGATCAACGCATGTCTCCGGACCCGTGGGCAGGAAACATGGACCCGAGAACGCACCCCCTTCGCAGCGGCACGGGCGGAAGAGGGGGACCGGGCGAGACTTCCCCCGGCTCACTTTGTTCTCTGTTCTTTCGTTCCCGCCATCCTATCCGCGCATTCCCCCG
Organism: Planctomycetota bacterium; assembly: GCA_016190175.1. Classification (GTDB taxonomy): domain Bacteria; phylum Planctomycetota; class MHYJ01; order MHYJ01; family JACPRB01; genus JACPRC01. The sequence continues at coordinate 28,180 of JACPRC010000045.1, forward strand.
CGCGGAAGCTATAATGCCCGCCGTGGAGTTCGCCGAACGACTGCGCTCCTACGAGCCGCCCGCGGACTACCCCGACCCCGAGGCGCGGAAGCAGGAGATCGCTTTCGCCGAGAAACTGGCCCATCGCGGCGCCGTCCCCGAGGACCGCATCCTCGAGTGTTTCGAGCTCCAGAACCTGTCGCTCACGTTCGGCGTCGTCCCGCCGCCGCCGCTGCGCGAGCTCCTGGAGGCGCACGGCTACCCGCCCGAGACGCTCGACGCCGACTCCGGCGCCCCTCCGATCCCGGACATCGTGGCGCAGGCCTCGCTCGATCCCCGGAACCGGTGCGGCAAGTTCGTGCGAGTGCGGCTGCTGGGACGCGGCGGCATGGGGGAGGTCTGGAAGGCCTGGGACACGCGCCTCCGCCGCTGGGTCGCGCTCAAGTTCGTGAAGCACCGCGATCCCGAGGAGCTCACCCTCTTCCGCCGCGAGGCCCAGATCGCCGCCGCGCTCGTCCATCCGAACATCGCCCAGGTCTACGAGATCGTCGAGGAGGCGGACCGCGTCTTCCTCGTCCTGCAACTCGTGGAGGGCGAGACGCTCGAGGAGGGGATCGAGCGCCGGCGCTTCGGCCCGCGCGCCGTCGCGAGGATCCTCCGCGACGCGGCGCTGGCCGCCGACTTCGCCCATCAGCGCGGCGTGATCCACCGGGACCTCAAGCCCGCCAACCTGATGGTCCAGACGGGCCCCTCGGAGGCGATGCGCGTCTACATCATGGACTTCGGGCTCGCGCGGCGCCTGGAGATCGACCGCACCGGGACGGCGAGCGGCGTGACCGTGGGGACGCCCGCGTACATGCCGCCCGAGCAGGCGGCGGGCGAACTCTCCCGCGTCGACGCCCGCAGCGACGTCTACGCCCTCGGGGCGACGCTCTATCACGCGGCCGTCGGCCGGCCGCCCTACGGGGGACGCACGCCGCTCGACACGGTCCTGCGGGTCATCCGCGGCGATCTCGTGCCGCCCTCCGGCCGCGCCGACATCCCCCCGGATCTGGAGCGCGTCATCCTCAAGGCCATGGACGCCGCGCCCGAGCGCCGATACGCGGGCGGCCGCGAGATGGCCGCGGACCTCCAGCGCTTCCTCGACGGCGAGCCCGTGCTCGCGCGCCCCCCCGCCTGGCCCGTACGGCTCCTCCGCGCCGTCCGGCGCCGACCCGTGACCGCTTCGGCGGTCCTCTTCTCCCTCGCGTTCGCCGCCCTCGCGGGCGCGTCCTTCACCTACGCGCGCCGCGAGAAAGCCGCCCGCCTCCGGGCCGAGGCGCGGCTCGAGGAGCGGCGGGCGTTCGACGAGCGGCGCCGCCGCATCGCCCCGCGGATCGATGCGGCGCGGCAGAGGATCGACCAGGCGCGCCGGCTCATGTACGAGTCGGAGGATCCAAGACAGGGCGCGCCCGCCCTCGCGCAGCAGGCCATCGACGAGATCGAGGCCGTCCTCCGCGAGGACCCGACGAACCCGCGCGCCTGGCTCGAGGCCGGCCGCGCGCACGCCCTGCTCGGCCGCGACCATCGCGGCGAAGCCGAGTCGCGCTTCACGAAGGCGATCGAACACGATCCGCTCTTCGCGCCGGCGAGGTTTGAACGGGGCATCCTGCGGCTGCGCTGGTACGAGGACCTCCGTCCCCTCCTCGAACTCCACGTCGTGGACGGCCGCCCGCGCCGCGTCCCGCGCGGGACCGATCCGCCCGAGGCGGCGGAGTGCAAGCGCCGCGCCCTCGCCGACTTCGCCGCGATGGGCGGGCTCGAGGTCGCCGAGACGGACCGCCTCTTCGCCCAGGGCTTCGCTCTCGTCCTCGACGAGAAGTTCGAGGAAGCGGAACCCGTGCTTGCCGACGCGATCGCGCGGTTCGATCTGAATGCCGACGCGTGGGAATACCGCGGCCTCTGCCGCTTGGCGCGCGGCGACATGGCCGTCGCGGTCGAGCACCTCTCCCGGTCGATCCGGATCCGCTCCCGATGGCCGATCGCCCTCTCCTACCGCGCCCTCGCGAGCCTCTGCCTGGGGAAGCCCGAGGACGCGCTCGTCGACTACCGGGAGGCGATCCGGCTCGAGCCCGGCAATCCGCTGCACCTCATCCGGCGGTCCGTCGCGTACCGCAAGTTGCGGCTCTACGACAAGGCGCTCGAGGATCTCGACGGGGCGCTCCGGCTCCAGCCGAAGAACGGCGACGCCTGGTGCGCCCGGGGGAACGTCCACTACGAGATGCAGAAGTTCGAGGCCGCGGTCGAGGACTTCTCCCGCGCGATCGAGGCGTGCAACGACGCGAAGTCGTACGTCGGCCGCGCCCTCGCGCATGCGGCGCGGCGCGACTTCGACGCCGCCCTCGCCGACCTCAACCGCGCCGTGGACCGGGACGACCGTTCCTGGTACGCGCACTTCGTCCGCGGCCGGATCCTCCTGGAGACGCGCCGGCTCGACGCGGCCCTCGAAGACTTCGACTGGGCGCTGCGGCTGAATCCGGACGGCGCGGAGTCCCGGTTCTGGCGGGCGAAGATCCGCCTCCAGCGCGAGGAGTTCCCCCAGGCGCGGGAGGACCTCGAGGTGTTCCTGAAGGAGGCGCCCGACCATCCGCTCGCCGGAGAGGCGGCGGAGATGCTCCGGAAGATCCAGTAGGCCGCCCCAACCGCTTTATCCCCAACGCATTGCAGTTCACCCCTCCCCTTCGCGGGGAAGCCCCCTCCTCCGCTCCCTTCGGGAGCTACGGAGGGCAGGCCGCCGCTCCCGTCCTCCGTAGCCCGCAGGGCGGAGGAGGATGCGGCGGGGAGCCTCACTCAAGAATCGTCGTGCCTCTCCGATTTCCTCCGCCGAATCCCCGCCGATCGCATACAGACCCGTTGAAGCGGATTCTCCATTTTGGGGGGACGGAAAATGGGGACGGCGCGGATTCGGCAGCGCGGTGTCGTTCTGATCGTGGTGCTCGGCATCCTCGTCATCCTCGCGATGACCGGGACGGTCTTCTGTCTCGTCCAGTCCATCGAGCGGCACGTGTCGCGCAATTACGTCGACCACGTGCGCGCGAAACTCCTGGCGCAATCGGGCGTCGAGCACGCCCGGGACGAGCTGAGGCGGAACGCCGAGCGCGGGCTCCTGCCCGCCTCCGGCCCGCGACCGTGGAAGTACTGGGGCAACGATCTCACGGAGACCTCGACCGCGACGGCGAACGTGCCCGTCGAGGATTCGAGAAACCCCTCGTTCGCCCTCGAGCAGGACGGCAACCCGTTCGCCGGCTCGCCGGCCCCGAAGGCTCTGACCGTCCAGGGGCAGCCGCGGGGACTGTCGGGGATGATGGAGTCCGGAACCTACGCCGTCCACGGGGACCAGTATGTCCTCAAGGTGACCGATGCATCCGGCAAGATCCACCTGAACGAGGGGCTGAACCAGTACGGGGGCTCCGCCTCGACCGGCAGCCGGAACCTCCGGAGAATCCTGAATCGTCTGGGGCAGGCGCTCGCGCCGCCGATCGCCGGGCTCGGCGACACGATCCTCGCGAATCGCCCCCCGGGCGGATACCGGAGCGTCATGCAGCTCCGGAAATTCCTGAGCCCGACCCAGTACCTCCAGGTCATCGACTGCGTGACGGCCCATGCGTGGGTGGACGCGACCGTCGCGAACCCCGTGCCGTACACCGCCGCCCATGCCCAGGCCATCGAAACGGAATTCGGCGTCGCATACTGGCGCGGCAGCCCGCCCGTCTACCGCTTCGGCCGCGGGAAGGACTACCTGGGCAATCCCGTGGGCGGGACGCTCCAGGTCTATCCGGCGACGACGGCGGCGGGCTTCCCGCCGAACGGCCTCGCGCACGGCGTCTACGCGATGGACGAACTGAACCCCGTCTGGATCGAGGTGACGAGCCGGGCGCCGGTGAACGTGAACGAGGCCCGGAGGGAGGTCCTGATCGCCCTTCTCGCGGACCTTCGCGGCGTCTTCCTCTCCGAGCGGCGACGCAACAACATCGAGACCAGCATCGCCGGCGCCTACCACTACGAAGTGATCAAGCACACCTACAGCCCGGCCAACATGCCGCTCCCTCCCGGACGCCCGTACTCCTGCTACAACGTCCCCGAAGGCGACGAACTCGGATTCCTCTACGAGACGTATCCGATCGTGGGACCGGGCAGCACGACGAGCGGCATCCCCGCGAGCGTGGTCGCCGAGGAGATCATCGCCTGCCGCGAACAGAAGAGCTGTTCCCCGGTGCACGCCCAATACGGGACCGCCGTGTCGCACGACGCCGTCGACTACGCGACGCTGCCGTTCCGCGGGACGTTCCGGACCTGGAGGCAGTTCGACGCCTTCTGCGACCACCTGGTGACCGCGGGGATCCTGGTCGATCCGAGGCCCATCTTCTTCGACCACCCGCCCGGCCCGATCATGGCGGGGAACATCACGGGCAACACGCCGCTCGCCGCGAGCGACTTCGAGCGGCTCGTCGCGAGTCGCGCCATCGCCGACGTCCTGAAAGCGAATTTCAATCCGAACGTGCACCTCAACGAACTGAACCCGGACCGGAACCTGTACCGGCACGTCGACAAGACGGATCTCCTCGTCACGTCGACGGAGTTCATCTTCACCCCCACCGGCCACTACGACGTGGAATCCGTGGGACGCGTCCTGCGGCCGGTCTCCGGCGACGACGCGCTGACCGCTTCCGACAACGAGATCGTCGCGGAAGCGAAGGTCCACGCGGGACTGAAGATCTTCGACCTCATCCGCGAGACGAGCCAGAGTCACTTCGCGCCGGGGACGTGCAGCGCGAGGACGTCGGGCGTGCCGACGAACAACAACCGCTCGCTGGAAGTCGGGCCCGAACCCGACAACGGCCCCGCGCCTCTGGAGAACGCGTGGGCCGGCTACATCGCGTTCCCGACGGTCGGCGGAAACCATCAGACTGTCGGGGCGACCAAGCCGACGGGCACGTGGGCTGCGACGCCTCAAGGCGCGAGCGAGATGGGCGAGACCATCCACGCGCACCTGAGCTGGGACTTCGACGCGCACCATCATGCCGACGGCAATCCGTACAGGAAGGACCTCGGAAGCAACGCCCTCCAGGGCGAATCCGTGCAGAACTACCCCGACCCCGGCGAAGCCGCCGGCGGGCCGTACGACACCGTCGACCAGAACAACCGCTACCGACTCGCGAGGTCGTTCTCGCTGCCGTCGGGACCGGGGAGCGCGAGCCTCCCGGTCCTCGACGTCCGGGCGCCGATGGACCTCCGACTCGACGGCGGCTACCTTGACCGCCACGGCGGGCTCGCGTACTGGATCAGTCCGCAGAGTTATGCCGCGAGCACGGCGGTCAAGCAGGGCGTGATCTCGTACTGGATCAAGCCGAACTTCGATCCGGCGCGGTCGGGAAAGCCCCGGCTCTACGCGGACATGTCGCGGCGCACGTCCGCCTGCAGCAGCCCCGTCTGGTACGGCGTCTTCACGCAGGCCTCGTTCACCCACCTGTGGAACCCGGGCCACAACGCGCCCGTCGGAAACGCGCCGCAGGCGGAAAACCAGAGCACGTGGATGGAAGTCCTCACCGCCCCGTACGGCGCCGTGAACGGCCTGGGCATCCTCCCGTTCAAGCCGCAGTCGATGCTCTTCGGATGCGGCTGGGGATGGGCCACCGGGTTCTGCAAGAACGGCAACGGCGTCTACTACCACTTCATGGAAACGCGCAGCCTCAATCACGAGGGACACGGCCACAATCAACCCTCCCTCTTCAAGGGACACGAGTGGGTCCACGTGCTCCTCTCCTGGAAGAGGACCGCGTACCAGCAGCCCAACTACTCGTACAACGTGCCCAGCTTCTCTCCCGCGGAGTGGAAGGTGATCGTCAACGGCGAAGTCCTTCCCGGTTCCCTCGAGGTGATGGCCCGGATCAACCCGCAGTTCGAGAACGACGCCGCGATCGACTGGACGCTCCACAAGAACGGGGACCGGAATTCGATCCGCATCGGCGCGCCGTCGCAGGTGTGGAGCACGGATACCAGCTACGACAACTTCAGCGCGGACAGCACGGTCGACGAGATCTACTTCTACAACACCCAGAGCTCCGAGGACGCGGCGCTCCAGCATTGGCTCATGGGACGGTACTCGCGTCCCAAGGCCGACGGCGAGGGGGTCTTCACGTCGCGGCCGATCCCCGTGTCGGGGACCGGCGACCGGGTCCTGGCTCCCGCGGGCACGGCGACGCCTCCGTGGAGCACCTCGACCACGAGCGGAACGACGGTGACGGCGGTCCCGGAGAAGGCCAGGATCCTCGGCATCTCGTGGACGTGGTACGGGGAGGGGATGGAAGTGAAGCCCGACGGGACGTGGGCGCCGACGCTGACGGACCACGGGGCCTCCGCCGCCACGCTCTACCCCGTCGTCGAGGCCTCGATCGTCGGGCTCGCGAACGACCCGCTATCGGACGACGGCTACAGCCCCGTGAAGGACCCGGCGGGTTCTCCGCCGGAGGTCGCCGTGAATTCCACGATCCAGTACCGGTTGGCCTTCAAGCTGCCCGGAGCGGAACTGGGCACGATCTTGCTTGCGACGCCCGTCGTCGACGACGTGACCCTGTACGTGAGTTTCGATCAGGTGGACTACACCTACTATTTCCAGGACCGGCTTGAAAGGTAGGAACCGTGACGCTGCTTGCGATGGCGTTCTGGGCGGTTTGCCAGGAGGAGCCCGCGCCGCTGAAGGTCGTCTCCGTCCGGCGGGCGGACCCGAAGTTCCGGGTGACGATCGGCGGGCCGTCGGCGGAGAAGGACGGGACCGTGCTTCAACTGAGAGTCCTGCACCGCCGGTACCGGCTCGCGGGAGACGGGCGCGCGCTGGCGCTCGCCTCCGAGGAGGTCGGATCGGTCGCGGGGCTGGCCGAGGTCCGCGGGAAGGCCTTCACCTTCACGTTCGCCGTGATGAAGCTCCACGACCTGGAGGTCCAGATCAGTGTCGCGGGAAGGCCCGTCGCGACCCGGGCGTTCCGGCTGTTCGACGCGGACTTCCTTCGGACGCATCATCCGAAGGAGCTGAAGCGGTTCGCGGCCCACCTGCGGGAGATGCGGTCCTTCCTCGACCGGATCGAGCCGTTCAACGAGAAGAAGCTCGACGTGCCGTCGAAGCTGCTCCGCGAGATGCTGGAGGTGGAGAACCGGATCCGGCCGTGGGCGGAGACGACCGACCTCGCGGCCGCCGCGACGATCGTGACCGGGCTCTTGAGCGAGATGGGGCTGCGGATCCCGTTCCAGGCCGCGGACAGCTCCGAGTACGGTGAGGGACCCTACGGGGCCCTGCCCACCCGTCCCAAGGGGGGCATGGAAATCGCCTCGTGGCGGGAGAAGCTGCGCCAGGCGGAGGAGGTCGCGGTCCGCGAGACGCTCGTGCTGATGCTGGGCCACCTCGCGGACTTCATCCGCAAGGACAACCGGGCGACCGTGAGCGCGATCTCCAGGCTCTGCCTTTCGCCGGAGGCGGGCGACCTGGCGGAGACGTTCAAGGCCTACGGCCCGTCCGCGAAGGTCGCGGACCTGCTCGCTCGAGTCAGGGCGGCCCAGGAGAAGGCCGAGGCGATGGACGGCCTGATCAAAGAGATCGTCGAGATGCGGGAGCAGATTGCGGCCGGGTCGTGAGGCTCAGTACCGCCGCACGCAAGTTCGGGCCTTCGCCACGCCGAAGCGGCGGGCTTCGGCCGCGCAGGCGGGACCAGATCCGCGGCGGAAAGAACATAGAACACAGAACGAAGAACAAAGCCCGTGGGGGATGTCTCCCCCACACCCCCTCCTCTTTCCGGACCAACAGGAGGGGGGCGGGGAGGCTTCCCCGCGTCCTCTGTTCTTTCTTCTCTGTTCTTCGTTCTTTCGGCGCCACAACTGGTCCGGAATTTGTGTGGCGCCGTACTCAGGGAACGCGGACGACCTTCACACCCTGCGACTCGAGGACGTCGAAGAACCGCGGGAAGCTCTTCGACACGCACTCCGGATCCCGGATCTCGACGCCCGGGACCGCCAGCGCCGCCACCGCGAAGCTCATCGCCATCCGGTGATCGTTGTAGGTCTCGATTTCGGCGGGACGGAGCGGGCCCGGCGCGATCTCCAGCCCGTCCTCGAACTCCGTCACGCGGGCGCCGAGCTTGCGCAGTTCCGCCCCCAGCGCCGCGATCCGGTCCGTCTCCTTCACGCGCAGGTTCTTCACGTTGCGGATGCGCGTGGAGCCCTCCGCGAAGAGCGCGACGACGGCGAGCGTCTGCACGGAGTCGGGGCAGTCGTTCATGTCGACGTCGACGCCGCGCCCCTTCATCGATTCGAGGATGTCGAGGAACCGCCCCTCCCCCGCGCCCCGCCGGTAGCCGCGCACCGTGGCGCGGCCTCCCGTCACGGCCGCCGCGGCGTGGAAGTAGTTGGCGGCCGCCGCGTCGGGTTCGATCTCGATGCGCCTCGCCGCATACGCCCCCTTCGGGACCCGGAGCGCCGCGATTTCCCGCTCGACGCGGACCCCGAACGCCTCCATCGTGTCGAGCGTCATCTGAACGTACGGCCACGAGGGCACGTGGCGCGCCTCGATGGTCACCGGTCCGTCGGCACACGGCGCCGCCAGCAGGATGGACGAGACGAACTGGCTCGACGCGTCGTCGCGGATCGTGCAGCGGCCCCCGCGAATCCCGCGCGCGTCGAGGATCACCGGCGGACGGCCGCCGCAGCGCGCGTCGACCCCCAGGTCCCGCAGTGCGTCCACGAGCCCGCCGATCGGCCGCTCGCGCATCCGCGCGTCGCCGTCGATCGTGAAACGCCCGCGGCCGAGCGCAGCGAGGCTCGTGAAGAACCGGAGCGATGTGCCGGCGTTGCCGAAGAAGTAGTCGCCCGCGCGGGGAGGCGCTCCTCCCCGAACGACGAGATCCGCATCCAGCCGCTCGATCCCCGCCAGCACGGCGACCAGCCGCGCCGTGTCGTCCGAGTCCGACGCGCCCGCCAGCACGGACTCGCCCTCCGCCAGCGACGCGCAGACCAGCGCGCGGTTCGTGTGGCTCTTGGAGCCCGGCACGGCGACGTCGAAGTTGACCGGTCCGGCCGGCTCGATGCGGATGCGCGTCACGGCCGCATCATAGCGTGTGAGGCCGCGCGTTGGTATCCTCCGTGACCCGGGCTGGGTGATTCGGACGTCCCAGTCGCATGATGTCGCCGGTTGTCCGGTCGTGGGAACGTCACGCGGGATTCGGATCCGGAGGTTCCCGATTCCGCCGTAGACCCGGGCTCCGGATGCCCTTCGCTCGGCGCTCGGAACTCGGCACGGAGACATCGAATTCCCTCGACACCGTTCTCTCTCGACGCGAATGCGCGTCACCGTTGCATCATGGCACAGCCGGTCCCGCGCTGGTATCCTGCCGCCGTGGGAGAGATCCGCGTCCCCGCGCCCGCGAAGCTCATCGTCGGGATCCTCGCGGGCGGCGCCTCGGCGATCCCGCGCGCGGAGCTGGAGGCGCGATTCGGTCCGGTCGATCTGGAGAGCGGCGAGATCCCGTTCCGCTTCACGGACTACTACGAAGCCGAGATGGGCCGCGACCTCGTGCGCAAGTTCCTGTCGTTCGCGCGGCCCATCGACCCGAGCGATCTTCCCGCGATCAAGCGATGGACGAACGAGCTGGAGGGTCCGCCGCCCCGGCGCGTCAACCTCGACCCGGGCTACGTGACGACGAGCAAGCTCGTCCTCGCGACGACGAAGGACCACGCGCACCGCGTGTACCTCGCCGACGGCATCCACGCCGAGGTGACGCTGATCTGGACGAAAGGGAGCTTCGTGCCGCGCGAGTGGACATACCCCGACTACCGCACTCCAGAGTACGTCTCCTTCTTCAACGCCGTGCGCGAGTCGCTCCGGGCGAGCGGCCGGCCGAACTCGTGAGCCGCGAGCAAGCCGCGGAGCCGGGACTCCGCACGTTCGCGCCCCGCGTAGTGCAGCACGCCTTGCGGGAACGGGAACCTCATGCGCGGGAAGCCGGGATCCAGGTCCCACGGATGGACCGCCACGACGGCAGGGACGCCCCTCGCCTCCAGTGCGGCCACGACGCCGCGGAGCGTCCGCGCCGGGAGGAGCCGGATCGCCGTGCCGTTGAGGAGCGGCGACACGGGGAACTCCCCGATCCCGCCGCGCCGGTGCGGCCGCGGGCGGAGCGAAAGGACGCTCGAATCGAACTCGAAGCCCTCCTCGGCGAGGATCTCGAAGCCCCAGGGCGTGTGGCTCCACCCGGGCCCGCGGAAGCCCGCGGGGCGGACGCCACAGGCGTCCGCGACCGCGGCGGCCGAGTCCCTCAGCTCGCTCCGGAACGCGGCCGGCGCGAGCGCGTCCACGCGCCTATGAGTGTCTCCATGACACTGAGCTGAGTGTCCATACGACACTATTGAGCGGACCAAGCCGGGGTCGCGGCGAGCGACGTAGCCGAGGACGAAGAACGTGGCCCGGACCTCCCCGAGGAGGTCGAGGAGCCGCAGCGTGGACTCGCGCGCCCGGTGCGGGAGCGAAGGCCACCGCGACGGCGGAAGGAGGCGCTCCACGCCGCAGACGTGGAACCACTCCTCGATATCGACGGTCAGGGCGTGGCGCACAGAGCTAACAGAACGAGACCCGCTCCACCGGCGGCTCTTCGGGCCGCCCCTCGCCGGAATCCAGGCGGCCCTTCGCCTGCCCGGCCATGTCCCAGAGCAGCTCCGTCAGGACCGCCTGCGTGAAGTCGCAGTTGATCCTCCAGCCGTACTCCCGGGCTTTCGGGCTCTCCTTGAACCCGTAAACACCCGCCAGCTTCATCACCGGGCATCCGCCCCCGCACGCGTAGCGCCAGGGGCACTCCCGGCACTCCCGGAGATTGTCGACGTGCAGGGCCGCCGTCGTCTCGTCGAGGAGCCTCCGGTCCCACGCCCCCGTCGCCGTCCCGTAACGGAACTTCTCCTGGCCGACGAGGTAGATGCACAGGTAGACGTCCCCGTTGACGCGGACGACGGGGGTCGTGCCCGAGGGCGCCGCGCAGCCGGTGACCTGGCGCGACCCGGGACGCAGCTTCAGGACGTACTCGTTGAACGGGAAGAGATTCGCGCGGGTCCACACCCCGCTGCGGTAGACCTTCACGAGCTCGGCGATGATCCTGTCCGGATCGGGCAGAAGCGCGTCGGGCAGGTACTCCCGGTCGGAGTTGACCGGGCACACCGGCACGAAGCCGCAGTTGCTCGCCCCGAGCGCCTTGTGGTGGACGGCCGTCTCGGCGATGCAGTCCTGGTTCACGGACGTGACCGTGGCGCGCAGCGCGACCCGCACCCCGGCATCCACGAGCCGGCGGATCGTCTCCGCGGTCCTCGCGTGCGACGCGCCGCCGCGCAGATAGGGACGGCAGCGATCGTGGACCTCGGGCGGCCCGTCGATGTCGCTCAGGACGGTCATCTTGTGCTTCCGGATCACCTCGATCAGATCCGGAGGGCGGACCGTCAGATTGCTGGTGATGTGGTAGGCGATCTTCTTGCCGCCGGGCGCCGGCCCGAGCATCTCCTCGCAGCGCCGGATCACCTCCTTGATCAGCGGCCAGTTCAGCAGCGGCTCGCCCCCGAAGAACGTCACCTGAAGCGTGCCCCCGTCCCCGAGCCGCTCCAGACACGCGGCGATGCTGCGCATGGCGACGTCGGGACTCATGGCCGAGCGGGACGTCTTCCGGTACGTCTCCGAGCCGTTGAGGCAATAGACGCAGCCGAGGTTGCACGATTCCGTGACGAGGAGGAACACGGTCATGCGGTTCCAGGGGCGGCGGGGCGCAGTCGCGCGCGCGTCGATCTCCGCACGATCGTACCGCTCCTTCTCGGAGGCGGGGTCGACGAGGATGCGATGGTCCCGGAGCATCCGGACGAGGCCGGCGGTCGGGCCCTGGGAACCTTCAAGCGTCCGGCCCTTCGCCTCCGACAGCACCCGCCTCACGCTTTCCTTGCCGCGGGCCACGTACAGGGGGCGCATATGGAAAGAGTTGGCGAGGAGCAGTTCGTCGGTGCCTCTTTCCAGCGCGATCAGGTTCCTGGTGACGTCGAGCGGGCCGCCGGTCTCCGGTTCTTTCACCCTGTTCTATCTCCCGGGTTCGTTTGACGATGAGGATGCGGCGGTCGTTCGAGGGGTGCGGTCCCTCCGATCGATCAGCCCCGGCGGCTCGACGCCGTCAGCACGAACAGGGAACCGTCGTGTAGCTCGGGCAGGCGCAACAGCTCCCGTCGCTCCACATGACATCGTCCTCGGCCGACGATAACTCGTCGCACAGGGACATGACGGTGTAGGACTCGGCCTCCAGTACCTTCTTCGTCTCGACGGGTTCGTTCCCTTCCGTCTTCTCCATGGCTGTCGCCTCCTTTCCCGTGAAGATGCACGAATTGTACGCGGCTGCGGCGCCACAATCAAGGGCTCGAATCGCGCCCGCCCTCGTGGATCGCGGGCTCCACGTACCTCTCGATGAGGTCCTTCCGCGCGGCGCACATCGAACTCTTGTGGAGGAACGACCCCGTCTCGTGCCAGGCCTCCACCGGGCATCCCCCGTGGCAGAGGCTCCAGAAGCGGCATCCCCTGCACTCTCCCTCGAAGAGGATCCGGCTTCTCTCGCGAAGCACGTTCCTCCCGGGATCCGCCAGCGCCTGCGCCAGCGTCTTTTCACGGATCGTCCCGTAGTCCAGCAGGCCCGACTCGCAGGAACGGTTGCAGTGCGAGAGCCTCCCATCCGGTCCGAGATTGAGATACAGATCGGCGCAGCGACCGGAATCGCGACAGGACAGCTTGCGATCCTCCCCCAGGAGATTCCGGACCAGAGGGGTGAACGGACCGACATCGGGATAGCGCGACCGGTCGCGCCACCAGACGGGGAAGATGGCCCCGAGGAAGGTCGTGAATTCCTCGGCGGTGATGCCCAGATGGCCCGGCCCGCCGTCGTGGATCATCACCGGGTTGAAGTCGATCGGACCGCTCACATTCAAGCCGGTCAGATGATGGAAGATCTCGAGCGCCTTCCCCAGCGCGGGCTTCGTCACCACGTAGATGATGCCGCAGCCCATCCCCTCTCTCTTGAGCAGTTCCAGGCCGTCCAGATAGCGCCGGTGGTATTCGGCCGCATCGGCCGGCCTGCCCAGCCCCCGCAGATCGGTGAACGGATCGCAGCTCGACCCGACCGTGGTGACCCCGAGTTTCTTCAGGATCCGGACGAGATCGCCGGTCAGGAGAGTCAGGTTGCTCTGAATCGCGTGGCGGATGCGGGCTGAGGTCTTCGGACAGTGCTTACCCTGGAAGTCGATCGCCGCCTCGAAGTACGCCGGGCCCAGGATCAGCGGCTCTCCCCCGTGCCAGACGAGCCCCATGCGGTCGTTCGGGCGATCGGCGAGAAACTCGTTGATCCTGACGAAGAGGAGCTCGAGGGTCTCCACGCTCGCGGTCTTCGTGACGCGGGACTCCTTGTGGACGACGTAGCAGTAGGCGCAGCTTGCGTTGCACGCCTCGGTCGGCTGGAAGATGATCGTCGCCATTCTGCGGCCCGGTCCATTATCCGTCCATTCCCGGACATTTTGTCGCAATTCCGCAGTCCCAGGATCATCTTCGAGGACCGCCGGCGCCCGAAGGATCCGGAAGCTCCCTCGGGACCCGCTCCCACCCGAGCCGTGCCCGGTTCCGGTGATAGAGCAGCCCGATCGCGCGCATCGCGACCGTCAGGACACAGAAACCCGCCAGCGCCGCGAACGGCACCGCGACGACGGCGGGAGCCGCCACCAGCACCCGTCCGACCGCCGACCAGACGCCGAAGAGCCCGAGCGACAAGGCCACGACACGCGCGTAATCGCCCGCCATCCGCGCGACCGACCGCACCGCGGCGACCACGTTGAGGACCGCGAGTTCACCGTGGAACGAGTAGAGCAGGAACGCGATCGGCAGGTACGCGAATCCCGCGACCGCGAGCCCCGCCGTGATCCAGAGCTGCGACGCCGTCACGCCGGGCACGCCGCGCCACGCGCCGGAGATCGCGACGTACGCCCAGTAGAGGATCATCGGGAGGAACGAGACGACGAGCGGGCCGAGCACGTGCGCCACGCGACCCGCGATGTCGTGAAACGTCCCCACCTCCGGCCAGCCCGGGAACCGCTCCTCGCCCTTCGTGCCGGACTCCATCACGGAGTAGAAGAACAGGGCCAGATAGCAGAGGACGAATCCCTCCGCGATCAGGCCGATCGTGAGAACGTACGGCAGGTTCGGCAGCACGGCGTAGACCAGAGGCGGGACGCACGCCAGGACCGCGCCCATCGCCATCACGCCGAGATTCCCTCCGCGGAACGGATAGGCGAGGGCGTCGCGGACGATCATCTTCGCGGCCTCAGGAACTCCCGGAACCGCGTCAGCACCGGAATCACCGACAGCCAGCTCGCCCACCCCGCCGCCCGGTCCCGGTCGTCGAAGTAGTCGTCGTGGCCGCTCCACGCGGGCCACCGCCCCGAGAGCGACCGCAGCAGCTCGCCGCTCTTCCAGATCCCCCGCACGCCGACGGCGTAGTCGAACTGCCGCACCCGCTCCCCCATCGCGGCACGGAAGAGGAGGTGCGGGAAGTTCATTCCGCAGCGCACGGCGAGGTTGAGCGATCCCCAGAAGCGCGGGTTCACGTCGAGGAGGGAGCCGCCCTTGAACTCGAGCTGGATCACGCCGCGCCAGCCGACGCGGGCCACGATCCGCAGCGCGCGTTCCACGAGCGCGTCGTCCCGGACGGATTCGCGCCACGTGCTCGGCCCTCCGCTCGCGGGATACTCGTGGAGCCGCCGGTGGACGAACGCCGCCGCGCACGCGCCTTCCATGTCATAGAGAAGGGAGACGCATCGGGCTTCGCCTTCGACCCGCTCCTGCACCACCGCGTCGCGCAGGTCGAGCCGGTGGAACTCCTCCGCCGTCCCGCAGAAGACCCGCCCGCGCGAGCCGCTCCCGATGCGCGGCTTGACGACGCACGGCGGGCCCGCGACGGTGCGCGGCGCCTCCGGTTGCGCGGCGACCCACGCCTTGTCGCGCACGAGACGGATCTTCTCCGCGCTCTCGAACGGGATCGCGCAATCGAACCGGGCGCGACGGTCGAGAATCGCCAGGAGCGTCTCCTCCTCCATCGGCATGAGGACCTTCCAGCCGCGCGACCGCTCCGCCAGCCACGCGACCGGCGGGTCCGGGTAGACCCACGCTTCGCGGACGTAACGGGACCAGAGCGCCGGCGACCAGCGCGTCACCTCGCCCGCCGCAACGCGCAGCCCCGCGCGGCCGAGCGCCCGCACCGCGGCGAGGCTCTTGCGCTGGAACGCGTCCGTCACGAACACGTCGATCATGGCGCGCGCGGATTGTACCGCCGCCCCGTTTGTGTTAGAAGGGATGACCGATGCACCTGATCCTGCTCGCCGCGCTGATTCAGAACCCCGAATATGACTCCAACATGCTCGGCGTCGGCGCGACCGTGGACCGCATCGTCGTGCGCGACATCAACGGGGACGGGAGGGACGACCTCCTCGTCCAGAGCGGCCGCGACCTCCGCCTCTTCCTCTACGACAAGGACAAGGGCATCCCCCCCGTCGCCGGCCAGATCCTGCGGCTCGATCCGAACGTTTTCCTCTGGACCCTCGCGCGGGTGAAGGAGCGGAACGTCTGGTGCCTCGCGCTGACGACGTCGCGCGGCCTCCAGGTCTGCCCGTTCCAGGACGGCTCCTTCGCGTCCCGCCCCTCGGACATCGCCATCCACCCCAACCTCTTCGAGGGCGACGCGACGGAAACCCCGCCGGTGTTCGTCGAGTTCGCGCCGGACCTCAACGGCGACGGATTGAGCGACTTCCTGCTCTTCGACGAGGGCGAGATGTACATCCTGCTCCAGGAGTCGGACGGCTCCGTCCGCGCGACCCAGAAGCTCCCCCTCCCCGACGAGCCGCGGACGACGGTCGCGTGGAACCCGGGCATGAAGCACAAGGAGGAGCGGGTCGTCCCCTTCCTCACGTTCGGGGACACGACGGGAGACCGCCGTCCCGACCTGAGCTTCTATCGCGAGGAGTCGATCGTCGTCTACGAGCAGAAGGAGGACGGCCGCTTCCTCACGAAGGCGCCGGCGGACCTCGCGACGGAGAAGGAGAAGACACGGGGCCGGTTCCTCAAGTTCGAGATCCCCCCGATCATCGACGACTTCAACGGCGACGGGACGCAGGACATCGCGCTTCCCTATCCGTCCAAGGGGCGCGTCCACGTCTACTACCTGAGCGCGGGCCGGGCGAACCTGACGCAGCCCGACGACAACCTGCAGGTCAACGACGCGTGGACCGCCGACATCTACATGAGCGACCTCGACAAGGACTCGAAGCCCGACCTCGTGATCGGCATCATCCGGAAGTTCGGCGTCTTCGGCGGCCTCCAGGCCTTCGTCTCCGGCAAGATCGACATCGAGCTGCACATCCACATGATGCGGCAGCGCTACGCGAACGACCCCGACCAGGTGCTCACCTTCAAGGTCCCCTTCTCGTTCTCCGTCACCCGCACCGAGGCGACCGGGGATCTCTCCTTCACGCCGACGTTCGACGCGGACGTGGACGGGGACGGGAGGCGCGACCTTCTGCTCTCCACGGACGAGACGGCCATCGACGTCTACTACAACCGCGCGGGCTCCGGCTTCCAGCAGAACCCGGGCGGGAGGATCGCCCTGGGCGCGCCGAAGGGGACGTCCTACACGTACGTGACGGTCGCCGATCTGAACAAGGATGGGCGGTCGGACCTGATCCTGAAGCACGTCCACGTCGACCGGCAGAAGCACTTCCTGCAGGTGAAGATGTCGCGGTAGGGGCCGGGCGCGGGTCCTCCCGCGTTACGAATCGTAACGTCCCGCGTTACGATTCGTAACACGGCGTCTCGGACGATCATGTTTCCACCCTGGGTTGACGTGGCATCCCCCTTGCGGTTCCCTCTCCATGGCGCCGGAGGGCATAGCCGCAAGGCGCGGCCTCGGCTTGACACGCACGAGATCCCTGAAAGGGGATGAGGTTCGAGTCCTCTGCCCTCCGCCAGTGAATCAGACACTACGGTATGGGTAACCGGAGGCCGCTGGCGGGCCGCTGAGGG
>JACPRC010000052.1 GCA_016190175.1 Planctomycetota bacterium
CGCCTTATTCACGTCGGCTTCGCCGCCGACGTGAAACGGCGCCCTACGGGCAGCTACGCCCGCTTCCGGCGGGCTCCGCTGGACAGCCCCTCCGGCTCCGCCCGACACCCTGTCGGGCTCCGCCCTCGGCCCGCGGCGCGACTGTTGCCCCGTGCGGTACGCGCCGCGGGCGGATTATTCATGAAGGCTCTCGCCTTCATGAATAATCCGGGTTAGACTTTCCGCACGATGGCCGACGACGAAGGCCTCCGCATCGGAAAGCTCGCGCTCGAAAAGGGACTCCTCAAGCAGGAGGACCTCGAGAAGGCACTGGCGGAAACGACGCAGCGGACGGCCCACCTCGGCGCCGTCCTGCGGGACCTGGGCATGCTGGACCAGAAGACGCAGGACACGCTCCGCGCGGAATTGCGGTCGGCCGCGCTCGCGCCCGTGGACCGGAAGCTCGGAAGGTATGACGTCCAGGAGGAACTGGGTCGCGGCGGGATGGGCGTCGTCTACAAGGCCTGGGACCCCACGCTCGGCCGGACGGTGGCGGTCAAGTCGATCCTGGAAGTCGGGGACAAGGAGACGGCCGCGCGGCTCCGCCGCGAGGCGCAGACGGCGGCGAAACTCTCGCACCCCCACATCGTGCCCGTGCACGAGGTCGCGGAACATCGGGGCCGACCGTACCTCGTCATGAAGTTCATCGAGGGCGAGACGCTCCTGAGATTGAGGCTCGATCACCGCGCGGCGATCGAGGCCGTCCGCACGGCGGCAGAGGCCGTGCACTACGCCCACGAGCAGGGGATCATCCACCGCGACCTGAAGCCGCAGAACCTGATGATGGAGCGGTCGGGCCATGTGTGGGTGACCGACTTCGGGCTCGCGCGCGAGATGAAGCCGGGCTCCTCGATGACGGCCACCGGCGCGATCGTGGGCACGCCCGCCTACATGCCGCCCGAGCAGGCGCGCGGCAATCCGTGCGACCGGAGAAGCGACGTCTACTCGCTCGGCGCCACGCTCTACCATCTCCTCACGGGACATCCTCCGTTCGAAGCGGCCGCGCCCGTGGAGGTGCTCCGGCTGGCGCTCGAGGGCGATCCGCTCCGCCTGCGGTGGCACAATCCCGCGATCCACTCGGAGGCGGAGGCGATCACTCTCATGGCGATGGCCCGGGAGCCGCGGAAGAGATACGAGACGGCGCAGGCGCTCGCCGACGACCTGGGCCGGCACCTCCACGGCAAGCCGGTCCTCGCGAAGCCCGTGACCCTCGTGACGCGAGCGGTCAGGAAGATCCGGCGCCATCCGGCGGCGACCGCGCTCGCGGTTCTCGTGACGCTCGGACTTCTCGGCGTCGCCGGTTTCGCGTGGATCACCCGCGCGCGATCGGCGCGGGAGACGGCCGACCTGCGGCGGCGCGCCGGCGAGGCGGAGGGACGCGGCGCCTACGACGACGCGATCCGGACCCTCCAGGCGATCGCTGCGCGCGACGCCTCGCAGGAGTGGGTGGCGCCGAAGATCCGCGAGCTGGAGTTCCGTCGAGAGGAGCGTCGGAACCGGGAGCAGGCGCGTGCGCTCCTGGAGATCGCCGCCGCGGACAGGACGGCGTACGAGGCGTCGCTGCGGCGAGCGGCGGACCTGGAGGCCAGGGCGAGAGAGTTGGAAGCCGCCCTTGCCGGACACGAACCGCCGGAGAAGAAGGAACCGCTGTGGAAGGCGCAGGACGAATGCGAGCGCGCACGGCGGGAAGCGCGCGACCGGTTCGGCCGGATGACCGCGGCTCTGACCCAGGCCTACGGGATCGGCGTGGATCCGGAGCGCGAGGAGGCGCGGGCGCTGCTGTCGGAGGTCTATCGGGCGGAGTTCCTGCGCGCCGAGACGCGCGGGGATGTCGAGATGGCCCGCGTCTACGAGGGGATTCTCCGACCGCTCGGCGACGCGGAGTGGCTGGACGCGCCGGGCACGCTGTCGCTGAACACGGTACCGGCGGGCGCGGAGGCCGAGGTCTTCCGGTACGAGACCGCGAGCGATCGACGACTCGTGCCGCAGCCGTACGGCCGGCTCGGAGCTGCACCTCTGAGACTCCCGCAAGGCTCCTACCTCGTGGTCCTGAAATACGCCGGATACCGCGACGTGCGATATCCCGTCCTGATCGAGCGCGGCGCGGATCACAAGGCGGAGGTCCACCTTTACACCGACGCGGAGATCGGCGCCGACTTCCTGTACGTGCCCGCCGGGAGGTTCGTCATGGGGGGCGACCCTGGGGCGTACCAGCCGACTCCCAAGCGCACGGAATCGACAGGCGATTTCTTCATCGCGCGCCACGAGGTCACGGCCGGCGAGTATCTGGCCTTCATCAACGCGCTCCTTGAGGAGGGCAAGCGCGATGAGGCCCAGAAGCGCGCCCCGCGGCACGCGATCGAGGGCGGTTACCTGTGGAAGATCCCGGCGGACGCGGCACGCTACGAACTCTCCGCGGCCACGGACCCCCGCTCTCCGATCCTCGGGATCTCATGGGGAGACGCGGACGCCTACTGCCGGTGGAAAGGATGGCGCCTGCCGACGAGCGCGGAGTGGGAGAAGGCGGCGCGCGGCGCGGACGGCCGGTTCTTTCCGTGGGGCCACCACTTCGACTGGACGTTCGCGAGGGGAGCGAGGTCGAGGGAGGACGGGGCCTATCCGGAAGTCGTCGGCATCTTCGAGAAGGACGAGAGCCCGTATGGGGTCAGGGACCTCGCCGGGAACTTGTGCGAGTGGTGCGGCGACTGGTTCGATCAGCGCGCGGGCCTGCGGCACGCGCGGGGCGGTGCGTGGAACACGGCGGATATCGCGTTCATGCGGGCCGCTTCGCGGCGGGGCGTGGGGCCCGCGCTGGTCCTGCCGACCCTCGGCTTCCGCCCGGCGCGGGACCCGCGAAAGGGCGGGTGAGCCCGCCCGATCGCGGGTCTTCGGCATCTACATGATGTCGATCGAGAACCCCAGGCCCGACTTCGCGCTTGTCTTCGTCTTCATCGCTCCGCTCCTTTCTCCTTCCGCACGGTTCAGAATGCCCCGATGCTGTAACCCACGCCCGCCTTCGCGCTCGTCTTCGTCTTCACTTTCGCTCTCCTTCCCTTACCACATGCCCTGGTCCAGCACGCCGCTCGCCGCCACACCGCCCTTGACCGCCGTTTTCGTGTTCATTGCTCTTCTCCTTTCGCTGCCATCACAGGATGATGGGGGGACCGACGCCGGACTTCAGATTGGTCTTCGCTCTCATCGCATCTCTCCTTTCCCGCTTCCGCGAAACCTACCACGCGTCGATCGTGAATCCCAAGCCCGCGTTCGCGCCCGTCTTCGTCTTCATCTTCCGTCTCCTTTCTCGTCCCTACCACATGGTGGAGGGAGGGTAGGACGTATTCACCACGCCGCCGTTGACCGCCGTCTTCGTCTTCATCGCTCTTCTCCTTTCGTTGGAGATACCATGGACATCGCGGCGGAGCGGTTTTAGACTCTCCGCATGCCTTCGCCTTTGTGGACCCCCTCCCCCGACCGCGTCCGCGCCGCGACGATCACGCGCTACGTCGGCTCCCTGGGCGGGAAGTTCGCGAGCTACGCCGATCTGTGGCGCTGGTCGGTCGAGGACCGCGCCGCGTTCTGGAGGTCGATCTTGGAGTTCGGGGAGGTGCGCTCCTCGACGCCGTGGGAGAAGCTCGTCGAAAACCCCGACGCCATGCCCGGCGCACGGTGGTTCGTCGGTGCACGCTTCAACTTCGCCGAAAACCTCCTGCGCCGCCGCGACGCGCACCCGGCCGTCGTTTTCCAGGGCGAGACCGGACCGGCCCGTGTGCTCGCCTATTCCGAGCTGTACGATCAGGTTTCGCGTCTGGCCCGGACCCTGCGGAGGCTCGACATCCGACCGGGGGACCGCATCGGCGCGTTCCTCCCGAACATCCCCGAGGCGATCGCCGCCATGCTCGCCGCCGCGAGCGTCGGCGCCGTCTGGTCGTCGTGCTCTCCCGACTTCGGGATCAAGGGCGTCCTCGACCGCTTCGGCCAGATCGCGCCGCGCGTCCTCTTCACCGCGGACGGCTACCGCTACGGCGGAAAGACGTTCGATTCGCTGGAGCGCATCGCGGGCATCCTGCGCGAGCTGCCCTCGGTCGAGAAGGTCGTCGTCGTTCCCTACGTCTCGGAACGGCCGAACCTCGCGCCGGTCCCGGGCGCGGTTCTCTGGAACGACTTCCTCGCGCCGGCAGCCGGCCCCATCGACTTCGAGCAGCTCCCCTTCGACCATCCGCTCTACGTCCTCTATTCCTCGGGGACCACGGGGGTCCCGAAGTGCATCGTCCACGGCGCGGGCGGGACGCTCCTCCAGCACATCAAGGAGCTGTGGCTCCACACCGACGTGACCGCGGAGTCGCGGATCTTCTATTTCACGACGTGCGGCTGGATGATGTGGAACTGGCTCGCCAGCTCCCTCACGGCGGGTGCGACGGTGCTTCTCTACGACGGGTCGCCGTTCCATCCCGACCCCGCCGTGCTCTGGCGCTTCGCACAGGAGCAGCGGATGACCGTCTTCGGCACGAGCGCGAAGTACCTCGCGGCGCTGGAGAAGGAGGGCGTGAAGCCGGGGCGGGACTTCGACCTCTCGGCGCTCCGGACAGTCTGCTCCACGGGCTCCCCGCTCTCCGTCGAGAGCTTCGAGTTCGTCTACCGGGATATCAAGAAGGACGTCTGTCTCTCCTCCATCTCGGGCGGCACGGACATCGTCTCGTGTTTCGCCCTCGGCAACCCGACGCTCCCCGTCTACGCGGGCGAACTCCAGTGCCGCGGACTGGGGATGAAGGTCGACGTATTCGACGGGGACGGGCGATCCGTCCGGGGGCAACGCGGCGAGCTGGTTTGCACCGCTCCCTTCGTCTCCATGCCGGTCTTCTTCTGGGGCGACCCCGACGGAGAGAAGTACCGCGCCGCGTACTTCGATCGCTATCCCGGCGTGTGGCACCACGGCGATTTCGCGGAAATCACCGAGCACGACGGGCTCGTCATCACCGGGAGGTCGGACGCCACGCTCAAACCCGGCGGCATCCGCATCGGGACCGCCGACATCTACCGCCAGGTCGAGGGGGTGCCCGAGGTCCTCGACAGCCTCGTGATCGGCCAGGACTGGGAGGGCGACCAGCGGATCGTCCTCTTCGTGAAGATGCGCCCCGGCTTGAAGCTCACCGACGAGGTCGCGGCGCGCATCCGCAAGACGATCCGCGAGAACGCGTCGCCGCGCCACGTGCCCGCGAAGATCCTCGCGGTCGCCGACATCCCGTACACGATCTCGGGGAAGAAGGTGGAACTGGCGGTCCGCGACGTGATCCACGGCCGGCCGGTCCTGAACCGCGACGCGCTGGCGAACCCGCAGGCGCTCGACCTCTACCGCGACCTGCCGGAGCTGAGGAACGTCCACACGTCGTAGAGGATCGCGTCCGCCTCGGGCCCGTCCAGGAGACGGAACCAGACGTAAGCGACGCGCGCGCCGTCCTTGCGCTTCGCGCAGGCCGCGCCGGCCCCGAGCGATTCCTCGCCGTCCCACAGTTCGACCAGCGGCACGAACTCCTCGAAGTCGCCCGGAAGGAACGGCCGCCACCGCCGGTCGCCGTCGGAAGGGAACGCAAAGCGGAGTTCCTTCGACCGGAAGACGAGTCTGCCCTTCGGCGCCTCGAACCCCATCCCGATGTTGAATCCGAACCGTGACGCGGTCGAGACGGTCCGGCCCTTCTCGTCGTAGAAGAACGGGAACGGCTCCGCGGCCATCGCGACCAGGCAGCCGCCGGACTTCTCGTAGCGCTCCAGCGCCTCGTCCACGTCGCCGTCCCGCTTCACGGTCCGGCGGTACCGCTCGCCGCCCGCGTAAAGTGCGAACTCGTGCCTCTTCGCGTCGAGGGCAAGCACTTCATCGGACTTGAGGAAGTCCACCGCGATCCCCGCCTCGATCAGCCACCACGGCGCCTCCGATCGCGCGCCCGGCAGGACCGCGACGCGCCGTCCGTCGAACGCCTTCCGCAGCGTCGCGGGGATTCTCTTCGCGCTGACCGCCCGTGCCTCGCGGCCTTTCGACTTGAACTTCTTCGCGTACTCGGCCGTCAGCTTCAGGTACGCGTCGCCCAGCTCTACCGACGGCTCGATTTCGCTGCCTTCGTGCCACTCGTTGAAACTCGTGATCGCCACCCAGTGCGGGTCGAGCTCGATCGCCGCCTCCCACTGCCGCCGGTACGACTCGCCGTCGAGTCGTTCCGCGCGGATCCCCGGCTTGCGGATCTTCGTGTCGTCGTAGCCGGGGATCACCGTGACACAGCTCGCGCGCCCGCAGCGGTCCGCGTCCGCGACCGCGCGCGAGAAGAGACGCTTCACCAGGGGTCCGATTTCCTCCGCCTTCCTTCCCGCGAGGTCGCCGCACGTGTTGTACGTGTGCGTCCCGTCGAAGATCCGCGCCGCCGGCCGGCCGAGGTCGTCGGCCACGGCGAAGACCCGCTTCAGGACTCCCGCCCATTGTTCGAGTCCGAGCTGCCCCATCGCGCGGCCGTACACGAACACAACCGGCTTCCCGTCCACGCGAAACCACGCGGGATGCGAACCGTACTTCTCCGCAAGATACGCGAAATCGTCGGCCGCTGATTCCGCGCCGGCGGGCACTTGTTCGTAGTAGATCGAGACCTCAAGCCCTTTGCGCTTCGCGGTCTCCAGGATGAGCGGGAGCGCGCGGTCCGTGAAGTCGCCGCGCCCCCACCATGAGGAAATGAGTACGTCGATCCCCGCCTCCTTCGCCCAGTCGCAGTGTTGCGCCACGACCTCGGGGTCGTGCGAGTCGTACGGCCCGAGCACGGGATAGCGCGTGGAGCTGCGGATGTCCTTCTTGTCGACGTCGACGCCTTCCCAATGCGACCAGTGTTTGCTGACCCGAGGATTGCCGTACCACGGGTAGTAGAACGCCAGCACCTTGCGCGGGATCTCCGCGTGGCGGATGCGGCAGCGCTCCGCGAGGTCGGAGTCCTGCAAGAGCATGAGCGCGAGAATCGGGATCATGCCCTATTGTACGCGGCAAGCCCCGCCGGGGTTGCCGGGCGATCGAGGCTACATGATCTCGATGCCGATGCCCTCGACTCATCAGAGGCCGGTCTTGATCTGCGTCTTCGTCTTCATCGCTTCTCTTCCTCAGGGCTAGAACGTCTCGATCATGATGCCTTGGACTCCCATGGAACCGCACCCGCACTTCGCGCCCGTCTTCGTCCTCATCGCTCTTCTCCTTTCCGAGGATACAATGGACTTCCATCCCGCGCGGTTTTAGACTTCCCGCACCATGCCGCAGGAAAACGACCTCCGCATCGGCCGGCTCGCCCTGGAGAAGGGACTCCTCAAGCAGGAGGACTTCGAGCGGGCCCTCGCCGAGCAGACCCGCAATCCGTCCGCCGACTTGGGGGCCGTCCTGCACGAGATGGGCCTCCTGCCCCGCGAGACCGTGGACGCGCTCCGGCAGGAGACCCCGCCGGAGGGACCCCGGCTCGGCAAGTACGTCCTCCTCGGCGAGCTGGGCCGCGGCGGGATGGGCGTCGTCCACAAGGCGTGGGACCCGACCCTCGGGCGGCTCGTGGCGGTCAAGTCGATCCTGGAGACGGGCGATCCCGAGACGGCCCGGCGCCTGGAGCGCGAGGCCCAGACGGCCGCGAAGCTCTCGCATCCGCACATCGTGCCCATCTACGAAGTCGGACGGCAGGACGGAAAACCCTACCTCGCCATGAAGTTCGTCGACGGCGAGACGCTCCACGATTTGCGACTGGAACCGCGCGCTGCGATGGAACTGATGGAAGAGGTCGCACGGACGGTCCACTTCGCGCACGAGCAGGGAATCGTCCATCGCGATCTCAAGCCCCACAACCTCATGCGCGAGCGCGGCGGGCACGTGTGGGTGATGGACTTCGGACTCGCGCGCGAAGTGAAGGCGGGATCGACGCTGACCGCGACGGGCGCCGTCGTGGGAACTCCCGCGTACATGTCGCCCGAGCAGGCCGCGGGCGCGGCCTGCGACCGGAGAAGCGACGTCTACTCGCTCGGCGCCACCCTCTACCAGATCCTCACCGGCCATCCCCCGTTCGAGGGATCCAGCCCGCTGGAAGTGCTGCGGCGGATGGTGGAAGACGACCCCGTGCCGCCGCGCCGGCACGATCGCGGCATCCATCCGGAAGCGGAGACGATCGTCCTCAAGGCGATGGCGCGGGAACCGGAGAGGCGATACGCGACGGCCGAGGCGTTCGCGGAGGACCTCCGCCGCCATCTCCAGGGTCGGCCGATCCTCGCGATGCCGCCGACCCTCCTGACGCGCGTCGCCAAGAAGATCCGCCGCCATCCCGCCGCGGCGGCGCTCCTGTTCGTGATCGCCGCGGGCACGATCGCCGCGACGGCCGCGGTGGCCGGTTCGAAGCTGCGGCTTCGCCGCGAGGTCGCCGCGCTGCGGCTTCGGGCCGCGCAGGAGGAATCCGCCGGGCGGTACGACGAGGCGATCAAGCTCTTCCAGACCATTGCCGCGAAGGACGGGTCGCAGGAATGGGCTCCGCCCAGGATCCGCGAGCTCGAACTCAAGCGGGACGCGAGAGCGCGGGGCGAGGAGCAGGAACGGAAACGCGGACAGGCACGCGCGCTCCTCTCGAGGGCCGCGGACGAGCGGGCGCGATACGAGGCGACCCTCGAACGACTGCCCGGTCTCGTCCGGGAAGTCCGCGAACACGAGCGCAGGATCCGCGGCCCGGAACCCGCGGAAACGAAGAGACCCCTGTGGGAGGCCCAGCGGAGACACGAGGACGCGCGGCGCGAGGCGGAAGATCTCCTCGACCGGACGACCGCGTCGCTCGTCCAGGCCTACGGCATCGGCGTCGATCCGGAGCGCGAGGAGGCGCGCCGCACCCTCGCGGAGCTATACTGGAACGCGTTCCTGCGCGCGGAGCGGGAGGGGACGTCCGACTCGCACGCCTCGGCGCTCGTGCGCCAGTACGACGACGCGTCGGGGAGTCTCGCCGCGAAGCTGGCCGAACCGGGAAGTCTGGTCCTCGAGACGGACCCCGCGGGCGCGGAAGTCTACCTCTTTCGCTACGAGCCGGGCGACGATCGGCGTCTCATGCCCCGCCCGTACGGCCTCGCGCGGAACGAAAGCCGCAAGCCCAACGTCGAAACGACCCCGGACACGGCCTACGCGCTGGAGTTCACGGACTTCAACCGCCTCGGCCTCTCCCCGATCCCGCGGACACCGATCCCCCAGGGGTCGTACATGCTCGTATTGAGAAGGCAGGGACATCGCGACACGCGATATCCGGTCCGGATCCGCCGCGCGGCGGACCGCGCGGCACGGGTGAAGCTCCGCACCGACGAGCAGATCGGCGACGGGTTCGTCTACGTCCCCGCGGGACCGTTCGTCGTGGGCGGGGATCCGCTCGCGTATTCGCCGCTGGAGCG
This sequence comes from Planctomycetota bacterium, assembly GCA_016190175.1. Taxonomy (GTDB): domain Bacteria; phylum Planctomycetota; class MHYJ01; order MHYJ01; family JACPRB01; genus JACPRC01. Next base: position 9,454 of record JACPRC010000052.1, read on the forward strand.
CGATCCCGACGCGCGGACGGGGGACTTCTTCATCGCGAAGCACGAGGTGACGGTCTCCGACTACTTCGCGTTCCTGAACCGGGGCATCGCCGAAGGGAAGGACATGCGGCCGCGCGCGCCGCGGAACGGCACGAACGGCGGCTTCTACATGAAGCTCCCGGACACCGTCGAGCCGATCGCCGTTCCCGGCTCCTGGGATCCGCTTTGGCCGATCTTCGGAGTCTCCTGGGAGGACGCGAACGCCTACTGCGAGTGGCGGACGCGGACGGCGAAGGACGGAGCGGCGTATCGGCTTCCGACAGGACCGGAGTGGGAGAAGGCGGCGCGCGGAGCGGACGGCCGCTTCTTCCCGTGGGGAGACCGCTTCGACTGGTCCTTCGCGAAGGGGCTCAAGACGCGGGAGGGGCTGTCGAAGCCGGAGCGCGCCGGCGCCTGCCCCGCGGACGAGAGCCCCTACGGCGTCCGCGACATGGCGGGCAGCATGTCCGAACATTGCGAGGACTGGTACGACGAGGCGATCGGCATCCGGCTCATGCACGGAGGGGCGTGGGGACAGGGGATGTTGAGCGTCTTCCGGTGCGCCTCGCGCGTCGGCTTCGTCACGAACTTCGGCGAATCAGGCAGCGGCTTCCGCATGGTCCGGGTGCCGCGATAGCGTCGCGAATCCTGTTGCCGAAGTCCGTCCCCTGCTAGAATCCGCCGAACCACCGATGAAGAACTGTCCCCTGTGCGCCCATGAGTACTACGACGAGGCCCGCCGGTGCCCCGACTGCGAATACGATTTTCCGGCCGATGGCCCCGCGGCGCCGCCGGAGGAATCGGACGTCGCCTCGGCGCTGGGGAAGATCGCCCGCGGCGAGGACCCCGGCACCGGTCCCGCCGCATCGCTTGCCGAGCGGATCGACGCGCTCTTCCGCGACGCCGACGACGACCCGAACGAGCTGTGGCGCCGGTCACCGCAGCGGCTCCGCCACGTCAGCGAGTACGAGATGGCGCTGCGACTCCGGGACGCGTGGAAGAAGTCGCAGGCATCGAAGCCGCGGGAAGGACGGTAGGCTCCGCGGCGGACTTTCCCCGGACGACCCGGGTCGGGCGCGAGGAAGGAAGGAACCCGCCGATGCCGGGAGAGGAGCGATGAGCTCCGTTTCCCCCGCGCCCCAAGACAGCCAGGGCGGCTCATCGCTCGTCCTCCGGCGTGGGCGGAGCGCGCGTAGTATAGTCCGCGCCGCAGGCGGGTCAACAGAAAACCGGGCGCACGCCGAAAAAAAGAGCTGGCCGATCAACCCGGGCCAAAACCGGCCGCGCCGCGGTATAATCCGACGGGGGATGCGGCGGCCCCGGGACCTTTCTCCCCGCCGGCCCCATCTCCCGATCCCCATGGAAGAAACGGCCCTCGGCGGACAGGAACGCGCCTTCCCCACCACGCTCTGGTCGAGCATCCTCAAGCCCGGGAAGCCCGACTCCGACGAGCGCCGGCGAACGATCGAGAAGCTCTTCTCGATCTACTGGAAACCCGTCTACTGCTGCGTCCGCTTCGGGTGGAATAAACCGGTCGAGGATGCGAAGGACGTCGTACAGGACTTCTTCGCCGACCTCCTCGATCGCGACTTCCTCAAGGACGTGGACCCGGCGAAGGGGCGCTTCCGCAGCTTCCTCAAGGCGGCGCTCCGGAACTTCATGATGAACGAGAAGCGCGACGCCGCCCGCCTCAAGCGCGGCGGAGGCGCGAAGATCGTACCGCTCGACGGCGTCGAACACTTCCAGGCCGCCCCCGGCGATCCCGACCAGGTCTTCGACGCCGAGTGGCTCCGTTCCGTCCTCGCGCGGGCCGTGGACGAGCTGCGCTCGGATCTGACGAAGGCGGGCAAGGAGAAGGTCTTCCGCGTCTTCGAGCTGTACGATCTGGCGCAGGGCGCCGAGCCGACCTACGGCTCCGTCGCGAAGGAGACCGGCATCGCGGAGAGCGACGTCCGCAACCACCTCCACGCCGCCCGCGGGTTCCTCCGCCGCATCCTCATCCGCCAGATCTCCGAATACGCCGTCGACGAGCGCGACGTCGAGGAAGAGATCCGATGGATCCTGGGATGATCCTCCGCCTCCGCCGCGGGCAGGCGGAGGAGCGGGACCGGCGGCTGGCGGAGATCCTCATCGAGCGCGGCCTCCTCGTCCCGGAAGAGGCGCGGGACCTGCGTCACGCCTGCGATCCCGGGACCTTCGGCGACATGCTCGTCCGCATGCGCCGCGTCTCGGACGAGCAGCTCGCCCGCTTTGAGCGCGAGTCGGGCGTGCGCGAAGTCATGGCGGCCCTCCACGACCGCGAGCTCCCGGAGGAGGTGCGCGAGGCGCTCCAGAACACGCTGGCGCGCGTCGGGAAGTACGTCCTCGTCAAGGTCCTCGGGCGCGGCGGGATGGGCGAAGTCTGGAAGGGGTGGGACAACCAGCTCCACCGCTGGGTCGCCCTCAAGTTCCTCACGGGGGACCATCCCGAAGTGCTCAGGCGGTTCCTCCGCGAGGCGGATCTCGCGTCGCAGCTCTCGCACCCCGGCATCACGCGCGTCTACGAGATCGGCGTCCATCCGAAGCGTCCGTTCATCGCGCTGGAGTTCGTGGACGGGAAGTCGCTGGAGGGCGGCAAGCTCGACCGGCGGCGCGCGGCGGAGATCGTGCGCGACGCGGCCCGCGCCGTCCACTACGCGCACGAGAAGGGCGTCATCCACCGCGACCTCAAGCCCGCGAACGTCCTCGAGGCGCGCGACGGACGCGTATTCGTCACGGACTTCGGCCTCGCCCGGCCGGCGTCGGGAGGAGGATCGCTCACGGTGAGCGGCGCCGTCCTGGGAACGCCGCACTTCATGGCGCCCGAGCAGGCGCTCGGGCGCCCCGCGGACGCGCGCACGGACGTCTACGGTCTCGGGGCCACCCTCTACGCGCTCCTCGAAGGCCGCCCGCCGCACGAGGGGACGGACAGCTTCGAGATCATCCAGCGCGCCTCGCACGGCGCCACGCCGCCCCAGACGGCGCACGACGACCTCTCCGTCATCGTCCGCAAGGCGATGGAAGCGGAGCGGCGGGACCGCTACGAGACCGCCGCGGCGCTCGCCGACGAGCTGGAGCGGTTTCTCCGCGGCGATCCCATCCTCGCGCGCCCCGTCGGCCACTTCACGCGCGGGATGCGCGTCGTGCGGCGGCACCCCGCCTACGCATCCACGATCGTCCTCCTTGCCGCCGCCGTGGTCGCGGGGATCTTCCTGGGCAACCGCCTCCTCCGCGAGCGGCGCGACCGCACCCGGATCGAGGAGGCCAATCGCGAGATCGACGCGGCGCGTCCGCTCCTCGCGCAGATCGACCGGATGCAGGAGGCGGGCAGGGCGGACGACCCTGCGATGGAGCAGGCCCTTTCGCTTCTGGAATCCCGCGCGGCTTCCGCGCTTCGCATCGCCTCCGACTACGCGCCGGCCATCCATCTTCAAGGGCTGTCCCAGTTCTACCGGCGGCGCTATCGGGAGGCGGAGGCGACCTTCTCGCGCGTGCTGTCCCGCGACCCGACGTACCACGACGCCCGGGGACGGCGGGGCCTGGCCCGCTTCTACCTGCTCTCCTGGGTTCCGCTCGATTTCGTGCAGGACGAGGGGAGCTTCCGCATCCGCTTCGTCCCCTATCCGTCGGAAGATGAGGAGAGAATCCGGGGCGCCGAGGAGGACTTCCGCTCCCTGCCCGCCGGACACCGGGATCGCGAGTACGGTCTCGCCTTCATGGCATTCGCCCGCGGCGATTTCGAAGCCGCCCGGACCGGCCTCCGGCGGCTGCTCGGCGAGGCATCCTTCCGAGCGGAAGCGTGGCATTTCCTGGCGCTGGCCGAGCTGCTGGCCGGCGATCCTGACGCGTCCCTTCGCGCCTCCTCGCGCGCGATCGAGCTGGGGCTGAAGGATGCTCCCACGCATTCCGCCCGGGCGTTCGGACATGCGGTGCAGGGCCGGTTCGACGCCGCGGTCGAGGACGCCGCCGCGGCCCTCGCACGGAACCCCGAGTGGCCGCAGCTCCGCCGCCTGCGCGCGGCATGGCTCATCGAACTGCGCCGGTTCGAGGAGGCCCTCCGCGAGTACGACGTCCTGCTCGCGCGCCCCCCGGAACGGACGGACGACCTCCTCAACCGCTCCATCGCCTACTCCGAGCTCGGACATCACGAATCCGCGATTCGCGACGCGGCGCGGGCCGTGGAAATCGCACCGCGCGATCCGTGGACGTACTGGCGACTGGGCCGGAACCGCATCGCCGCGGCGCAGGCTCTGATCAAGGCACGGAAGACGGAACCGGCGCTGGGAGAACTGCGCGGCGCCGAGGCCGCCTTCGACGGGATGATCTCCTGCGCTCCCGCCGAGCCGGAGGGATACGTGCAGCGCGGCATGGCGCGCATGAGGATGAGCCGTTTTGAAGAGGCCCTTGCGGATTTCGAGAAGGCGGTCTCGCTGCGGGCGGATCTGCGGGAGACGCTGCGGGGACTGATGGACACCTGCCGCAAGAACATCAGGTAGCCGCCGCGCCGCTTCTCGTGCTATCATCGTACCGACTGGAGGGGAGCTTCATGGCAGGAAAGAGCCTCGACATCTCGTTCGCGTACGGCAACCTCGTCTCGGTGACGCCCGGCACCGGCGGTTCGTACGTCCTCTGGTTCACCGACTCGAGCGGCATCGTCCGCGGCCTGTCCCTGGACGTCTCCGACCCCGCGAACCCCAAGCTGCTCCCGGAGCGCGAGATCACGATCCGCCGCCGGACCGAGGGGCAGATGAAGCGGAAGCGCGGCTCGCTCCCGCCGATCTCCGCGGCGCCGGAGAAGAAGTAGGCGGTCTCCATGGCCGGCGTCGAGGAACTCCGCGCGCGGCTCCGCGCGTTCCTGGCCTTCGCCCGCCCGAAGACGCTGCACCTGCAGACGGACGGCGCGCGCACCGTCCAGCTCCGCCGCATCGCCGACATCCGCCTCAACCAGTTCGCGGTCAGGAAGCCGAACATGAACGCGGTCGATGTCAACGGCCTGCTGGCAGGCGACCCCGCGAAGAGGAAGTTCGCCGCACTCGCGCTGGAGGAGAGGCTCTTCCGACCCGAGGACGCCGCCCTCCCGCTCGTCAAGCAGAGCGAGGAGCTGGGCTACTTCGTCGAGTGCTGCATCCTCGCGGACGTGCTCACCATGGACCAGATGCGCGGGCTCGTGCGCGAGTTCGGCGCGGCGAACCCCCTTGCGGCCGCCGCACCGCCCCCGCCGGCCCCGGAGACGCCGCCGGCCCCCTCCGAGGTCGAGCTGCCCGAGAAGATCGCCAAACTCCTCGGGAACGTGCAGGACCTCTGGTCCATCCCCGCCACGACCCAGAAGCTCATCGGCGCGCTCTCCAATCCCAACACGAAGATCGAGTCCGTGGTGGGCGACATCGAGCGGGACCCCGGCCTCTCGGCCCAGATGCTCCGCGTCGTCAACTCCGCCTTCTACGCCGTGGCCACGAAGGTCTCCTCGATCCGCCGCGCCGTCGTCATGCTCGGCTACCAGACGGCGAAGCGGATCGTCACCGTCGCCTCGCTCGTGTCGAAGCTGGGGAAGGAGCACTCCGACGTCCAGTTCGACCTCAAGAGTTTCTGGGGCCACAGCCTGTGGGTCGCGTACGCCGCGCAGACGGTGGCGCAGATCTCGAAGCTCGGCGTCCCGGACGAGCACTTCAGCGCGGGCCTCCTCCACGACATCGGGAAGCTCGTGGAGTACCAGTACCTCCGCCACGCGATGCGCGAGATCCTCTCCGGCGTCGCCGGCGGCGGCCGATACGAGGAGGTCGAGACGCGCGTCCTGGGCGTGAACCACGCCGTGATCGGCGCGTGCGTCTGCGCGAAGTGGGACTTCCCGCCGGCCGTGGTCGAGGCGGTGCGGCACCATCTCGACCCGCTCGACTCGCTGGAGGACCAGGAGCTTCCGAGGACGGCGATGGTCGTCCCGGTGCTGTGCGCGCTCTCGAAGAGCACGCCGTCGCCCGAGGAGATGGAGCGGTTCGGCCGGATCCTCAAGCTGACGCCGGGCCAGATCGCGGAGGCGCAGGGCGAGGCGACGAGAACCTCCCTGGGTTCGCTGAAGGACGTGTTCGCGTACGCGTGAGACCGATCACCCCGAGACGGGGTCCACGGTCGGCATGCCCTCCGCGTTCGCGGCCCGAAGCAGATTCCGGTCGCTGCAGACGAAGGCGGTGCGCTTCGGTGCCAGAGACTCGTGGAGAGATATGGCCGCCGCAAGCTGGAGAGCGTCGCCGGGTCGCAGCGCGTGACGATCGATGTACTCGCCCGCGCGGCTCCAGTCTCGGGGGACGAATTCCCACACCTGGAACCCGCGGCGCATCACCCTGCCGAAGTCGTTTCTCAGGCGAACGGCCTGCTCCTGCGTGATCCGGCCCGTGTCCGAAGCCAAACGGAGCAGGCTCCGCATCTCGAGCGGCGCCAATTGAGAGATCCACAGAGTTTCCGGAGCGGCGCCGTGACAGATCTCCACGACGCGCTCGGAGCCCGACTCCTGGACGAACCGCTTGGCCAGCGCGCTGGTGTCGAAGAGGAAGGCCTCCGCGGCGCCCAACCTCCCCGTCACCGACGGACCTCGTCCAGCAGGTCCGAGATGCCGTGGGCGACCTTCAACGGCGGGGTCTCGGTATCCGCCTCTCCTGTTTCCCCGCTCACGCCCTCGGAGCCGATGGTGATCGGATCCAAGGGGTAGACCGCGGTCATGCCGCACCTGGGGTTCCGACAGGCCAGGACAATCACGGTTGCTCCCCAGCACTCCACGCGACGGTCGGCGACCGTGCAGCGCCCGCAGCTCGTGCACCGGATTCCCTTCCGGATCCCGGCCGGATAGGCATCGTTGCCGGCTCCCACCAGAATGAGAGAGCCGCAGGTGGAGCAGACCCGCGTCCGCTGGTCCCCGTCGGCGGGCTGGCCCGTCAACCGGCGACAGCACGGGCAACGGAGCCCTCGCCCGCCTTTGCGCTCGCCCGCGGAGTCTCCGCCGTTCGACAGGGTTTCCCGGACCATCACGGCCTCCTTCTGTTTCGCACCCGACAAACGGGAGGGTATCAAGGAGCAGATTGAAACGCAATATAAACTTTTATAAAAGCGCACGACGGCACAACGAGTCCGCGAATGCGTCAGAATTCGACAGGGGACCCCGCGCGCTGCTCGGAAGGCCCGCACGTCCGCCGCCCGCGCGTCCCGAACACGAAGTCCCACAGCGGCGAGCTGACGCCGAAGTTCGACTCCGGGCTCCGGTAATGGTGGAGATAGTGCCACTTCTTGAGGAAGAGCCCGAGTCGGCCCTTGAGCGCGAAGTGATGCACCGCGAAGTGCGTCGTGTCGTACGCGAGGTAGCCCGCCACGAAGCCGGCGAAGATGGGAAGCATGTACGCCGGTCCGAACGCGAGCCGGAAGAGCCCCCAGAAGATCGCGCACAGCGGCAGGCTCACGGAGGGCGGCATCACGAGCCGGCGCGAGTCGCGCGGGTAGTCGTGATGGACCCCGTGGATGACGAACCAGACACGGCGCCCGAACTCCGTCTTCCAGTGGAAGTGGAACACGAAGCGGTGCAGCAGGTACTCGGCCAGCGTCCAGAGGAACAGGCCGAGCCCGAACAGCGACGCCACGGCCGCGCCGTGCATCCCCGCGCGGACGGCCAACGCCGGAAGGAAGACGATGAGCGGAACGTAGAGAAGGTGCGGCACCGCGGGATGGACGCGCGTGAAGACATCCATCCACCGGCGCCCGAACATCGGCACCGACTCGTCCCTGTTCGAGAGGAACAGTCGCGGCATGGCGTACAGTGATACCCGGCCGCCGCGAGGGTGTCAACCGTCCCGACGGACATGCCATCCTGACAGCCGATCGACCCGCATGGCCCTGAATGTCTCTGGCACGCCGCTTGCATTTTCCCCGACATGAACGCCGAGCGGTTCACGAACAAGGCACAGGAGGCGCTCCAGGCGGCCCACGAGATCGCCCAGGAACGCCAGCACCCGGAGATCCAGCCCGAGCACCTGATCTCCGCGATCCTCGAGCAGGAGGACGGCGTCGCGCGGCCGATCCTCGAGCGCACCGGCGCGGACGTCTCCTCGATCCGCGACCGCGTCTCGCGCGAGCTGGGCCGCCAGCCCCAGGTGATGGACGGGGGCGCGAACCGCCATGTCTCGAGCCGCCTCCAGAACGTCATCGCGGAGGCCGACAAGGAGGCGAAGGGCCTCAAGGACGAGTACGTCTCCGTCGAGCACCTGCTCCTGGCACTCGCCCCAGTCGCCGGACTCGACCGCCGCCGGCTTCTCGACGCGATCAAGCAGGTCCGCGGCACGCAGCGCGTGGACTCTCCCGACGCCGAGGGAAAATACCGCGTCCTCGAGAAATTCACGCACGACCTCACCGCGATGGCCGAGAAGGGGAAGCTCGATCCCGTCATCGGCCGCGACGACGAGATCCGGCGGATCATGCAGATCCTCTCGCGCCGCACGAAGAACAACCCCGTCCTCATCGGCGAGCCGGGCGTCGGCAAGACCGCGATCGTCGAGGGGCTCGCGCGGCGCATCGTCTCGGGCGACGTTCCGGAAGGCATCAAGGGTCGGCGCATCCTTGGGCTCGACGTCGGCGCCCTGATCGCCGGCACGAAGTTTCGCGGCGAGTTCGAGGAGCGGTTCAAGGCGCTCCTCAAGGAGATCGCCGCGAACGAGGGGCGCATCGTCCTCTTCATCGACGAGCTGCACATGATCGCGGGCGCGGGCGGCGCGGAGGGCGCGGCCGACGCGGCGAACATGATGAAGCCGATGCTGGCGCGCGGCGAGCTGCGGGTCATCGGCGCGACGACCCTCGACGAGTATCGCAAGCACATCGAGAAGGACCCGGCCCTCGAGCGGCGATTCCAGACGCTCTTCGTCGGCGAGCCGAGCGTCGAGGACACGATCGCGATCCTGCGCGGACTCAAGGAGCGGTACGAGGTTCATCACGGCGTGCGCATCTCGGATGCCGCGATCGTCGCGGCGGCGACGCTCTCGAGCCGCTACATCACGGAGCGATTCCTCCCGGACAAGGCGATCGACCTTGTGGACGAGGCGGCCGCGGCGCTGCGCATGGAGATCGAGTCGATGCCTGCCGAGATCGACCAGGTCGAGCGGCGGATCCTGCAGTTGCAGATCGAGCAGCAGGCGCTCAAGCGCGAGACGGATGTCCCCAGCCGCGACCGGCTGGCGAAGATCGAGCGCGAGCTCGCGGGACTGCGCGAGGAGTCCGACCGTCTCAAGAGCCGCTGGCAGACGGAGAAGGAGCTGATCTCGGCCCTGCGCGGTTACAAGACCCGGATCGAGGAGAAGCGTACGGAGGCGGAGCGACTCATGCGGCAGGGCGACCTCGAGGCCGTCGCCCGCATCCAGTACGGCGAGATCCCGAAGCTCGAGAAGGAGCTGGCGGCGAAGCAGAAGAAGCTCGACTCGACGAGCGGAGAGCGTCTCCTGTCCGAGGAGGTGAG
>JACPRC010000040.1 GCA_016190175.1 Planctomycetota bacterium
CCTATGACCCGCCCCTGAGTGGCCCCCTATAACCCGACCGCGTGTGGCCCCCAATACCCGACCGCACGTGGCCTACCATACCCCGGCCGCTGACAAAGTCTCCTCTGGAACGAGGATTTCCACCACGGAGCGCTCAACATCCTGATTGGCTACTTCGAACCCCACGGCGCCTACCTCCTGGGGATCGACGGCAATGGTCAGTCCAAGAAGTGCTTCAAAACTGGGTGGTACAACGTCTTCAACAAGTTCACGACCTGCGTAGACAAGGGTGCGACCACGGAAATCACGGAGATTCAGTTGCCGGTGGTAGTCGACATCACCGCAGTTCCGAAATGGATGGACCAGATGACCGATCGAGTCTATGAGAAGGTCCGGTGCGGCTTTCACCATGATGCCCTGTTGCGAGAGGGAATCTACCTGGGCCCAATCCAAAATCCGGCTCCGGTTGCGGCTTTGAAGCGGTCCGACGGCACGTTCTCTGGTGCCTTCGTAATTGACGTGCGGAAGATCCATGCCGCCATCGAGAAGAACCTCTCCTGGTACGTTGAATCCCTCCGGCTTCAGGAGAACACAGTGCCGCGGGACAATTTCCTGAAGGCGTGGACTATTCGCCAACCCATGAACCCCACGGACTTCCCGGACGCTCTGCCGTAGAGGAATGAAGGGGCCCCCTTTCGGAGGCCCCCGATGCGCCGGCCTACCCGCTGGCCGTCTGGTCCTCGCCCTTCCCGCCTTCCGCGTCCTTCTCGTACGCCTCCAGCGACCGGATCACGTTGACCGAGTTCCGCCCGTCCAGTTGGACGTACCTCATCGTCGTCGTGATCTCGCGATGGCCGAGGACCTGCTGCAACTCCGACTCCTTGGCGCCGCCCCGCAGCGCCCGCGTCGCGAACGTATGCCTCAGATCGTGAAACCGCAGACCCGCGATCCGAGCATCCTTCAGCGCCGCGTACCATGCCAGCTTTGTGTCCATGTACCGCGTCCCCGTCTCCGGGTTCGCGAACACGAACCGCTCCTGAAGCGCGATCGGATCCCCTTTCGTCGCTCGAAGCGCCTCCATGTACAGCCGCGCGAGTACGGGCGACAACTTCGAGCTGATCGGGACCGGCCGGGTGCGCTTGCCCTTGTTCGGGTTCTCGTTGGTGCTCCGGACGATGATCGTCTTGTTCCCCAGGTTCACGTCCATCCACTTGAGCCGCAGGATCTCGCCCTCCCGCATACCGGTCTGGAGCGCCAGGGTCACGATGTCCGCAAGGTAGCCGCGCCGGAAACGCCGCAGCGCTGTGAATAAGCGCGCTTCTTCCTCGGGCTCGAGGATGCGCTGCCGGCGCGACTCGTACGCAGAGAGCGAGGAGAAGAGAAAGCTGGTGCGGAATCTCCTCTCGAATGCGGCTGCTACCAGGATCTGTTCCGACGATGTGGTTAAGCTCTTTGTCAAGTGGATCGGAAAGTACAGCGAGCCACACATTGCTGTAATTCGAGCCATCTACCAGAACCCGGAATCCACTCGCCTGGATATCTGGACGCAAATCCACGCGGAGGAAGTGCGCGAGGATTCGGCCGAGGCAGATCTCTTCAAGCTCCTCATTCACGACCTCAGCACCGGCTGGATCATCCGGCAACACCGAGAGGTGGACGCCGCAGGCAACTTCCTGAAGGCGCGACCGCGGCCTCAAACCTTTCCAAGCAGGACCATCAAGTCCGCGTTCGATGATGACAAGACCTACGAACTGACTGAGCTTGGAAAACAGTTCGTTCACTACACGATGAACGAAACAGTCCCTCGACTCAGGGGGCCGGCCAACGACCAAGAGGCCGATGGGGCTCAAGCTCGGGAACCATGACGGACTTTGCATGGTGCCAAGCCGCCGTCGTGCGGGAGTGGCCCAGGAGCTCGATCGCGTCCCCCGCGGCTCGCTCTGCGGCCGTCTTCGGCCCCATGCCGCTCAGATGACCCCTTGGTCCTTGAGGAGTTCTTGATGCTCCAGGGCGATGCGATCCGTGGTCGCGGCACCACGGCGTATTTTCTCAAGCAGGGCCGGAGTGATGGACGGAAGCATGCGGAGCAGTCCGGAATCGACCAGTCTCTTGAACTCGGATGCGGGGCGAAGAATGGGATTCCCGGTCTCGATGCAGGATCTTCGCTTCAGTTGGTCGAACTCGGCGGGCTCGACGATGCAGGTCTGGTCCTTGTACGCCTCATGCGAGGTGAAGTTGACCATGAGGCCTATTCTGTTGGGGCCGCCCAGGTGAATCTCCGCTTCAAGTCATTACAATGGGAATATGGGATTATCCCGTCGTGCTGCAGCCGGCCGACGACGATGCCGGGGGCGATTCCCCTTTGCTTTGCAAACCCCCGGATGCTGGCCTTGCTCAGATCATCTTGTCGCATGAATTCGCGGAGGTCTTGGGGGGAGATGAGGATATCGGAGGCAAAGCGGTTGGCTTCCTTCTCCTCGCGGTCGGCACTCCCGTCGGCCTCCACGAAAACAGATTTCTTGGCGTGCAGCAGGATGTGCCCGCTCTCGTGAAAAAACGTAAACCAGAGATGATCGTCCGTCTTGTATCTGAGGCTCAACTGAACCATCGCTCTCCTGGGACCAAGCCATCGCGTGGCGCCGAAGACTCGGGTTTCCGGCAGTTCTGGGACAAATGCCACGGCTACACCAACAGAGGCACACCATGCCTCGAGCTTTGGCTGGAACTCCTCGGGCACGGTAACGGTAAGGCCGCGCACGCGGAGCAGAACCTGCCTGAATCCCGCCGGATCGTAAGAGGCGCACTTGATTCTGCGCGCTTGCAGCTCTCCTTTGCGCAACCACACCGCAAGCGCCTCCGAGTCGACCTCGAAGGCCTTGGACTTCCTGAACGCAGGGCTCATGGAATCGCGCACGTCAGCCCATGCTTTGGGAGATGCGACCCCCAAGAATGAGAGCAGTTGCTCCGCCATTCGGGCGGGATCACCGGAGGGAGAGATCCACTTGAAGTGCGCCATCGCCTTGAGGGGGAAACGGTCCAACCAGCTCTTGTAGCTGACCAAGCGGGATCGTTCGCTGATTCGCGCGAGCGCCTCCCGATATTGCCGTTCTCGGTTGCTCCAGAAGGATGCCGGTACCCCGAGCGCCCGTTCCAGTTGGATAGCCGTGTCGGCGCTAATCCCCGCCTTTCCCTTCACGATTTCGTTGATCGTCTTCAGGGGACGGCGGGTGCGGCTCGCCAAATCCGCCTGCGACATCCCCAGACTCTCCAGCACCTCCAACAGGGTCTCGCCGGGAGGAACTGCATAGTTCGGGCGGAACGCGATGTCGTGGCTAGCGGCCATGGTAGTCAGTTATCTCCACTATCCGGATACGGGTCACCCTGCCTTGATCCACGCTCCCGTCCGGTTTCCCCGGGACAGGTTCATCGGCCGGCTCGAAGATCAGTCGATACGGCTGCTTCAAGTCGACGGCGAATTGCCCCTCACGATCGGCGGAAAGGGCGTGGCATCTCGCAGGAGGGAGCTTGCTGACATCTCCCAGTGTCTCCGCTGCGGACAGGTCGGCAAGCCGCTGTCGGATCTTCTTGCCCAGCTGGTCGCCGTACTGTCGGTCGCAGTCCTTGGCGGAACTGCATTGTTTCGCCAACTTGGCATTCCTGAAGACTATCTCCATCGGTACTTGTTGTCAAGAACTAGTTTACTAATGCAGTTAACGTAATGTATAGCCATGTGTCAAGAACTATTTACCTATTGTGGTAATGGTATTGTCACGCACAGGTGTGTGCGGTGCCCACCGCGGTTCTTCAGGTCACGGACCGAGGTACCAACGACGATGATCCCTCCTGGTACGAGAGTGCCCGAGCCGCTCGATGACATCTCCCGCGGCGCGGTGGGCGGCTTCTCGGGGGGACAGGCCAGAGTCAACGGCGTAGTAGTAGCGCAGGGCGTGGAAGTCCCGCGCCGCCCCGCCGCCCAGATGACCCCTTGGTCCTTGAGGAGTCCTTGATGCTCCAGGGCGATGCGATCCGTGGTCGCGGCACCACGGCGTATTCTCTCAAGCAGGGCCGGAGCGATTGACGGAAGCATGCGGAGCAGTCCGGAATCGACCAGTCTCTTGAACTCGGATGCGGGGCGAAGTATGGGATTCCCGTACTCGATGCAGGATCTGGCGATGATCCTTTCGATCTCGGGAGTGCCCGAGTCGCCCACCCGCCTGCGGCGAACGGAGGCGGATGGGTTCGACTCCCTTTCCCGGCGCGCGAATCCGCCAGATTCCCCCCGCCGGCCGTCCAATAGAACGCGAACGAATCAAAACGGAGAGCCTCCATGCGCACCCGATCGAACGTGACGTCCGGCAAGGAACCCGGTAAGATCGACTTCCCCGCGTTCACGCCGGAGGACGCATACGGATACTGAGAGTGAGGCACGACTCGCGCCGTGAGCGCGAGGTCACCGCTTCCCCGGCTCCTTCGACTCCCCCGTCGCCACCGGCGGCCGCACCGACCGCTTGAAGAAGAGAATCGCGATCGCCGTGTCGATCATCGCCCACTTCTCCGCCTCTTCCGGCTCCTTGCCCCGCGCGCGGCTCAGCCGCCACGCCCCGTCCTTCCGCTGGCGCCGGATCAGGTCCGCCGCCCCCTCGGCGTACCACGGATGCGGGCCGATCTTCTCCACCTGCCCCAGGATCCCCGCCCGCTCGATCGAGTAGTGCGAGTACGGCGCCTTCATGAAGACGGCCCGAGGCGGATCGAACGTGAAGTTCGCGCCGAGCCACGCCAGCCCCCGCTCCACGGCCTTCGCCACCGCCTCCGCGCGCGCGTCGCGCGACTTCGGCGGAAGGTCCGCCTCCAGCACCGTCTGAAGGGCCACCAGCGCCCCCGTGCCCCCCGCGGTCATCGAAAGGTACGACTCCTCCTTCTCCCGGTCCGTGTACGTCCAGCCGCCGTCCTTCTCCTGATGCTCCAGCCACCACGCGCGCGCCAGTTCCACGCGCTTCCGCGGGAAACGGATCCCCGCGTCGCTGCAGATTCGCAATCCGAGCGCCGCGAACTGGGTGTTGCTGTTGTCTCCCGACGGCCGCCGATGCGGCCCCGCCGTCAGCTCGATGCGGAACTCCGCGCGGGTCACCGGCTTCCCCTTCTTCCTCAGGTGCCGGCGCTGCTCGCCCCACGCGCGCAGCTCCTGGATCAGCTTCTTCGTCTTGACCGGGATCTCGACCGTCTCGCCGTACGACCACTGGCCGTTCTCGCACTGGTTGTCCAGCAGGAACTGCCCGCATTCGACCAGCTTCCAGAGATAGACCTCGTTGTCCAGCTTGTCGAGGGTCACCGCGAGCAGAACCGTCTCGTACGTCCGGCGGCATGATCGGTCCAGCACCGCCTTCAGCAGCTTCTGGACATCGGGATCCTCCTCCGACTGCCCGCCGTACACCATCGCCGCGAGGATGAGTTCCTCCAGTGTGTGGCCGCCGTGCGGATCGATGTTCAGGTCGATCTTGCGCGAGCTCTCGCGCAAGAAATCGACGCCGCGGGCGACGGCCTTGTCGATCTCGCTCTGCGGCGGCGGGTTCGCGGGGCAGACGTGGTTCTTGTCGTCCTGACTCCATGCCGGGAGGATGAGCAGGAGGGGGAGGATGCGCATCACCTCAAGAAAAGACGGTCGCCGCCGCCGTTCATTGCCGGGAATCTGCATGAAGCCGGGCGCCCCCGGCGGCGGTATACTCAAGGCAGCGGAGGAACCCATGCCGAAAGCACTCGCGGCCCTCTCCATCGCACTGGGTTTCGCGGTCGTCGCGGAGACCGTGGCCCTCGCCGGCCTGCGTCGCGACGTGCGCGACCTGCACGCGCGGCTCGACCGCCTCGAGACGCGGCAGCGGCAGTTCGTCCCGCGCGCCGACGTCGCCGAGATCGAAGAGCAGGTGCGGAGGATCGAGACCGCCCCGCCGCGCACGGAACCCGCCCCCGAATCGCGTTCCACGGCCGCGAGGGCCGGTGAGCCCGCGACGACGCCCCTCACGGAGGAGAGGATCTCGGAGATCATCGACTCGAAGGTCGACGAGAAGGTTAAAGCGCGACAGGGCGAGGACAACGGCTTCGGCGGAAAGAAGCGGCCGCTCGCGGACGTCGCGCGCGAGATCGGCGTCCCGAAGGAGACCCAGGCCGTCCTGGCCGAATACGCCGACGACGCGAAACGGAGGGTCTTCGACCTGCTGAAGTTGCCGCGGTCGGACGGCTCGAACCTCGTGGACGACATCGTCGCGGCGCTCAAGTCGGACCGGCCGCAGGAGAACGTCGGCGCGCAGTTCATGCGCATCTTCAAGGAGAACGTGCCGGGGACGAACGAGACGTACTTCGCGGCGGCGCTGCGCATCTCGGAGGAGACGATGCAGCGCTTCGGGACCGTGCTGACCCCGGAGCAGATGACCGGCTACAAGCACACCGGCGTGGGGCCGCTCGACCTGGAGACGGGCTATGACCCCTGGGTCGAGTACATGAAAGGGAAGTAGCCCGCCTTGCGGGCGTGGCACGGCGGGCAGCTCCATCGTCCCTGCGGGCCGATTCCGCTGGACAGCCCCGCTCCATCGCGCTCGACACTCCGTGTCTCGCACGACGGGCGGCCCGCGGCGCACTATGGCCGTCAAGGTGGCGCCGCGGGCGGCTTATTCACGAGTTCTCGGCCTGCGGCCGAGAACCTTCGTGAACAAGCCGGGGTAGACGATCCCGGAAGCCCGTCCAAGGGTCTTCATGAGAATCCGCGCTTCCGTCCGCACCGGAGTCGTCTTCGAGCCCAACGACGAACCCCTTTGGATCCGGAGCCCCCGATGAGCCGCAGGACCTCGCTCCGCACCGGCATCCTCGCGGCGAAGTTCGACGCGCAGACGAATACCGTCCGGAACTTCCGGGCCTGAAAGCGAAAGCCCCGGCCTTGCGACCGGGGCTTTCAAGGTTGCCGTAGTTGGGGCCCCCGCACAGGCGAGAGCACGCCTGCTCTCACCGCGAGAGCCTCCGACTACCGTGACTACTCCCCACTGGATCACCTCCTTTCCTGCGGGAGGGACGGGCCGCGGGTACGGCCGGCGCCCCCGTGGCGCGTCGGCCGGCGTATCTTTTGCCCTCGCCGCGATTTGGAAAGAGTCTACCCCATTCGCCGCCCGCGATGCCACTCGAAATGGACGCGGGACCGCGATTTTGTTAGGATTCGCGCCTCGGCAGTCGCGACCCCGTCGCAAGGAGGACCCCATGGCCGATACCCCCGCAAAGCGGATGCGCGAGGCGAAGAAGCGCCGGCAGCAGGAGCAGAAAGTCGAGCGCAAGCGCCTCCGCAAGGAAGGACTGCTCGGAACCGACAACAGCGGACTGTTCGTCCCCGGCGAAGTCCACCGCGAGACCGAAAACGCCCGTCTGCCGGAGCCGCCTCCCGCACCGGAGGAACCCAAGCCGCCCGAGCCGCAGCCGTAACGGCGATGGACCTGGCCGCCCGACATCGCGACCTCCTTCTCGGCGAGTTCGGGACGATCCGGCGGCAGGCCGAGGCCGCGCTGTCGCTCTTCGACGAGGGCGCGACGATCCCCTTCGTCGCGCGCTACCGCAAGGAACGCACCGGCGGCCTCACCGAAACCCAGCTCAAGGAGATCCTCGACCGCCGCGACTTCTTCGCGAAGATCGAAGCCCGCAAGGCGACGGTCCTCAAGTCGATCGCCGAACAGGGCAAGCTCGCTCCCGACCTGGAGCGCGAGATCGCCGAGTGCCGCGACCCGCAGCGGCTCGAGGACCTCTACCTGCCGTTCAAGCCGAAGCGCCGGACCCGCGCCCAGATCGCCCGCGAGAAGGGATACGAGCCGCTGGCCGATCTGCTCCGGGCGCACCGGCCCGCGAGCGGCGATGCCGACGCGATGGCCGGCGCGCGCGACATCCTCGCCGAGCGGATCGCCGAGCACGCTCCCACGCGCGAGTGGATCCGGGAGCACACGGCGAAGCACGGCCTGCTCCGTTCGAAGAAGAAACGCGGCGCCGAGGGCGACGTGTCGAAGTTCGAGCTGTACCTCGACTTCTCGGAGCCCGTGCCGCGTCTCGTCGCCCACCGGATTCTCGCGATCTGGCGCGGCGAGCGCGAGGGGGTCCTCTCCGTAGGGATCGAGACGGACGCCGCGCCGATTCTCGCGCAGCTCGACCGCACCTTCAACAGGACGGGCTCGCCGCATCGCATCCTCTGGCAGGAGACCGAGCGCGACTCGTACGAGCGGCTCCTCGCGCCTTCGATCGAGACGGAGGTGAGGAGCCGCCTGTGGGAGCGCGCGGAGGAGGAGGCGATCCGCGTCTTCGCGGCCAACCTCCGCAATCTCCTCCTCGCCCCGCCCGTGCGCGGCGAGGCGATCCTCGGCGTGGACCCGGGCATCCGCACCGGCTGCAAGGTCGCCGTCATCGACCGCACGGGCCGGTTCATCGAGAACACGGTTATCTATCCCGACAAGGTGGATGCGCTGCGCCCGCTGATGTCGCGCCACGGCGTCGGGAAGATCGCGCTCGGGAACGGCACCGGCTCGCGCGAGATCGAGCCGCTCCTGCGCGCGCTCGGCGTCACGGCCGTCGTCGTCAGCGAGGCGGGCGCCTCCGTCTACTCCGCCTCGGACGCCGCGGTCCGCGAGTTCCTGGAGCTCGACATCACGGTGCGCGGCGCGATCTCGATCGCGCGGCGGCTGCAGGACCCGCTCGCGGAGCTCGTCAAGATCGATCCGAAGGCGATCGGCGTCGGGCAGTACCAGCACGACGTGGACCAGGAGAAGCTCAAGCGCGAGCTGGATCACGTCGTCGAGTCCTGCGTGAACGCGGTGGGCGTCGACGCGAACACCGCCTCCGTCGAGCTGCTCTCGTACGTCTCCGGGATCTCGCGTCCGGTCGCGGAGAACCTCGTCGCGCGCCGGCCGTTCCGGGGCCGCGAGGAACTCCGGTCCGTGCCGCGTCTCGGGCCGAAGGCGTTCGAGCAGGCGGCGGGATTCCTGCGGATCCCCGGCGGCGCGAATCCGCTCGACGCCTCCGCCGTGCATCCCGAGAGCTACTGCGTGGTCGAGCGGATCGCGAAGCGCCTGGGCCGCGCGCCCGCGTCGCTCGTCGGCGCGGAGATCGCGGTGAAGCCCGAGGAATTCGTGGACGACAAGGTCGGGCTTCCCACGGTCCGGGACATCCTGGAGGAGTTGCGCAAGCCCGGCCGCGACCCGCGCAAGGAGTTCGTCGCCGCGAAGTTCGATCCGGCCATCACACAGTTCGATCACGTCAAGGCGGGGATGGTGCTGGAGGGGACGGTGACGAACGTCACGGACTTCGGGGCGTTCGTGGATGTCGGCGTCCACCAGGACGGGCTCGTGCACGTCTCGGAGTTGGCGGACCGCTTCGTGCGCGACCCGAACCAGGTGGTGCGCGCGGGGCAAGTCGTGCGGGTGAAGGTCCTGAGCGTGGACGCGGCGCGGCGGCGGATCGGGCTGTCGATGAAGCAGGCTCCGCGGTAGCGTCAACCCCGGCGCCGGAAGATCGCATGGTCGAGCGAGTAGCGGCCTGTTAGGCGCGTCGCAGTTCGCCATGCCGAGCGGCAAGAGACGCGCCCAGCCAACAGCGCCGACATCATATTCAGTTCCTATTGCAGTGGCCTACCTTGCTCCCACGCGTATCTGCGAATCACGGTCCCGCGCAAGTAGGCGACGTCGAGGGACGTGAGGAAGATAACATGCTTTCTGTGCGGTGGTGGTTCAATCTCACGTCTCCCCCTACGATAACCGCCGTTTCGCGGAGGGAGAATGGGCGCCCTTGCGCAGGGACTGGGGAGACGCCTCCAGCAGCTACGGAAGGCTTCGGGGCTCACTCAAGAGAAACTGGCGGCCCTTGCCGGCATCGACCCCAAGTACATGGGCAGCATCGAACGGGGAGAGAAGAGCGTTTCCCTCGAGGTGTTGGAACGGCTCATCTGCGCCCTCAAGATCGAACCCTACGAGCCCTTCCTGTTCGCACTGAAGGGACGCAAGTCACCCGAGAAGGCCGAGGAGGAGACCCTGGTCAACCTGATCCGGCACAGCGAGAAGGACGCGCGCCCCCTGCTCATCCACTTGGCGGAGGGGGTCTTGCGATGGGTGCAACGCAGGAAACGATAGCCCCTCTTGGCCAGCATGGACTGCTGGACGTTACGTATCATTCGTGATACATTACTCCTGCCCTTGCAGGAGTCGACATATGGCCAAACCCGCTTCCGCCGGCGATCGCGACTTCTTCGGCCTCCTCGCGCTCGGCAGTCTTGTCGGAAACGTCGTGCAGACGGCGTCCGGAAAGGACCTGCCGGCAAGACATCAAGAGCTTCGGGCGTATGCGGGGCAGCTCCAACATCGTTACCACGACCTCGTAGATCGCTACCGAATCGCGGCAGGTCAATACGCGATCCTGCGAGAGGAGAACGTCCGGCTCTGGAACGAGGTCCAGCAGTTCCATGAACTCCTGCAGGGCGCGAACCGCCGGAACGACGAACTCGCCCGGGAGAATACGACCCTGCACGGCACCATCGCGAGGCTTGAGGCGCAGATCCGCAAGCAGCCCAACGGAGGACGGACATGAGAGGCACCGCCATTGTCCGTCCCCCTCGTCTGCGGGACCGTCGGCGATCCGAGGGGGCAATCAAGATCCTCGATTCCTGGTTCATGCCGGGCGTTTCAGACCCGGCCGGCGCAATCGAACAATGTTTGACGCGGCCGGCGCACGTGAGCCCCATCATCAGGCGTGGGCGGGTTCGCGTGATTCGTTCGGCCGGCAAGGGGCAAGCTCCGGCGTACGCGATCTCGCAACGCATCCGGGAACTTCGCTTGATTCGCGGGTTTCGCCAGCAGGATCTCGCCGGCAAGTCGGGGATCGCGCGTTCCAACATCGCCAGACTCGAGCGGGGAACGCACCTTCCGTCAATGGCAACGTTGCGCCGGTTGGCCAAGGCGCTCGACGTTTCCATGGCGCAGATCGTCGAAAGGCCTCGTACCACCGGCGCTGACGAGGAGAGGGTCATGGCCGAGGCGGGCCTTGCCGGTTGGAGTTCGCTCCTGCAAAAGGAGGATCGCCGGTGACCAAGGGAGCGATCCCAGCTACGGGCGAGATCTGGATGGCGGATCTTGAACCGGTACGCGGCTCTGAGCAGGGCCGCCGTCGTCCCGTCGTCGTTTTCCAGAATCCGGCGCTTTCCTCGTATACCAGTACCCTCCTGGCCATTCCACTCACGACGAACATGGCGCGCAAGGGGCTGATCGGCACCTGCTATCTCCACGCCGGCGACGGAGGTCTCCCAGAGAATTCGATCGCTCTGGCCTTTCAAGCACGGGCCCTTGATCGCACCCGCCTCACTCGGCGACTTGGGAAGTTGAGCGACGACTCGATCGATGCCCTCGCCGAAGCGGTTCTTTCTGCTTTCGGGATCGCCGTAGCGCCATAGGGTGCGGCGAGTATCCTATGCCTCGACGAGGCGTCCCGCATCCTCGATCTGGCGAGCGTACCTTCGACCTCTACATGGCGCAGGCGGCGGGATTCCTGCGGATCCCCGGCGGCGCGAATCCGCTGGACGCCTCCGCCGTGCATCCCGAGAGCTACTTCGTGGTCGAGCGGATCGCGAAGCGCCTGGGCCGCGCGCCCGCGTCGCTCGTCGGCGCGGAGATCGCGGTGAAGCCCGAGGAGTTCGTGGACGAGCGGGCGGGGCTTCCCACGGTCCGGGACATCCTCGACGAGCTGCGCAAGCCCGGCCGCGACCCGCGCAAGGAGTTCGTCGCCGCGAAGTTCGACCCGGCGGTCACGGAGCTGGGCCACGTCAAGGCGGGGATGGTGCTGGAGGGGACGGTGACGAACGTCACGGACTTCGGGGCGTTCGTGGACGTCGGGGTGCACCAGGACGGCCTCGTGCACGTCTCGGAGCTGGCGGACCGCTTCGTGCGCGACCCGAACGAGGTGGTGCGCGCGGGGCAAGTCGTGCGCGTGAAGGTCCTGAGCGTGGACGCGGCGCGGCGGCGGATCGGGTTGTCGATGAAGCAGGCTCCGTGACGATTCCCGTTGCGATCGCGGCGCGCCGACGGTAAACTCCGTTCACTTTTCTTTGGCCGGGAGGACCGCATGCCCCGGTACGCCCTCATCGCATGCCTGGCGTCCGGCTTTCTTGGATCCACTTCGTCGCCGGAATCCGTCCGCCCTCCTCTGGCGACGTTCCAGGTGACCGCGATGGACCCCGCGCCCGGAAGCGTGGCCACCGGCGTCGTCACGCAAGTCCTCCTCACGTTCAACGGCACCGTGGACCCGCTCACGGCCTTGACGTCCGCCGTCTCCGTCGCGGAGGCGGGGACCGACACCGTCTTCGGCACGGGCGATGACGTCACGATCACGCCCGCGTCGATCGGCGTCCAGTCCGGCAACCAGATCAAGATCGCGTTCACCTCTCTCCTGTCCCAGGGGAAGTACCGCGTCAAGCTCTCCGGAAGCGTGACCGAACCGTCCGGTCTCGTCGGGTGCTGGAAACTCGACGAGGGCTCAGGGACGACCGCAGCGGACTCCTCGTCCAGCGGCAACAACGGCGCCTTGAACGGCCCCACATGGACGGCAGGGCGCGCCGGAACCGGATTGCACTTCGCCGGCGGCACGGACAAGGTCGTGATCGGCGCCGCCGACATCCCGGTCCCGTGGTCGGCATCCCTCTGGGTCCGCCGGGAGGACGCGCCGACCGCGGACGCGCGCATGATGGACTCCAGCGCCTTCGGGACGGGCTCGTCGCTGCGACTCGAACAGTACGACAACACGAACAAGGTCGGCCTGACCCAGTACGGGGTCGGTGATCCGAACTTCGGCTACACGGCACCCGTGGGCACGTGGACGCACCTGGCCTTCGTGTGCAACGGCGGAGACACCAAGGTGTACGTGAACGGGGATCCGGGCTACACCGCGGTTTCGCTCGTACCCGCCCTGTCGCGATGGCACCTCGGTTCGCACGGCGGAAACTCGATGGTAGGTGACCTGGACGAGATCCGGGTCTTCAACCAGGTCCTCTCGATGGCCGAGATCCAGCTTCTCTCCATCCTCGGCGGGGCCGTGCGGGACACGACCGGGGCCGTCCTCGACGGGGAGTTCGGCGGCTCGCTCCCGTCGGGCGACGGCACGGACGGCGGCGATTTCGTCGCAACCTTCCAGGTCAATCCGACGCCGCCCAATGCGCCTTCCGGTCTCTCGGCGACGGCGACGTCCGCAAGCTCCATCCAATTGAACTGGTCCGACAATTCCACCGACGAGATCGGTTTCAGAGTCGAGCGGAGCACGGACGGAGTGGTCTTCGTACAGGCGGCCACCGTGGGCCCGAACGTCTCGTCCCTCGCGGACGGCGAGCTCGCATCCGGGACGCCGTACACCTACCGCGTCCGGGCGTACAGCGCGGCCGGGAACTCGACATATTCGAACGCGGCATCGGACACCACCCTGTCCGTATCCGCCACGATCAAGATCGCGGCGATGTCGCCTGCCCCCGGGAGCACGCTCACCGCGCCGCCCACGGAGATCCTCATCTCGTTCAGCGCAAATACCGATGCGGCCACGATCGGGCCCGGCACCGTGCGTCTCGTCCGGCCGGGTGCGGACTCCACGTTCGGGACATCCGACGATGTGATCGTCGTTCCCACCGCGCTCACGCTCACGACGCCGTCCCAGCTCAAGATCGACCTCACCGGGTTGGCGCTGCCGAACGACGGCTACCGGCTCACGATCGCCGGAACCGCCGTGCCTCCCTACGGACTGCTCCACCGGTGGCGATTCGACGAGGGCTCGGGGACCGCGGCGACGGATTCGATCTCGCAAACCAGCACCGGGACCTTGAGCGGCCCGACCTGGTCGACCGGGAAGCTCGGGAGCGCCCTCCATTACGCCGGAGGCACGGACACCGTTCTCGTCGGCGCGTCCAATCTCGCGCCGCCATGGACGGCCGCGATGTGGGTCCGCCGCGAGGACTCGCCCGCCGTCGACGCGCGGATCATGGACTGCGAGTCCTTCGGCCAGGGCGGCTCGCTGCGGCTGGAGCAGTACAGCGGCACGAATCAGGTCGGGGTCACCCGCTACGGTTCGTGGGATTCGACGTTCGGCTACCTCGCGCCGCTTGCGACATGGACCCATCTCGCATTCGTATGCGACGGCACGAAGATCGTGCTGTACGCGAACGGCGTCTCCGGCGGCACGATCGGATCCGTCGTCGACCTGCCGCGCTGGTTCCTCGGCTCGCAGGGCGCGAATGCCATGAAGGGAGACCTCGACGACGTGCGCGTCTACGACCGCGCGCTCTCGGCGACGGAAGCGGGGACCCTCGCCACGCTGGGCGGCGTCGCGCGGGACGGCGGCGGAGTGGCGCTCGACGGCGAGTACACGGGCAGTTTCCCCTCGGGCGACGGTTCGGAGGGGGGCGATTTCGTTGCGACGTTCGCGGTCAACGTCACGGCGCCGACTGCGCCCTCGAACCTCACGGCGACGACGACCTCGTTCACGCAGATCACGCTCCAGTGGACCGACGCCTCCGACAACGAGGAGGGGTTCCGCATCGAACGCTCCACGAACGGTGTGGACTTCACCGAGGTGGCCACGACGCCCGCGAACACGACGACGTACACCGTCGACGGCCTGAGTTCGCTCACGAAATACTGGTTCCGGGTGCGTGCCTACGCCTTCGGCCTGAACTCCGCCTACTCGAACACGGCCACCGCCACGACGGCCGGAATCGAGGGCGGCGTGGGGGGCGGGGGCGGGGGTTGCGGCGCGTTGGGGATCGAGTTCCTGCTCGTCCCGGGCGCGGTGCTCCTCTGGCGCAAACGGCGGAAGCATCGGCGCGCCCGCCGCGCGTAAGCAATTCCATCACCGCTCGTTGCGGGCCGAAGTCGGAGCGCGCCACCAGCCGGGCCGGCACACTGTGCGCAGGAGATCCGCCGCGGACTCAGCCCCGGCGCCGGAAGATCGCGTGGTCGAGCGAGTAGCGGCCGGGACCGACGAGGAACAGCACGAGCGCCACGGCGAGGTAGAGCAGCGCCGGTTCGAAGGACGCCCCGCGCCCGACGAAGGGGTCGCCGCGGGAGATGTGCGTCCACGCCGCGACGGCCATCGTACAGATCAACCCCAGCGACGCGAGCGGCACCAGCAGTCCCGCGACGAGCGCGAGGCCGCCGCCGAACTCCGACAGGGCCGCCAGGGCCTGTAGGAACCCCGGCATCGTGGCCTTCGCCCCCATCCACGTGAAGGGATGCTGGATCTTGTGCCAGCCATGGAAGAGGAAGGCGGCGCCCGCGACGAGTCGAAGGGCCAGCAATGCCGCCGATCCGCGGGCGCTCACGGGCGGGGGGAAGATCCGGTCACGGAGGGTCATGCGGCTGTCCTTGAGTTCGTCCCTTCCAACGCACGGGGAGGTGCTCCGCATCCCTTTTCCACGCAGCGGCTCCAGGAGGACGGAGCGGACAGGGACGGGACGAACAGAAACCGGTGCGGACGACGACGGCCTTTGCGTATGGCACTCTGAAAGCGGACGTTCCGGTCGGTGATTCCTGGGACGATTTACGAGGAGACTCCGATGAAGACGATCGCAGCCGCCGCTCTCGTCGGGACGGTGTTGGGGGCCGTATGGGGCTGCGCCGGGAAACCAACCCCGGATGCGCCGGACTACACCCGGCCCGGAACTTACTCGAAGTTCGTCCCCATCGGCGCCCATGCCTCCCTCGCGGAGGCGATTCAGAAGGAGCGGTTCCTCTATCTCCCCCCCGGGGACTACGAAGTCGACAACCCCATCGTGATCGAGCGAAGTCGTTCCCTGTTCATTCACGGTGGAGACCGCCTTTCCACGAGGCTGCTTCCCCGCGATCCGCTTCTCCCGCTCTTCGTCGTGCGCGAGGCCACGCTGTTCAACCTCGCGGGATTGAATCTGCAGTACCCGCTGTCTCCGGGAACTTCGACCGCGTGCGCGATCCGGTTCGAGAACCGGACGCCCTTGGACTTCGAGTGTCTGGACACCGTGCTCCTGTACGCCTCGATGGAGATATCCGGGCCCGGGTCGTTCCGCATGCAGGGCGTCTACACGAACTGCGGCGGGGTTCCAGCCTCCTTTCTCATCGATCATCCTCAAGCGGATTTCCTGATGGTCGGCGGAAACCTCCGACGCAACTCCCAGTCCGAATCCCTGCCGCTCGACCAGCTCTTCCACGTCCGGCAGCGACAGGGACGCGTGCGGATCGTGGGAACGGGCACGCAGCGCGCCGGGGGGGTCGCCGACTTCAGGATCGATCGCGCTTCCCTCCTCGGGGCCCATGCGATCGTGAACGTACGGAGCGAGGGATCCGCTCCCGGAAGTCTCCATCCGGGTGCTCTCCTCTTCGTGCCTCCCTCTGCGGAAGCCGTGGACGTGCTCCTCATGAACAACGCCCACGCGGGCACCGCGCCGACATGGGACGCGGGCCATCTCGTGGACTACAACGCGGCCGGGGTCGTGTGGCTGATCGGCAACAACGGCCCGTGGACCGCGCGCCATCTGGCCATCGGCGATGCGCCGGAGAGCACGATCGTGGCCGCGGGGAACCGGTCGTATGCCCTCTCCGACCTGCTTCCCATCCACGCCCGGCTCAAGATCGCGTTCGGGAACGTGTACTCCCACCGGTGGTGGACCGGGGAGCAGGTGGGGTCTCTCGATCACCGATGGCTGACGGGAGATCCGGTCCTGCCGGCTGCGAGATTCGTGGATCCGGCCGCAACCCCGCCGGACTCCATGCCCGCCGTTCCCCTCGTGGAGATCCCGCCACCGATCGGCCGGCCGATCATGACCGCGGCTCTTCCCGGGATGCTCGACGTGCGGCGGGACTTCGGCGCGGCGGGAGACGGCGTGACGGACGATACGCCGGCCATCCAGGCCGCCTTCGATTCGGACCGGCACGTGTACTTCCCCGCGGGCCGCTATCGCATCCGCCGTGAGCTCGGCTTCGTCCACTCCGCGTATGCCCAGGATCTCGGCGTCCGCCACGGCGGGTGGATCGCCGGGGCGGGGTCCGACCGCACCTTCCTCGTTCGCGACTCCGCGGACAAGGGTGGCGTCTTCGTGAGCGAAGGGATCGGCTATGCGACGATTCAGGGAATTTCTTTCGAGACCGCCCGGTGGGATCCGAAGGATCCGGACGCGATCCGGGAGACGAACGTATCGCTCGAGAACAACCCCTCCGTGGGTTTCGCGACCGGTCACATCGGCTTCTACGACTGTCGATTCCTCGGGGGAAGACACGGCATCGGGTTCGGACTCCACTCGCCCACGAATTGCGAAACCACGCTCCTCGTGGACTGCGAGTTCGCCGGCGCGCAGACCGGGCTGGCGGTCGGATCGTTCAACGCCCTGAACCTGATCGTGTACTCCGGGGTGTTCCGAAACAACGACATCACCATGGGGCATCCGGAGCCGGATCCGAAAGAAGACTACCTCTCCGGCGGCACCTGGACGGTTCTGCACGCGACCGTCCGCGGGACCCGGACGAGAGATTTCAATTTCGTCAGCTCATCCGAAGGGGTGTGGTATTTCCACGGTTTGAACTCGGATACGCCGAGGGTCGTCCACAGGCCCTCGGGGCAGACGAGCGCGCCCTTCCACATCCTCTTCGATCAGTGCGACCTTCGCCCCAGGACGCCCGTGGACTTCGCGTTCGACTTCCCCACGGGGGGCGGTCTGATCTTCCTGCGCTCGACCGTGCTTGACGCTTCGCTTCGTTTGGGATCGCTGATGAGCGTCTCCTTCGCCATGAGACTCTACGGGTGGTTCCCCTCCCTGAGCGGGTCCGAGACCGGGCCGATCAACCAGGTCTTCGAGTTCGGTCCGCCATCGTTGAACCCGACCGCCGGGGAATAGGGGCGGCCGGTTGTCGGCAGACAAGGCACCAGGGAGTCCGCTGCAGCCATGCGGCGGGCTCCCTTCGGCCGGCCGCGCGCGCCCTCCGCGGGTTATAATCCAAGAGCATGGGCGCGTTCGACACCTCCATGGGCGGCCCACGGTCCGACCTTCCGGTCACGTCCTGGGCCACCATCCTCCGCGCCGGGAAGGCGGACGATCCCGGCTCCCGCGAGCACCTGGAGAAGCTCATCCGCCGATACTGGAAGCCCGTCTTTGCGTACATCCGCGCCCTGCGCGCAAGCGGAGTGGAGCAGGCAAAGGACCTCACCCAGGCCTACTTCACGCACCTCCTCGAGAAGGAGGCGCTCTCCGGTCTTCGTCCCGAGCGCGGGAGCTTCCGCGGATTCCTGCGCCGAAGCATCCGGAATTTCGTCGTGGACGCAGGTCGCCGCGAGCGGGCCCGCCGGCCGCGGGAAGGCGCCTGGCTCTTTCCGCTCGAAGAGGCGCGCGATCTCGAATCGTGCGGAGCCGCGTCCGACGATGCCGAGGTGCAGTTCGAGCGCGCCTGGAACCGGGCCGTCCTCCGGTCCGCCGTCGAGGACTTGCGCGCGCAGCTCCAGTCCGAGGGGCTCGGGGACTACTTCTCCCTCTTCGAGAAATACTTCCTTCCGAGGGACGGCCCGGAGAGGTCGTCGATCCCCACCCACCACGAACTCGCCGCGGAGGCGGGACTCTCGGAATCCGGCGTCCGAAAGCGGCTGGCGTATTGTACGGACGCGCTCCGCCGGAACCTGCGCGCCCGCATCCGGGAATATGCCTCGGAAGCGGACGACATCGAGGCGGAAGTGCGCGCCGTCCTAGCCTGACCTATTCATGGGTTTTCGGCGGCAAGCCGAGAACCCATGAATAGGTCACCCGCGGCGCCACCTTTGGGGCAATAATGCGCCGCGGGCCGCCCGTCGCGCGAGACACGGAGTGTCGAGCGCGATGGTGCGGGGCTGTCCCGTGGAGCGGGCCCGCAGGGCCCGCGTAACGGCCCGGAGGGTGCCTTGTTCATCCGGGCGGCGCAGCCCGGATGAACAAGGCAGGCTCGAGCCATGATGCAGGAAGACTCTCTGGATCGCGTGCGCCGGGTCCTGGGAGAGGCCGTTCCTCCCGGCGCGGATCTCTTCGGCCAGATCGCCGTCCGCCGGGGGTTTGTCATTTCCGAAACGCTCCGGTCCGCGCTGGAGGAACAGGCCCGACTTCGCGACGCCGGAGGCGCCGCGCCGCGGCTGGGCCAGATCCTGTTGACGCAGGGGGTCGTGACGGTGCCCCAGGTCGTGGCCGTGCTGGAGGAACAGAAGCAGTGGCTGCGGGTCTGCCGGGGATGCACCGTCCTCTACACCTTTCGCACCGAGCCTCCGGCCTCGGCCCTTCGATGCCTCCAGTGCGGCGCGGAACTCTCGACACCCGCCGATCCTCCGGACCTCCTTCGCGCCCGCCCGGGCGTTCTGCCGTACCGCATGGAGGGCGACCGCATCCTGTTCGGGAAGTATCGCATTGTCCGCCAGATCGCGCAGGGCGGGATGGGAATCGTCTATGAGGCCGAAGATCCCGATCTCAAGCGCCGCGTGGCCCTCAAGGTCCTCCGCACCACCGGGGTGCAGGAGGCGCGGCGACTCCGCCGCGAGGCGACGATCGCCGCCCGCCTGTCGCACCCGAACATCATCGCGGTTCACGAAGTGGGCACCTTCACGGAGGGATGCGAGGACTCCCCCGTGCATTTCATCTCGATGGACCTCGTCGAGGGAGGAACCCTCGCCGATTCGGGCGCCCGCTCCTTGTCGGACAGGCTCCGCATCCTCGAGACCGTGGCCGAGGCCGTCGGATTCGCCCATTCCCAGGGGGTGATTCACCGCGACCTCAAACCCGCAAACGTCCTGCTGGCGAAGGACGGCCATCCCGTCCTCGCCGATTTCGGGCTGGCGCGGAGCGAACTGGAACGTTCCGCTCTCACGCGCACCGGCGCGCTGCTGGGGACCCCGCTCTACATGGCCCCCGAGCAGGTTCTCGGGCAGGGGGAGCGGGTCGGCCCCGCGACCGACGTGTGGGCGCTCGGAGTCATGCTGTATGAGAGCCTCACCGGCGCGACTCCCTTCCGGGCGCAGAATCCGGCCGACCTCTTTCACAAGATCGTCGATCACGAGCCGCCGTCCCCGCGAAAGCGATCCCCCGGGATCGATGCGGAACTGGAGATCATCTGCCTCCGCGCGCTGGAGAAGGACCCGCGCCGTCGCTACCCGACGGGAGCGGAGTTCGCCGCGGATCTCCGGCGTCACCGGGAGGCCCTCCCCATCCTGGCCCGACCTCCGAGCGCCGTCTATCGGTTCCGGAAGTGGCTGCGCCGGCGCCGCCTTTGGGTCGCGGCCGCCCTGGGCTCCATTCTTCTCGCCGCAGGGGCGACCTGGGGGATCTGGAAGTGGGAGCGCGCACGGACTTTCCGCGCGCACTGGAGGAGCGCGGAATCGGCCCGCGCGGCGGGGGAATGGGAGCGGGCGCTGCTCGAATGCGAGGGGGGGCTCCGTATCCGCGGCGGCGGGGAACTGGAGCGGTGGGCGCAGGAGTGTCGCGGACGGCTGGCCCTGGGGCGCGCGATTCCCCCGCTGGAGGAGCGGATCCGGGACGCGCGACTCTACTCCTACATCGCGGGCGACGACTACGTGCGGAAGCTCGCTCTCGTGGAGCAGGCGTTGGCGGATCTGCGCCGGCTGCTGGAGTCCGGCCCCCAATCGGCGGAGGCCTGGACGTGGCTCGGTCTAGGCTTCCACTTCGTCGGCGACCTGGACCCTGCGGAGGCGGCGCTCCGGAGGGCGGTGGAACTGGACCCGAAACGCAGCGACGCGCACGAGGCCCTCGGGCGGCTGTACATCGAACGATTCGCACTGGAGCTTGTGAGCAACGCTGCGTACCACCACGTCATATCCAGCCGCGCCTTGGAGGAGTGGGCCCGCAAGGCCCAGGATCACTTCCGGTCGGCGGTCGTCCGGTCTGAAGCCGACGGCGTCATGGTGCGGGTCGCGGAGGCCTACCGTGCCTTCGCCGAAAAGCAGCCGCTCCAACTGCGTGATCTGTGCGAGCGGGGAGAGAGGGACTTCGGCGGCTCCATGGGCGTCGAGGAACTGTACCTCCTGAGATCGCTCGTTGAGTCGGGAAACGCCGCCGTCGATTGGTGTTCGAAGGCGATCACAAGGCGTCCGCACTTCCCGCGGGCGCTCCTCAGGCGCGGAGCCTTGCGGCTCTCCTCGAACCCTCGGGCCGCGTTGGAGGATCTGGATCATGTCGTGCGGATCGCGCCCCGGTTCGCGGACGCCTTCGCGAACCGCGGACGCTGCCGGCTGGAACTGGGGGAAAAAGGAGCCGCCCTCGCGGACCTGACGGAGGCCGTTCGTCTGCGTCCGGATTCTGCCAAGTGGCGCTTCGACCGCGCCTGCGTCTACGAGTCGCTCGGGGATCGAGACAGGGCCATGGGAGAGTACGGCGCATGCCTGCGGCTCGACCCCGACTTCGCCCCGGCCTACGTGAACCGGGCCCTGCTCCTGTGGAACGCGAACGACCTCTCGGCGGCGCTTTCGGATCTCGACCAGGCCGTGCGCGCCGATCCGAGTCTGTCCAACGGCTACTCCCTTCGGGGACAACTTCGGTACACATTGGGGGACTACCCCGGAGCTCTCGCCGACTTCCGGATCGTTCTCCGGATGAAGTCCCACGAACCCAAATTCCACCTGTTCGTGGGAGAGGTGTTCGCGAAGCAGGGGGATCGAGAGGCCGAGCTAGAAGCCTACTCGGAGGGGATCCGGTGCCATCCGGACTCCGCCCAAGCGCACTGGGGCCGCGGCAAGCTCTACGCGAACACCAGGAAGTTTCCGGAGGCCCTCCGCGATCTGACGCGGGCGATCGAATTGGATTCCGGTTTCGCGGATGCCTACGCAGCTCGCGCCTTTGTGCGGGACTCCACCGGGGACCGTCCAGGGGGGATCGAGGATCTGACGCGCGCACTCCGGATGGCGCCCCGGGACTGGCCCCTCCGGAAGACGGCGGAAGACGCTCTGGAAGAGTGGCGTCGGAGCCGGAAGTAGGGCGGCCCCTTCCGGCGCGACGGCTACCTGGTCCTTCTCGTGTAGATCATCACGTAGCTCCGGCACGCGACAGCGGCGCAGGCGGCGCACTGCGGGCCGAAGTCGGAGGGCTTCACCGGCCGCTCGAGCACCTCGAGCCCGAGCGAGCGGTACAGATCCGCCGCCTCCTGCGCGCGCGCGGGGTCCGCGAGGAAACGGTGCTCCCAGCCCTGCGCGAGGATCGCGGGGTCCGGTTTCACCGGCGCCGCCTCGGGGCATTCCGGCCGGTCGCCCGCACCGCCCTGAAGACAGGAGGGGGTTCGGCTTGCCCGCCGGAGCCTCGGCGAAGGCGGGGGGAGACTTCCCCCGCCCCTTTCTTCCTTGTTCTTTCTTCTCTGTTCCGGCGCGGTCACGAGCGCACCTCGCGCAGCTTCTTCAGCCGCCGGTGCGCCAGGATGGCCGCCCCCAGCGCCGGCACGAACTGCACCGTCTCCGCGTCCGGCACGTTCACCTCGTGCTTGAGCTGCTCCCGCACCGACCGCACCATCGTCTCGAAACGCAGGATGCCGCCGATGAGCGTGTACTCCGGCTGGCCCGTCGTGCGGCGGATGAGCTGGACGCTGCGCGTCGTCAGCGAATCGACCGCGCCCTGCATGATCTCCGCCGGCGCGATGCCGAGCGACAGATGGTTGATGACCTCCGACTCCGCGAAGACCGCGCAGACGCCGGAGATCGGCACGGGCTGCTTCGACGTCGCCATGAGCGGCCCGATCTCCTTCGTCGAGTAGCCCATGTAGCGCGCCGTCTTCTCCAGGAACGCGCCCGTCCCCGCCGCGCACTTGTCGTTGAGACGGAACGACGCGACCTTGCCCGACTCCTCCACGCGGCTCGCCTTCATCGTCTGGCCGCCGACGTCCAGGATCGTCCGCGTTTTCGGGAAGAGATGGACCGCGCCGCGCCCGCTCGCCGTCAGGTCCGTGACGTGGACGTCCTTGAAGCCGACCTGATGGCGCCCCATCCCCGTCGCGACGACGTACGCGACGTCGCTCCCCTGGAGTCCCGCAGCCGAGAGCGCCTCCTCGTACGTCCGGCGCGCGACCTCGCCGAGCTTGAACCCGGTCGGGTTCATCGCGCGGCCCGCGATGCGCAGGTCTTCTCCAAGCACGACGACCTTCGTGTAGGTGCTCCCGACGTCGATGCCCGCCGTGAAGGTCATACCACCCTCCTCGCCGTCTTCGGCTTCGGCGCGCGGCTGGCGAGGATGTGGTCGAGCGCGAAGAGCGCCGCCCCGAGCGCGCCCATGAAGTGGGACTCCTCGCTCACGTTCACCTTCATCCCGAGCTTCTCCTCGAGCGCGCGGATCATCGCGACGTTGCGCGTCACGCCGCCCGTGAAGCTCACCTCCGGATCGACGCCCACGCGCCGCAGCAGTCCCGCCGAGCGCGTCGCGATCGACTGATGCACGCCCCAGAGGATGTCCTCCACCTTCTTGCCCTTGCCGAGCCACGAGAGGACTTCGGACTCCGCGAAGACGGTGCAGGTCGTGCTGATCCGCACCGGCTTCTGGAATCGCAGC
Organism: Planctomycetota bacterium; assembly: GCA_016190175.1. Lineage (GTDB taxonomy): Bacteria > Planctomycetota > MHYJ01 > MHYJ01 > JACPRB01 > JACPRC01. Next base: position 23,531 of record JACPRC010000040.1, read on the forward strand.
GCCGTGGGCCCGAGGTCGTTGAGGGGGATCTCCAACGCCGCCGCGGCCGCGCCGAGGAAGCGGCCCGTGCCCGCGGCGCACTTGTCGTTCATGCAGAAGTCGACGATCTCGCCCGTCGGGCTCACGCGGATCGCCTTCGTGTCCTGGCCGCCCATGTCCACGACGGTCCGCGTCCCGGGGAACATGTGGACCGCGCCGCGCCCGTGGCAACTGATCTCCGTCACCTGCGTATCGCCGAACGTCACCTTGTAGCGGCCGTAGCCGGTCCCGACGACGTACTCCACGTCGTCCTCCGAGAGGCGCCCTTTCCGGAGCGCCTCCTCGTACGCGCGCTCCGCCGCCTGCACGACGTTCGCGCCCGTATCGAACAGCGCGCGGCTGACGATCGTCCGGTGCTCGTCGATCACGACCGCCTTGGTCTGGGTCGAGCCGACGTCCACTCCTGCTGCGAATGCCATCCCGTCCTCCTACCTGGCGATCGCCGCCTGACGCCGCCGGGATGCGAGCCCCTCGAAGAACGCGTCCACGCGGTTCTTCATGGGCGCCTCGGCCACCACGCGCCGGTCCATCATGTCCGACTCGAGGAAGAGGCTCGGCACGTCCGCCTTCTCCGCGAGCGCCCTCCGGCTGTCCGCCTGGCCCGTCGAGGTGGTGCGGCAGCTCTTCACCGGATGGAAGACCACGCCGTCCAGTGCGAACTCCTTGATCTGGTCCAGCACGGCGCGCTCGGGATGGAACATGCTGTCCATCGCGTCGCGCACGCTGACGAGCAACCCCTCCGCGAGGCTCTCGATCGGCCGCGCGAGGTCGTACTGGAACCCGCGGTTCGTCCCGCCCGACGCGAACCAGAGATAGGTCGAGCTGACGAAGGTCCCGCCTGCGAGAGTGAAGAGCTCGTTGAAGCGCCGGAAGATCGGATAGCACGGCACGCCGACGAACGCGAGCCGCCACTGCTCCTCCGTCAGCGTCCCGATCCCGTTCGCGGCCTTGTACTCCATCTCCTCGACGAGGTCGCGGAAGTAGTCCGCGCCCGCCTTCGTCCCGCGGAAGCCGTTGGCGACGCCGAGGTAGATCGTCCCGTCCGTCAGCGCGTTGAAGACGGACGGCCGCGAGCGGTTCAGTTCGAGGACCTGCTTCCACGCCGCGCTCATCCCGTTCGCATGGCCGAGGACCTCGCGGAACTTGTCGATGTCGAACTTCCGGCCCGTGACGCGCTCGCAGAGCTCGATGAGCTCGCGAAGCTGCGCCTCGACGTAGCGGCGGTCGTTCTCGAAGTCGGGATCGCCGGGCCACGTCTGACCGCCGCCCTGGCGCGTGCCGGGGATGTCGAAGGTGAAGATCGGGCAGCCGTGCATCCGCTCCCAGATCTCGGCCCACTTGATGTAGGTGTTGCACGCGTTGGTGAGGACGGCGAGGCCGGGCTTGGGGAGCTTCCCCATCGGGTGCTCGCCGTGGCGGAGCTGCATGGCGACGTCCGCTTTCACGTAGCCGCAGATGTCGGGCGAGTATCCGTAGTCCTCCGCCTGCTGGAGGTACTCGTGCGCCACGCGGCGCACGGCGGTCTGGAGCGAGTTGATCTCGGGGAAGACGACCGGCAGGTCGAAGCTCTTGAGCACCTCGTTGAGGCTGCCCATGACGAAGACGTAGGCGGAGGGCCCGCCGCCGTCCGCCGTCTGGGTCAGCTCCGTGAACCAGTCCCGGAAGAGCTGCGCGCCGTCGCGGTTCGCGCGTCCCACGATCTCGGAGTCGGACATCGTCGCCCCCTATGCGAAGAGGAGATTCTCGAGGAAGGTCTCGACCTGGAGCTCCACGCCCTCGAACGAGGTCATGTTCTCCTCGAACTCGACGAGGAAGTACGGTATCCCCTCGAGGTCGAGCGCCTTCGAGTACGCGACCTGCTCGTCGAGGCCGGGTTCGCACATCTTCGCGGCGGCTACGATCACCGCGCCGGCCCGGGCGCCCCGCACGCGCTCCAGGAGCATCTTCTCCTTCGGCTTGCGCAGGTCGTGCTGGACGGGGCTGTAGGTGCTGCGCTCGACGTACGATTCCGCGAGGTCGCGGAGCGGGTCCTTCCCCGCCGGGACGTCGGCGGTCAGGTACCGCAGCCCGATGAGGAAATCGTCGTCCACGAGGTAGCACATCCGACCGAGGACGCGGACGAGGTCGAGCGGCGGCTGCTCGCAGAATCCGCCCTCGAAGACGACGCGGACCCGGTCCTCGGACTTGCGCGCGCGGGCGCGGATCTGCGGGAGGAGCGTCCGCAGGAGCTCGTTGTGCTCCTCGCGGGGGATGAGGCCGCCGGCGGCGACGAGGCTGTAGGCATCCTCGGCCGAGACGAGCCATGGGGTCTCCCGCTTGATCTCGTACAGCTCGCGGAGGAGCCGCCGGTTCTCGTTGAAAACGGCGATCGAGCGGCGCAGGTCGTCGTCCGCGATCTTCCGCTCCGCGACGGACTCGACGGTGCGGCGCATACGGTCGTACTCGCCGCGGAGGTACGCGACGCTGTGCCTCGAGTTCGGATTCTGCGGCAGGTAGAGGATCTGGCACGGATGGGAGAAGTTGCGGCCCCAGATGGCGGCGAGGTTGCGCGCGGCGTCGCAGATCGGGTGGGAGACGAAGAGCTCCATCTTCACGGCGCCGGTCAGCACCGCCTCGAGCGAGGTCTTGAGGATGGAGCACAGGTACGAGCCGAAATGCGAGTCGGCGCGGGTCGGCTCCAGCGGGGCTCCGCGGACCTTGAAGGGGAGCATCCCCGCGGCGTGGACGATCTCCTCGGGGAAGTAGACCTGGAAGTGGCCCGCGACCTTTCCGCCGCCCTCGCGCCAGCGGCGCACGGTCGGGAACGTCGTGTCCTCGACGAGGTCGCGGCATTCGGCGAGCGCCGCGTCGAGCGGGCGGTTGCTCCAGTCCGGGAAGACGATCATGCGTTTTCTCCCACGGCCGCAGAGGGACGGAGATCGGAAGCCACGGAGGCACGGAGGGGCCGGCGAATTCCCCGCTTCCGCCGCGGAGCCACGGAGCCATCGAGACGGCGGGACGGGGAAGGCGATCCGGGACGGCGATCGCGGGGATTCACGCTTCCTCCTTCTTCCGCTGTCCGTCCGCGCCGCGGAAGAAGAGATCGAGGACGTAGTCGAGGCGGGCGCCGTCGTCCGGCAGCACCTTCGCCGCGTAGCGGTTCAGCGTCAGCTCCACGAGCGCGATGAACTGCCACGCGAGAAGCCGCGAATCCGCCGCCCGCAGCTCCCGGTCGCGCATCCCTTCGGCCATGATCCGCTCCACGGGCTGCGGGAGCGCGGCCTGGTACAGGCGCACGAGGCGGGCCCGCACCGGGTCGCGGAAGACATTCGTGTCACGGCGGACGAGCTGGATGAGGTCGCGCTTCTCGCGCGGGAGCGCGAAGTAGGCCGCCGTGAGGCGCCGGAGCCGCTCGCGGCAGCCCGAAGCGGAGGAGGCGGCGGCCACGAAGAGATCCCTCTTCGCCTCCAGGTCCGCGGCCATCATCGCCAGGTAGAGATCCTCCTTGCTCGCGAAGTGATGGTAGAGGGCGCCCTTGGTGACCTGGGCCTTCTCGGCGATGAGGTCCATCGTCACGTCCGCGTAGCTCCTCGCCAGGAAGAGGGACTCCGCGGCGGCGAGGAGCTTCCGGATCATCGCTTCCGAGCGCGCGGCCTGATGCATGTTACATACCGACTGGTCGGTATCTTTATAGCGGCCCGCGCCCGCGGGGTCAAGGGAAATCCGCGGAACAATCCGGGCGGGCCGGACGTTCCGTAGGGGTGGCGAGAGAAATCCGAAGCGCCCTGCTGCTCCTGGCGGCGGGCTGCTCGTCCCGAACACCGGAGTCCTCCATGAAGGCGCCGGCGCAGGACCGCGTCGTCCTCGGCGACGCGGAGTGGCGGAAACGGCTGACCCCGGAGCAGTACCGGATCTGCCGCGAGAAGGGCACCGAACCGCCCGGAAGCGGCGAATACCTCCACCACGCTGCCGCGGGGACCTACCTCTGCGTCGCCTGCGGCGCCCCCCTCTTCAGCTCGAAGACGAAGTACGACGCCTGCGGCTGGCCCTCCTTCTGGGACCGGATCGGCGACCGCGTCGCCTTCAACCCCCGCACCCTCGAGGCGACGTGCGCCCGCTGCGATTCCCACCTCGGCCACGTCTTCGACGACGGCCCGCCCCCCACCGGCAAGCGCTACTGAATCAACTCCGCCGCCCTCCGGTTCGCGGAGGCCAGGTAAGGCACCGCCACGTCGGCGGGCAGGCCGCCGCAACCCCATGATTGGGCGACTCTTGGGCCTACCCTCCTTCGCTCCCGAAGACGGGCCTTCGCCACGCCGAAGCGGCCGTGGCTACGGCCGCGCAGGCGGGAGCTTCGGAGGGCATGCCCTCCATAGCTCGCCGACAGGCGAGCGGCGGAGGGTGATTCGCTCTCAAGGAACCGACTATTTGTGAGCGAATCAGGCATGGTATGATCGGCCCCGATCCGACGAGGGAACCGATGCGCGTGTCATCCTGTATTGCCGCGATCTTGCTCTGCTCGAACGATGTCCGGCCGGTGCCGCCCACCGCTCCTCAGGACGACGCCGGCCCTCATGTCATCGGTCACATCGTGAAGATCCGGATCGACCACAAGAAACGGACCCTGGAGGGCGACTGCACGATTCTCTGTCAGGGCAAGGCGACGAAAGTCGACCGGAAGCTCTCGTTTCAGTTTCTCGACGGCCGGATCGAGAAACTGCTGGTCGACGACGAAGCCGTCACGAACTACGCTTGTCGCCCATACCCGGGGCTCACGGAGGCGCAGGCGAAGCAGTACGACCTCAAGGAACTCGAGGTCACCGTGCCCGCCGGAATCGCAGCCAGAGAGACCTTCTCGATACGGGTCCTGTACCGAGACGACGACTTCTACGCCACGGCGGTCAACCCCGAGGACGGAAAACCGTTCTCCCTCGGTCAGATCCGGGAATCCGATGCGTTCAGCAGCCACATCAACTACTACCCGTTCCTCCCCCATGCCGGCACGAACGGCGACATCTTCGTCATCACCAACCTCCCCGACTCCGTCGCGGTCTCCAGCGGGAAGCTCGTGAGTTGCGACCCGGCCGCGGACGGGTTTGCGACATTCCACTACCGCACGGAGCACGGCTCGGGGCTCCTCCCCTTTCCATTCGCGATCGGCAAGTACGACGCGATGGAGGAGACGGCTTGCGACGGAAAGACCCGAATACGGATCTGCTCGCTCCCGGGTGACGCCGCCTTCGCGAAACAGAAGATGCCGATCGTCCAGGACATCTTCGCGATGTACGTGAGTCTCTTCGGGGAGTACCCCTTTCCGGAACTTGCGATCGTCGAGACCGATCCACGGGAAGGCAACATCGGACTGGCCGCGCAGTCCGTGATCATGCTGTCGCGCAAGGTCTGGTTCGCCGCGACGCTGGACGCGAAAAACACGGGTCTCTCCAACGACGCGCTCTACGTCCTGGCGGACGAGATCAACCACCAATGGAACGCCTACAAGGTGGGCTCGCCCAACTACCTGGCGGAAGGGATCTCGCGCTACGTGGACTCGCTGTACGGGGAGCGGTTGGGCGGATTCGCGACCCTGAAGGCCCACATGCAAGAGACGGCGGCCTCCTTTTTCCATTTGGTCGGGAAGTCCGGCGTCGAGGACAAGGCGATCTGCGATCCCACGGTCGCTCCCACCTTGTATTTCATCAAGGGCGCGATGGCCCTGCACATGCTTCGGAAGATGCTGGGGGACGAGTCCTTCAAGAGCGGGATGAGGCGGTATTTCACGGACTTCGCCGGCAAGGCGACGACGCTCGCCGATTTCCGATCCGCGTTCGAGAGGAGCTCGGGCAGGAGACTCGATTGGTTCTTCGCCCAGTGGTATGAGAGGCCGGGCTGGCCCAGGCTCTCCGTCGCATGGGAACCCGTGTCCGGTACGGATCGCCCGGAGGTCGGCGTGACGATCGTCCAGAAGGGCCCGACGCTCTTTCGACTGGAGGGCTTCCCTGTTCGTCTGAAGCATGACCGGACGGCGGAGGACGTGGACGTCACGATAGAAGCCGTGGAGAAACAGACGATCAGGATCGGGGTGAGCCGGCAACCTCAGAAGCTCGAATTCGATCCCGACGGGTGGTTCTTGAGGAACTTGGAGACCGGCAAGTAGTCGCGCATCGCGCGGTCGAAACTCCGGCCTCTTCCCAAGCGCACCTTGAAGGGGACGGCAAGGCACTCGCGCAGAGAAGGAGAGAACCCTCCTGCGGCGAGATCACTCGTGACTGAACCGCCGCGACCGTGTATGTTCTCATGGCTTCCTTGGTGCGCCCCGGAAAGCGAAGAGGAATCCCGGCATGTTCGCTATCGCCTTCGCGGCGACATTGGCCCTTCAACAGGACCCCGACCTGGCCGAGTTCCGCAAGCTCCACGAGGACTGCCAGGCGGCCGAGAAGGCGGGAAAGAAAGAGCTGGCCGAGAAGCTCGCGGACCGCATGCGGGAGAAACTCCACGCCGCCCTCCGGGAGCACATCGACGCCGTCCAGGCGAAGGACGAAAAGCGCCAGGAGAGGACTTTCCCGCGGGTCGTCGAGATGGCCCGCATCCTCACCGGAGAACTGCTGCCGCCCGAGGCGTTCAAGCCCCGCTGGGTCTTGGAGTACCTCTATCTCCTCTCCGCGGACGCCGCGACGACGCGCGCGTCCTACCTCAAGGCGAAGAACGACCTTGCGGCGGCCATGAAGCGGATGGGCGTGACTGAGGGATTCCAATCGATCCTCCCGCCGCCGCTCCCGCCGAAGGACGACGACGTGATCTTCCGGCTGCGGTGACGGGAGCGGTCGGCGGATTCGCGCCGAAACCCGCGGCTCCCGGCGCGCGTTTCACTCCTATATGGTGGAGGAACACCCATGAACGCCCATCTGCTCGCCCTTCTCCTGCTCCCCTTCCTCCAAGCCGATCGCAAGCAGGAGAAGCCCGCCCCTGACCTCCGCAACGAGAAGTACGGCCCGCACGAGCGCAACGTCCTCGACCTCTGGAAGGCGAAGGCGGAGACGCCCACGCCCCTCGTCGTCTTCATCCACGGCGGCGGATTCCGCGCCGGAAGCAAGGAGGCCGTCTCCGGCGGGCTCGTCAAGAAGTGCCTCGAAAGCGGGATCTCCGTCGCGGCGATCAACTACCGCCTCTCCCAGCACGCCCCCTTCCCGGCGGCGATGCACGACTCGGGCCGCGCCCTCCAGCACCTCCGATCGAAGGCGAAGGAGTGGAACCTCGATCCCGACCGCTTCGCCGCGACCGGCGGCTCCGCGGGCGGCGGCATCTCCCTCTGGCTCGCCTTCCACGACGACCTCGCCGACCCGAAGAGCGACGATCCGATCGCGCGCCTCTCCACGCGTGTCCGCTGCGTCGTCGGGACCGGCGCCCAGTGCTCGTACGACCCGCGATGGATCAAGGAGCACATCGGCGGCCGCGCGCACGAGCACCCCGCGCTCCTCCCCTTCTACGGGCTCAAGGCCGAGGAGCTCGAAACCGAGAAGGCCTACGCGCTCTTCCGGGAGGCGTCCGCCCTCACGCACCTCACGAAGGACGATCCGCCCGTCTACCTCTACTACAACGGGCGGGACAAACCCGGCGACAAGCCCGGCGCCGGCATCCACAGCGAAAAGTACGGCACCGCGCTTCAGGAGGAAATGAAGAAACTCGGGCTCGTCTGCGAGGTCAAGGTGGGCAGCCAGAGCCTCGACGAGGAGATCGCGTTCTTCGTCAAGCACCTGAAGTAGGTCACCGGTACAGGTGCGAGCGATCCTCGAGCCCGCAGCAGTCGCAACTCCCCTCGTAGCGGTCGTCCGCCGCGGGCTCGTCCGGCGACGCGACGGCGGCCGGGGCCGCAAGCGGCTCATCGGCGACCGGCGTCGCCCTCTCCGTCGGTCTCGCGGCGACCGCCGCGCTCCGCGGATGGACCCGCGCGACGCGGCCTTCTTTCGAACCGGGGCGCATCGCGAGCGCGGCGACGATCAGCCCGGCGCCGGCGACGATCGGCAGGAGCCGTTTCATCTCACCACCTCTTCCGGAGGAAGACGTCGGGCTGGCCGTTCTGGTCGTTCCCGCCCAGGTTGGTCGCGAGGGACGCGAAGGCGACGACGCGGCCGTCGGCGGAGATCGAGGTCGCCACACTCCCGCCGTTCGCCTGGAGGCCGCCGGTCGCGACGCTCACGCGCGCCGTCTCGCCCGTCTGCCGGTCGTGGACGAAGGCGTCGAGCGTTCCGTTCGTGTCGTTCGGCACCAGGTTCGACGCCTCCGAAAGGAACGAGACGTACCGGCCGTCGGCGGAGATCGCAGGGACTCCCGTGCTGCGCGCGTTTCCTTGCGCGCCGTTCGGCCCGACGCTCACCCGCGCCGTCACGCCCGTGAGGAGGTCGCGCATGAAGACGTCCTCGACGCCGTTCGTGTCCCCCCACACGAGGTTCGACGCCTCGGAGACGAAGGCGACGTAGCGGCCGTTCGCGGAGATCGAGGCGAACCAGCTCTTGCTGTTCCCTTCTCCGCCGCCCGTCGCGACGCTCGCGCGCACCGTCGTGCCGGCCTGCCGGTCGCGGACGAAGACGTCGATCGTCCCGTTCCCGTCCCCGCTCACGAGATTGGAGGCGGAGGAGTGAAAGACGACGTACCGGCCGTCGCCCGAGGCCGCCGGCATGTCGCTCCAGCCGTTCGCCTGCGCGCCGCCCGCGCCGACGCTCGCGCGGGAGGTCGTCGCGTATTTCCCGAGGGGACGGACGAAGACGTCCAGCGTCCCGTTCGTGTCTCCCCAGACGAGATTCGTCGCGGTGGAGACGAAGGCCGCGCACGAGCCGTCCGCGGCGATCGCGCACGAACCGGTCGCCCCGTTCGCGCCCGGCGTCACGTTCGTCGTGGTCCCCGCGACGCGGTCGCGCAGATAGAGATCCGAGACGCCGTTCTTGTCCGCGAGCTCGAGCGCCGAGGCCGTCGCGAACAGGACGTAGCGGCCGTCGCCGCTGATCGCGGGGGGAAGGTAGCACTCCTTGCCTCCCTGCGCCCCGAGCGTGGAGACGCTCACGCGCTCGAGGTTCCCCGTCGTCCGGTCGGCGACGAAGATGTCCGCCACGCCGTTCGAGTCGTTCCAGACGAGACTCGGATAGGACGACGAGAACGCCGCGTACCGGCCGTCGGCCGACAAAGCGACGTTGCCGGTCCACGAGGCGATGCGCTGCGTCGTCGCGTCCTCCGTCACCGTGTTCGCGGGGATCCAGCCGTACGCGCCCTTGTAGCAGATCTGGATCCAGCCGTTCGCAGCGGAGATGCGGGCGTACGCCTGTCCCGCGTGGACGTGTCCCATGAACTGCGGATCGTTCGGCGTGGAGCGCACGTAGACGGAGAAGGAGAGGACGCCGACCCAGGCCGCGTCCGCCGCGAGCGCCGTGTCGCCCGCCGAGATCCAGCCCGTGCCGTGGCCGAACCAGATCTTGTGCCACGAGCCGCTCACGCCGACGCGCACGTACCGCTGCGTGCCGTACGCGGTGCCGATCGAGGCATAACCCGATCCGGGACCCGAGCGCACCGTCGTCGAGGAGGCGATCGCGTCGATCACGCCCTTCGGCTCGAGTCCCGCGCCCGAGGCGAGTTCGTACGTCGTCGAGTACGTGCCGCCGCTCACCCACCGCGCGGCGCCGCCGAACCAGATCTTGTTCCACGAGCCCGAGATCCCCGCGCGCACGTAGACCTCGCCGGCGTGCGCATGGCCCACGATCGCCGCGGAAGTCGAGGCGCTGCCGCGGACGTTGACGGTGGAGGCCTGGATCTCGACGCCCGTGCCCGCCGCGACGTCCGCGACGCCCGTGGAGATCCAGCCGAGGTTGCCCGCCCAGAAGATCCGGGCCCAGGCCCCCGAGGTCGAGGCGACGACGTACCTTTCCCCCATATGCGCGGTGCCGAGGAGGGAGTAGGCGCTTCCGGGGCCGCTCCGGACCTCGGCGTTCGGGACGGCGATCTCCCGCGCCTCCTGCGCGTGCGCCCCGGCGGCGCATGCGAGGAACGCGGCGGCGACGGCGAATCTCATGGCCCTGTCCTTTCGTGATGGCGAATCGGATCAGGGACGCTTGGACGCGGGGGCGGTCGCGTCTGACGGAATCGAGATCGAACAAGCGAGACATTTCCGGGGGAATCGGGTAATAATCACGCAAGCCCTCGGCTATCCGCCGTCACCCCTCAGCGTGAAGGTGTCGAACACGGTGGGGTGCAAGGAGGCGGCGGAAAGCTGACGGCGGAAGGCGGATCGCGGACAGAATCGCTTGCCCTTCGTGCTTCAGGGAGAACGCCACCATGAGCTTCAAGCCTCCGAGCGGCTGGCAGACCGAGACCGACAAACTCTTCGTCCACAACAGCGGCGTGCGCCTCCAGCTCACGACGTACCGCGGCGAGGAGGGCTGGTTCCTGGTGCCCGTCGACCTCGACCAGGCCGTGATCAAGTTCGATCCCACCCCCGAGGGCCGGGACAAGGGGTTCGCCGCGTTCGAGTCCGGCACGCTGGCGATCAAGCCGAAGAAGGCCGCCGCGCCGGAGAAGCCGAAGGGCGGCAGGCGCAAGCCGATCGCGGTCCCCGAAGAGGAACCGGCCGAGGAGGCGGAGGGACACGCGGAGGGGGAGAAGGTCGAAGAGAAGGACGAAGAGGACGGGGAAGACGAGGACGAGGACGAGGAGAAGGAGGAGAAGGAGGAAAAGGGCGGGGAGGAAGGATAGCGCCCTCCGCGCGCGCGATCTCCCGCGTCCAACCGTTTGTGATCCGGCTCCTGCCCGCTTGTCTGCTGTTCCTCACATCCTGCGCGGCGCCGCCGCCATCCTCCCCGGTGGGGTTCGACTGGCGCGAATTCGGCCGCAGGAACCGCGGAGACGTGGACGGCCTCGTCGCGCGATTCGCGTGCGAAGTCGTCCGGCTCGGGATCGAGCCGAACTGCGACGCCGCGGGACGCGACCGCGCGCATCGCCGCTGGGGCGACTCCTCGATCGGGACGTGCGGCCATCTCTCGCGCGCGCTTCGGGAGGCGCTGGAAGGGGCGGGCCTGGGCGCGGGCGTCCGGATCCTCGGCGCGGCGCGGCTCGGCCTGGACGGTCGTCCGATGCTGGATCTCAACTGCGACCATGCCGCCGTCGCGGTGCCGCGGCCCGGCGGCGCCGTTGTCTTCGATCTCTGGATGGAGGGGCGCGAGCGGCGCGGCTTCGCCGGCTTCGCGTCGAGCCCGTGGAACGCCATGCCGCAGGCCGAGTGGGAGGCGCGCATGGCGAAGCTGGGCTACGCCCTGGAACCGGACAGGAAGTAGTCTGAAGGACGCGACTCGGCGGCCGGCTCCTGCTCGCCGTATCGGGCTTGCGTCGAGGACATAGCGTGTTATAGTGTAGCACATATGGTCACAAGAAGCGGAGCGCCGGGCGACGCAGGGAGTTCCCGACACGCCGGTGCGAAAAAGACGGTCTACTTCTCCGCGCGGCTGCCCGCCCGGACGAAATCCACGCTCGAGAAGTTCGCGCGAGAGAACCGTCTCTCTTCCAGCGCGGCGGCGACGCAGCTCCTGGAGGAGGGTCTGCGGATGAACCGCTTCCCCGGCATCGACTTCCGGTGGACGCCCTCGGGGCGGCAGGCCCATGTAACCGGCACGGGCCTCACGGCGTGGGAGATGCACATGATCTGGACGGACCACGGACGGCGCGTGGAGAAGGTCCTGAAGAACTTCCCCCATCTGAGCGCCGTCCAGATTCTCGCAGCGGCGCGCTACATCGAGGCATATCCGGACGAGATCCCTTCAACGGAGCCCCCGCCCTGGGCAAGAGCGGTGCGGGTGTAGAACGTGAAGCCCGCGTTCCTCCTCGACGAACACGTGAGTCCGTGGGTGGCTCGCGCGCTCAGGAAGGCGGGCTTGGACGCACGGGCCGTAGCGGGATCGTCGCTCGCGGGGTCGGACGACCGGACCATCTTGCGCGCGGCGACCAAGGAGAGCCGCATTCTCGTGACGTACGACCTGAGGGACATGAGCCTGCACGCCGCCGACTTCTCCAGGGAAGGCGTGGAGATTCCCGGCCTCGTGTTCGTCGACCGGCGCACCGTTCCGTCGTCGGATCTCGTGGGCCTCGTGCGCGCGATCTTGAAGCTCGCAAGAGAGATCGAAGGGGGCAGGGTTGAGCCCGCAGGCGGGGTCTTTCTCCGCAGGTGACGTGGCACGGTGACCTCCGCGACGGAGGACCGAGCGGTAAAGACCTGAGGGTCGCTTCGAAGGTCGGATGCACCACCAGTGTTACCGGGCTCTTGCGCACCCAATCGCGTTGAAATGTGGTACCATTCTCCCGAGCAAGGTTAGCCGGGGGAGGGCACCCATGCGGAAGTGTCCGTACTGCGCTGAAGCCGTGCAAGACGCAGCGACCATCTGTCGCTGGTGCAGGGCCAGCCTGTCCCCCCCCCCGCCGTATTCGCCGCAATGTCCACGGCGCAGCCCTCTCTTCCTTGGCTGCCTCGTTCTTGGAGTGGTTCTCGTCATCTGCTTGCTTCTCCCGCTGATTTCCAGGAGCATTCGTCCCGACGCCCGATCATCCACCCATGGCACTCCCCCACTTCCATCTTCAAACGAACGGCAGCCGCGCCCTGCGCGGACCCTGACGGGGCACGCTAAGCAGGTTACCTACCTCGCCTTCAGCCCGGACGGCGACACGCTCATCTCAGGGAGTAAGGATCGCACCATCAGGACTTTGGACGTCCGTTCCGGCGAATCGCGATCTTCCATGAGCGTCGACAAAGGAGTGAAGCATGCCGCTCTCAGCCCCGACGGGAAGCTCATGGCGTGGGTCGGTCTCGAGGTTCTTGACCCCGATCTTGTGATCAGGGTCTTGGACACGACTACTTGGAAGCAGCTCCGGAGCCTCTCGAGACACACGCTTCCGGTCAGGTGCCTCGCTTTCGGCCCTGACGGCAAGACTCTGGCTTCAGGGGGGTGGGACAAGACGATCCGGCTGTGGGATGTCGGTGAAGGAAGAGAAGCCCGCATGCTCGAAGTCCCCACCGACCCGGTCTTTGCGATTTCATTCAGCCGGGACGGCAAGTCGCTGTTCTCGGGAGGGATCGAGCAGCCGCGACGCATCCGCGTGTGGGACGCGGGCACCGGCGCGCAAGTGCGTCTCATTACGGACGGCGACATCCATCCGAGGATATCGGCGATCGCGCTCTCGCCCAACGGGATACGCCAAGGCGCGATGACGTGCCGTTGCGACACGAACAACGCCTAGAAATGACGGCGGCCCGGCGGGTCTCCCCGCCGGGCCGTCGATGAGTCTCCGTCTAGTACACGAACAGCATCTCGCGGTACTTCGGCAGCGGCCACCACTCGTCGTCCACCAGGAGCTCCAGCGCGTCGGCCGCCTCGCGCACCGCCTCCATCGCCGGCAGCACCTTCTCGCGGTAATGCCGCGCGTGCGCCGCGACGTCCCCGTTCCCCTCCACTTCCGCGCGCGCCGCCTCCAGCTTCGCGATCGAGCCCTGGAGCCGGTCCGCCAGCTCCGTCACCTGCTGCAGGAGCTTCGCCGTCGCCCCCGCCGCGTTGGGCGCCAGCGTCGAACGCACGTCCCGCAGCGTCAGGGCGAGCCCGCGCTGATACCCGAACACCGCCGGCAGGAGGATCGTCTGCGCCATGTTCGCCGTGATCGACGACTCGATGTGCAGCGTCTTCACGTACGTCTCCAGGAAGATCGTCCGCCGGCTCGCCAGCTCCTGCTCGCTGTAGACGCCGTGACGCCGGAAGAGTTCCTTCGTCTCCGGCTGCGCCAGCACCTCGACCGCGTCCACCGTGTGGCGCAGGTTCGGGATGCCCCGCTTCTCCGCCTCGGCATGCCATTCTTTCGTGTAGTTGTCGCCGTTGAAGATGATCCGCTGGCTGTCTCCGAGCGTCTCCGAGACGACCTTCTGCACCGCGGCGTGCAGGTCCTTGCCGGATTTCATCGCCTTCTCGATCTCCGTCGCCATGAAGTCCAGCGAGTCGGCGGCGATCGTGTTGAGGTAGGTGTTGGGACGCGCGATGGACATCGACGCGCCCACGGCGCGGAACTCGAACTTGTTCCCCGTGAAGGCGAAGGGCGACGTGCGGTTCCGGTCCGACTCGTCCTTCGGGATCGGCGGAAGCGCGGATACCCCGATGTCGATGACCCCGCCCGCCTTCTTCTGCCCCTTCGTCCCGGCGACGAGGCTCTGCACCACCTCCGTGAGCCGCTCGCCGAGGTAGACGCTGATGATCGCGGGCGGCGCCTCGTTCGCGCCGAGCCGGTGGTCGTTGGCCGCGCTCGCGATGGACGCGCGCAGGACGTGGCCCCACTTGTGGATCGAGCGGACGACCGCGGACATGAAGACGAGGAACTGCGCGTTCTCCTCCGGCGTCTGGCCGGGCTCGAGCAGGTTGTTCCCCTGGTCGTCCATCATGGACCAGTTGTTGTGCTTGCCGCTCCCGTTGACGCCCGCGAAGGGCTTCTCGTGGAGGAGACATTCGAAGCCGTGCTTCTGGGCCGTGCCGCGCATCAGCTCCATGAGGAGCATGTTGTGGTCCGCCGCGACGTTGCCGCGCTCGAAGATCGGCGCGACCTCGAACTGCGCGGGCGAGACCTCGTTGTGGCGCGTCTTGATCGGAATCCCGAGCCGGTACGCCTCGTGCTCCAGGTCCATCATGAAGGCGAGCACGCGCGGCCGGATCGAGCCGAAGTAGTGGTCCTCCATCTCCTGGCCCTTCGGCGGCCGCGCGCCGAAGAGGGTGCGTCCCGCGTTGATGAGGTCGGGCCGCAGCCAGTAGAACCGCCGGTCGACGAGGAAGTACTCCTGCTCGGGACCGACGGTCGACGTGACGCGCTTCGCGTGCGTGTTCCCCAGGATCCGGAGGACGCGCAGCGCCTGCTTGTTGAGCGCCTCGAGCGACCGCAGGAGCGGCGTCTTCTTGTCGAGCGCCTCGCCGGTCCAACTGCAGAAGGCCGTCGGGATGACGAGGGTCTTCCCGCGCACGCCCTCCATGAGGAAGGCCGGGCTCGTCGGGTCCCAGGCGGTGTAGCCGCGCGCCTCGAACGTCGCGCGGATGCCGCCGGAGGGAAAGCTCGACGCGTCGGGCTCGCCCTTGATGAGCATCTTGCCCGAGAACTCCGTGATCGCGCGCCCCTCCTCGTTGTAGTTGAGGAAGGTGTCGTGCTTCTCGGCCGTCAGGCCGGTCATCGGCTGGAACCAGTGCGTGTAGTGCGTCGCGCCCCGCGAGATCGCCCAGTCCTTCATCGCCGTGGCGATCGTGTCCGCGTGCGACGCATCGAGCGCCTCGCCCTGCTCGACCGTCCGCACGAGCGCCTGGTACGTCTTCTTCGGGAGCACGCCGCGCATGACGGCCATGCCGAAGACGTTCTCCCCGTACAGCTCCGTCAGCGGCCGCTTCGAGTAGTCCTCCGCGGGCGCCGGCGGCGCCAGTTCCGAGATCTTCCGCACCACCTCGTGCCGAGCGTTCATCCGGGCCTCCTCTCCAGAGTTCGTGACAAGATCCACCGCGTCCCGTTGCGGGAGCCCCACGCGCTCCCGCTTCGGGGCCCTTCGCCTGAAGCGCCCCGGGGCAGGAACGAAGGGAGAACTATATCAACCGCGACGGAGCGGGGCCAGCGGAAAACGCCTGCGCGGCAGCCGGGGATGCGGAGAAGGAAGACGGGTCACTTGCCCGACCGAATCGGGAGCGTGATCGTCTTTCTCTGCACCCGGTCGACGAGGAGCCGGAAGCGATGGTGCGTTCCCTTGTACTCGATGTCCAACTCCGGCGTGCAGCCCTCCGGCAGGTGAGCGAGCCGAAGGGGTGACGGTCCCCAGGAGCAGGAGTTGCCTGATCGGCCGACGCGGATCTGCAAGTGGTCATGGCGGATCTTGGGGGGAGCGGAAGGATCGTCCAGAAACTGGAGTTGGTCTTCATCGACTCCGGAGGTGGCCGCGCTCGATCCGCTCTGAAGCGGTGGAGCCGCGGCACTGCTTTGCGGCATGAGCTCCGTCGGAACTCGCATGGTGTACTCGACGATGTTTACATCCTGAGCATCCGCATCCACCACCCTCACACTCTGAGGCATAGTCCTACGGGGACGGAATTCGACCTCCCGCTTCTCTCCGGGAACCAAGCGAACATCCTGTACTTCAAGTGCGCAACATAAGCAGAAGGGAAACAACACGACTCTTACCCACCCCGGCGGAACGGCGAATGCGCAGCCTCCCGCTTCGTCAAGCTTCGCATAGAAGGTCTCCGGGGTTCCCTCCCAGCCATATGCGACCGTTCCGCGCAAGGTCGCTTCCTCCCGAGAGCCCTCATGCCGGTGTGGAGCGAAGTGACACTCGACCCTGGCAGCGGCGTCCTCGCCCGCCGGCGCAGGGCCCTCGGCCTTTCCAAGGGCGTGTACTGTGACTGGAGTCCGGGTTCCCGCAGCACGAGGTTCGCGCGCATCCGAGAGCAGCTGCTCAGACCCGCCCGTCGCACGCTTCGCGGGGGCGCCACGATCCGGCCGTCCGGCTTGGCGCAGGACCAGAAGACCGGCGAGAAACAACAGATACGCCGGATACCGCGCCTTGTTCGCGTGCCACTCCATTCAATCTACCCTGATCTCCTTCGCGGGACCCACGAACCCCTGGACGGTCTTCAGGTGATTTCTGAGGAACTTCGCGGTCTCCTCGCTGATCCAGCCGTTCGCCAAGGCCACGTCCACGAAATCCAAGGCGGCCTTCAGCGCCGCCGCTGCCTGCTTGTCGACGTCGGCGGGTGTCGCGCTCGACGGCGGCTTAGGGATCGTCGCGTCCAGTTCCTGGTGGTTCTTTTCGCTGGCAAGATCCACCGCCTTCTCGTCAGCAAGCGCCTGGGCCTTCACACGTTCCTCGCTCGCGGAACCGGTCGTCCACCGGGACTTGGAAGCCATGGAACAGATCACTCCGGCCTCCAGCATGCACAGAGCCGCATGGCCGTCCTCATGGACGCGAATCATCTTCTGGACTTGAGCGGGCGTAAGTTGCGTGAACAGCGACTGGGCCAAGACTCCTGCGGCCTTCGCGCCTGGAACAAGCTCCAGGATCAGCAGGACAATCTTCAGCTTGATTACGCATTTCTCTTTCCCAATAACCATCTTGACCGACGAAATGATCTTGCACTGCGTGTTGGCGGGCGCCAGACCCCCCAGATTGTTCAATCCGTCACGGATCATCTTGTTGATCCTGTCCGAATGCTCGGCGGGTGCCGCTTCCCGTTTCTCAATCTGCGCCATCATATCGTTCGTAACCGACATGATCGTAGAGTCCGTAGTACCGCCTGACAAGATCTCGTCCGCGATGATCTTCGGATATTCCGCCACGATGTAAACCGTGTCGATGCTGCACTCGACCGTGCAGACCTTCTCCGCCTCCCCTCACCCCGCCGGCGCGGGCGCCGCCGTCTCCATCACGTGCTGCACGAACTGCCGCCCATCCTCCGGGAAGATCGGGGGCGTGATGTTGATCGGCTCAAGGACGATGGGCGCGTAGCAGAGAAGAAACGGCCTCTCGAACACCGCCCGGTCCACGATCGTCCCCACGCTGACCGTGTGCGCCCCCGACACGTCCGACGGCTGCGACACGTCCAGATCGAACTCGACCCCCGTGAACTTCATCCGGAACGTCTCCAGCGAGAAAACCCCCACATACTCGCGTTCGCGCGACTGAAGTCTCCCCACCAGCGGCTCCGACGTCGGTGCTCTTCCGGGAATGATCCCGGTGATCTCGTAGTCCAGGAACTTCAGCGTCGCCGACCACTCCTTCGGCCCCTTCTTCGCGTACTCGACCGTCGCGGTGCCCGTGAACGACACCGTCGTCCCCAGCATTGGAAGCGGAATCGCGTCCGCCCGCGGTGTGACGAGGAGCCGCCCGTCCCCCATCAGCCGATCGACGTGAAGCCAGTTGAGCGTCTGGAAGAGATCCTCCGCCGCGGCCTTCAGTACCGCGTTTCCTCCCGCCACCAACTGTTTCACGCGGGAGCATCGTTCGACGGCGTCGTGAGTTCGTTTCGTGTGGAAGTCCTGGCGGATGTGCTTCGTCTCGTGGCGGACCCGCTTGAGAGTCTCGGCGGGCAGAGATGCAGCGAGGTCTTCAACGGATGTCGTGAGAGCTTCCGCCTTCTCGAGCAGGAACGGCGTCAGCGCTTCCTTCGCCCCCCCCCACCCTCATCGCCGCCGAGCGCAAGCGGGAGCAAGAGCCCAAGAGCGAAAGAAGCAGCAACCGTGCGCGCAGTGCAGCCCACCATGCCCCACCCCCATCAAAGATTCATAGTAATCCTACCCCATGAACGGCCGAACGGGGGCAGAAAACGGCGGATCGCGTGCGGCAAGACTTGGGCGGGCGCCTACGAACAAAGAACCCGGAGGCCGGGTCGTCGTGATAGACTTGTCCGGTTCATCGGAGGGAACCCCATGCACGCCGTCCTTCTGCTGGCGCTCGCCCAGGACGTCGCCGACGACTTCGAATCCGACCGCCTCGGCGACGCGACCCGTTACGTCGAGCACGGCCCCGGCTTCCGCGTCGCCGACGGCGTCCTGCGCGCCGAGGCGGGCCCGCGCGAGCGGCCGCTCCTCCATCTCCTGCCCGCATGGGGCCGCGAGGCAAGCCTCTCCGTCGACGTCCGCTGGGTGGACGGCGAGCGCGCCGCGGCGCTCTTCTACGCCGACTACCGCTACCGCAGCGCCGGCCCCCACCTCGGCGTCTGCCTCTTCTTCGACGGCGGCTCGATCTACTGGTTCAGCCATTCCGAGAACGCCTCGAAAACGGTCGAGGTGAAGAAGGGCGAGTGGATCCGCGTCAAGCTCGATCGTTCGGGCGACGACGTCACCGTCTCCGTCAACGGCGAGGAGGCGCTCAAGACGAAGCTGCGGCGCAAGGGCGACGACGTCCACAGCTCGAAGGAGGAGAACGGCTACGGCGGCTTCGGGCTCGGGCTGAGCTGGGAGAGGACGCGGCGCACGGTGGAGTTCGACAACCTCGAGATCGGCGGCTCCGCCTCCCCCGTCGAGTTCAAGTCCCGCGTGAAGAAGTTCCGCATCGGCGGCAAGGACTACCTCTTCTCGGTCCTGCACGAGAAGGGCTTCGAGAAGTGGGCCGAGGGACAGGCGGAGACGGCCGTCCCCTTCCTCGAGTTCCTGACGAAGACGTACGGCGTCCCGCCGATCCACCGACGGCCCGGGATGGTCCAGGCGCACGGCCCGTACTTCGACAAGGGTTGCGGGTTCAACGACATGGGCGTCGTGCAGCAGGGCGGATCGAAGACGAACACCCACGGCCTCAACACCCACGAGCTCGCCCACAACTGGCAGCATCTCTACGGCAAGCGCTGGAACGTCGAGGCCTCCGCCGATTTCGGCCACTTCGCGTGGTACAACCGCGAGCGCGGGTTCTGGACGGCCGGCTCCTACTACGTCCGGCCCGACGTGCGCGACGAGCTGCTCCGGGCGCCGGACAAGTGGCGCATCCTCCTCGACGACGACAAGTTCATGACCTGGGACATGGAGAAGCTCGGCCGGACGGACGACCTTCAGGACCCGCACCGCGCGGGGTGGCAGTGCAACGTCTTCTTCTACGTCCTCTGGCGGATCCTGGGTCCCGACGGTTTCCGCGAGCTGCACCGCCGCGCCGCGAAGCTCGACCATGGGGCGGACTCGAAGGAGATGAAGGAGATGATCGAGGAGATCACCGGCCGCGACCTCTCGCCCATCTTCGACGGCTGGGTCTTCGAAGGCGGCGGCGACTTCCGCCCCCGCGACGCGCTGATCGACACCGACGGCGACGGCCTGACCGACCTGGACGAGAAGGTCTTCGGCACGGACCCGGAGAACGCGGACACCGACGGCGACGGCTACGGCGACCGCGGCGAGATCGTGGCGGGCTGGGACCCGACGAAGCGAAACGACGGGGGCGCCATCATCATCGACGGCCTGTCGGACGACTGGAAGGACATCGAGCCGCGCGTCGAGGACGCGGACGAGAAGAAGGGCGACGCGGACGTGAAGTTCGTGCGCGTCGTCGGCGATTCGACGAACCGGATGCTCTACCTCCGCGTGGACTACCACCGCCGGTTCGCCGGGGACGAGAAGTCGAAGAAGGAGAGCTACCTCACGTTCGACGTCGCGAGGAACGGCAGCAAGGACATCGATGCGCGGATCAACCTCTTCCGCAACGGCAACGCCGGCGTCGCGGAGACGGCGGGCCACTTCACGTACGGGAAGAGCTGGAACCCGGACGGATGGAAGTGGCTCAACGCGGGCGCCGTGCAGCACGTCTGGGGCGCGGACTTCGTCGAGGCCGCGATCCCGTGGGACCTCCTCGGCGGCGTCTCCGCTTTCGACGTCTACGTGAGCACGGGATCGCCCGCCGGGACGGACTGGGTGGACGGCGCGCCGATCGCGGTGCGGATGGAGGAGGCGGAGGTGAAGCGGCCGGACCGCGCGTGGGCGCCGAGGGCGTGGGGGAGGAAGTAGCCGTTAGCTGTTGGCCATTGGCCGTTAGCCCGAAGTATTCATGTCGGCTTCCCTCCTTCGCCCTTCGGGCTCCGGCGGGCAAGCGCCGCCGACATGAATACTCCGCCCTGGTCCGAGTACATACTTCCAGGGAATATGGATGTACTTCTCGCGCGCCGGTACCTGCTCCCGTTGACCGTCGCCCTCGCCTCGTGCGCGTCCCGCGTGCCGTCGCCCGGCCGCGACTCGTTCGACGGCGCCCGCGCCGGCGGCGCGGAGGATGCTGGGCCGACGAGGGCTGGCCCTGCCGTTCCGCGTTCCGGCTCCAGTTCGAGCCGGAGCGGAGATCCGATCATATCGGCTTCCGCGTGGTGGCCGTGAGGTCGTAGGATGAGACGCCCCGACGCCGTCTGGGAGCAGCTCGCTTTCACCTCGCGGGCGTACGCGGCCGTGCGGGGGCTCGGACTCTTCCGGCTGTCCCTCCGAGATTATCCTTGATCGCCCCCCCCTCGCACTGCTTTCATCTGTCGGTCGCCCGGGGAGGAGGAAACCGATGCGCGCACTCCGGCTCGTTCCCGTACTGCTTCTCCTGATCGGCTGCGGAAAGGACCCCTCCGACCCGGCCGCCCTCGCCGGAAGTGTCGAGTCCATCGACTCGCTCCCGATCAACCGGATCCAGGTCATCGGCAGCCACAACAGCTACCGCCGGCGCACGCCGTCCCCCCTCTTCGAGTTCCTTCTGGCGCTCGACTGGATCCTCCCCGGCGAATACAAGACGAAGCAGCTCGACTACACGCACGAGCCGCTCGCAGATCAGCTCGACCAGTACCGGATGCGCAGCTTCGAGTTCGACTTCTACCACGACCCCGACGGCGGGCGCTTCTACTACCGCCAGGGCAACAAGCTCGTCGGCCAGTCGACGGACTCCGGCGTGCCGGAGCTGAAGCTCCCCGGCTCGAAGATGCTCCACATCGCGGACGTGGACTACCTGAGCCACTTCCCGACGCTGAGCCAGGGGCTCGCGGCGCTGCGGGACTGGTCCGACGCGCATCCGACCCATCTCCCGATCTTCGTCCTGATGGAGCCGAAGGACGACTCGCTCGACGACACGATCCCGTGGTTCGGATTCACGAAGGTGCTGAAGTGGGACGCCGCCGCGATGGCGTATCTGGAACAGGAGGTGGCGGCCGTCTTCCAGGCGAACCCGTCGAAGATCTTCACGCCGGCCGAACTGCGCGGAGACGCGGCGGATCTCCCGACGGCGATCGCGACGAAGGGCTGGCCTGCACTCGCGCAGATGCGCGGGCGGATCGTGTTTCTGCTCTTCGCCCCGCCCGGATATTCGCCGGGGCTGATGTTCCCGTTTTCCGAGCCCGGCCAGCCGGACGCCGCGTTCGTGCGGTACGACGATCCGGTGAAGGACTACGACAAGATCCGCGCGGCCGTCGAGGCCGGCTACATGGTCCGCACGCGCGCCGACGACGGGACGGTCGAGGCGCGAAGCGGAGACACGGCGCGGCGCGACAAGGCGTTCGCCAGCGGCGCGCAGATCGTCTGCACGGACTACTACCGCCCCGACAAGCGGTGGAGCGATTACGCGGTCGTGTTCCCGGACGGCGCCTCAGGACGGACCGACACGGGCCAACTCGTCTCCGATTGACGTCACCGCGCGTAGGGGTTTCGCGACGCGAAGGCCTCCCCCTCTCGCGTCCACCAGGCTTCCCACTCCGATGCCACGCGGCGCCACCGCGAAGCCTCGTCGGGGACCTCGATGCCGACGCGCAGCCGGAGGGCCGAGATGCCCGCGCCGGTGTGCTCCCCCAGGAGCTCGTGCGCCCGCTCCGCGGAGAGCGGCCCGCCGCCGCGTAGGGCCGTCAGGAGCGCCGGCCCGATCCGCGGATCGCGGAGCCGCAGCAGATCGTCCGCCGCTTCTCCGCGCCCCGCCTCCCACTCCCGCCAGCATGCTTCGCGCGCCGCGTGCCGCCGTTCGGACCGCCATGCCGCGTCCAGGATCATGGCGAGATCCGCGTCGCGGGTGTCCCGCGCGAGCGCATCGAGCCGCTCGATGCGGCCCGGATCGAGATGCGCGGCGAGGTTCTCGTGCAACCTCCGCGCCCCATCCGGCGAGGGGAGTTCCGCCTCGAGATGGCGGATCCATGCCTCCGCGGCGAGGGCGCCGTCCTCGTCGATGAGGACTTCGAGCGCCCGCGCGCTCGCCGGTCCCGGCTCGCCTCGCGCGAGCGTCCGAAGCGTCTCGAGGATCGGCTCGTGCCGTTCCCGCTTGAACACCTCGACAAGGACTTCGACCGCGAGCTCGGAGCCCTCGAGCGCCGCGGCCTGGACGCGGTCGAGGTCGGCCGCGGACGCGTGCCTGCCGAGGAATCCCGCCGCCTCCTCCCGAACGGGGTCGGGCGCGTCCGAGAGCAGGAGACGCACGGATTCGGCGACGACGGCGGTCCGGTCGAGCGCGGAGAGGCCGTCCCAGGAAGCGTCCATCCGTTCGTGAAGCCGGACCGTGCGCTCGTACATCTCCCATCCGCGCGCGGCCGGTGAGGGAGGGGCCTCCTCCGCGATCGAGGGCGGCGCCTCCGCCGCGATCTCCCCGGCCTCGGACGCGAGTCGGGCATGCTTCTGCGGCGGGGGCTCCGCCCGCCTCGTCCGGCGCGCGTGCGGCGGGGCCTCGCTGCCCAGGCGCCATGCCGCCGCGCCGAGGAGGACGAGCGCGCCCGCGATCGCGACTACTCTTGCCACTGGGACCCCTTCCCCGCCTTCTTGTCGCCGTCGAAGACGACGCCCCAATCGCGGTCCGCGTCGCCCATGACGCCCTCGGCGGCGAGTTCGCAGTCCACCTCGTTGTCTCCCCGGGTCGAGCTTGCGCTGATCGGGAAGTTCGGCCAGCTCTCGGGATCGTTCGGGGAGGTGTTGTTCAGATCCTCCTGCGTCTCGCCGACGCGGTCCTTGTCCTCGTCGCGTCCCGCGCCGGCCAGCCCTTCGAATTGCTCCACGTGGCGCAGTTCGTGCCTCCAGACGTGGGCCACGAGATGGACGAACCGCTTGTCCACGTTCAGGTTCAGCGTCCGCGATTGCTTCACCCACTTGCCGTCGCCGTTGTTCGGCTCGGGGTTGTAGAACTCCAGTTGGCGCTCTTCGTTGAAGGTGTACTGGAGCCCGCTATTCCCGCTCCGCCAGAGGTTCGCGATCCGGGTCGAGAAGAGGGTGATCTTGTAGCCGTCCGTCTTCGTTTCCGTCAGCCCCATGGTCCCCGTCTGTCCGGCGCGGACGCCCCCCGCGAAGACGGCCACGGTCTTTCCGTTCACGGGCGTCGAGAGGAACCTCAATCCGGCGACGGCGGGTGCGGCGTCCCCCGCCGCGTCCTCCGAATAATAGTAGAGGTAGTTCGTCGCGTCGGTCGCCAGCTTCCGCGCGTCGTCCCCGAGTCCGTCCACGACCGGATGCGTTCTCACGGCGACGTTGAAGAAGGGGCGGAACTCCTTCGCGGTCCCGACCGGCGTGGCGTCGCGCCGGAACATCTTCATCTCCTTCACGGCGCCGAACCGGCTGTTCACGCTCGGGAGACCGAGGTACGCGAAGGCGAAGACGAAGCGCCCGCCCAGGTCGGGCGAGTAGTCCGCCACCTTGACGCTCTGGTCCTTGCCCGCCGGCTTCGGTACGCGGATCGCGAACTCGACCGTGCCCTTCTGCGGATCGGACGAAGACGGGCGCCGCCAGGAGAGGTTCACGAATGTCGGCGCGGCCTGGTGCGAGTCCTCCAGCTCCGAGACCTCGAAGTACGTGCCGTCCTGCAGCCACGCGAAGGCGGCGTACCGGCTCACGGCCGGCGCGAGACTGCCGCGGACGTAGATGAGCAGGCACTTGTCCAGGGCCTTGGATCGCGGATCGTCGTAGCTGAAGTCCCGCTTTCCGGCGTCCGCATCCGGATGCCGGAGGAGCGCGTCGAACGTGAAGTCGACGTTGGCGCCGGGCAGGGCCGCGGCCACCTTCGTCTCCGCGTCGGCATGGAGCCGGATCTCGACGGCATGGGGTGCGTCGGAGGCGGCCGCGCCCGGCGTGAAAACGAGACGGGCGAACTCGGCCTCGATGGCAAGGCGGTCCTCCGCCGCGCCCTTCACCACCGCGACCTGCGCGGGAATCGATGACTCGGCGCGGACGAGCTTCCACGAGCAGTGCGGCCGCGCGAAGACGATCTCGTGGTCGATCGAGAGGTTGCCGACGCTCGTGGCGTACTCGTCGGCGAGGAAGCGCAGTTCGACGACCGTCACCCAGGGCGCGCCAGTCTTGACCTTCACCGCGGCCATGAGCTTCATGTCGCCGGACTCCTCCGACGACTCGTCACCGGAGGGGGCGGGATCCGCGCACGGGTCCGGCCACGCATCGAGTCCGAGGGCGGCGTTGAGCTGGTCGTCGATCGACTTGATCTCGTCGCGGAGCGTCTTCCACTTCGCGATGGCGTCCGCCGCCTTTTTCCAGGTCGTCTCCGCGCCCTTCCACGCGCTCGCGATGGCGGCCACGGCCTTCTTGTCCGCCTCGGCCTTTCCCTTTTCGATGAGGTCCGCGGCACTCTTGCGCCCCTTCGACAGGGCCGCGAAAGCGGCGTCGTCCGCGGCCAGGACCTGGAGGGTCAGTCCCTGGAGTGCGGCGATCTTCTCCTTGCGCGTCTTGAGGAGCTCCGGGATCTTCGTCTTCGCGCTCTCGTACAGGGCCTTGTCGTTCGGATCGTCCTTGAGGAACACGCGCACATTCGCGCGATAGATGCGGCCGACGTCCTGCCGGGCGGCCGGCGGCGATTCCTTCCGGACGGGCGTCCCGGAAGGCACGTCGAACGGGGCGTCGTCCTCCGTGAAGTAGGCGAGCGCGACTTCCTTCGCCGGGTCGAACGTCACGACGATGGTGAAGGCGGCCTTCGAGCCTTCCGTGATCTCCCGGGAATCCGCGCCGACCTGTGCCGCGATCGGGGCGGCGCCGGCCAACGCGACGACGAGCGCGAGTGCGATCTTCATGCGTCCCTCGAAATGGTGTGGTGTTTGAGTCCGCCGAAAAAAGTCTCTTCCTTGGAGGCGGACTCACCCTGAGCGGAGGCCGCTTCCCAAGCGGCCGGAGTCGAATGGGTTCGACTCGCCTGCGGCTCGCTCACCATGAGTCG
>JACPRC010000041.1 GCA_016190175.1 Planctomycetota bacterium
GCCGCTTTCCGCCTCCGCGCTTCGCGCTTCGGCGTGACCACGCCGTAGCTCGCCGGAGGCGAGCGAAGGCGGGCGGCGGGGCGAAGGCCCGCAGGGCCGATGGAACCGCCCGGAGGGCGCTTTGTTCATGAGGGCGGCGAAGCCCTCATGGACAAAGCGGGCTACCGCCCCGGTCCGAAGAACGCGTAGACGTTCTGCCAATAGCCGGGCGTCCGGCGGAGTTCCTCCGCGCGCCGGCGCAGGAGCTGCTCCGCCTCGCGGCGCTCCGCCAGCCACAGGGCCGCCATCCGGCGCCTCAGACCGACGAGGACCATCAGTTCGCGCGCGAATTCCTCGATGCTCATGCGCCTGTACCTCACCCTACCTATGAGCCTCGGGGCGGAGATGTTTAGAAAAAAGCGCGACGGCGCGGGAAACGTCAGGGTCGGGCCGGGGTCAGCGGATCGCGTTGATGGCGTCGCCGACGTGCTTGTCCCAGGGGGAGCCGGGGTAGTATCGCTTCAGGTCGGCCTGCAGCTCCCGCGCCCGGTTCTTGTACTTCCCCTTCTCGTCCGGGTCGCGCAGCTCGCCGGCCAGGCGGGCGCAGGCGATCGCGGCCTTCGCGATGGCCGCCTCGTGCTCCCGGCTCGCCTCTCCGCTCGAGTTGAGGACGAGCACGCCACGCAGGTAGTCGAGGAGCGCGTCCTTCGTCTGCCCGCGGGCGAGCGCGCAGTCCCCGCGGGCGTTGTAGGCGCCGATGAGGAGCTGCTCGTCGTACGGCTTCTTCCCCTTCGCGTCGGACAGGATCGCTTCGGCCTTGCGCTTCAGATCGTCCCACTTCGCGAGCGCGGAAAGACAGCGCAGTTCGCCGAGCCTGGCGCCCTTGGCCTGGGTGGGATCGTTGACGTACTTCGCGTAGACCGCCAGCGCCTGATTCCATTTCCCCTGCGCCTCGTGGAGATCCGCGTACAGGAGCTCGGCCGCCTTCTTCCAGTCCGGCATCGCGCGCGAGTCGGCCTCCCTGCCGAGCTCGGCGAGGGTGCTCTCCTGCCCCGCGGTATTGCCCTCCATCCGGCAGGCCTCGTACTGGAGCACATAGGATTCGACGAGATAGAAGGTGTCGGGCAGCTCGCGCCGCAGGTCGGCGATGTAGGCGGCGGCCCGCTTCGCCTGTCCCTCCCGGAGGATGCAGCGCGCGGCGCTGATCCGGCACCATTGCTTGTAGTGCTCGGGGCAGTTCGCCTTCCTGGAGGCGACCTCGAAGCGCCGGATGGCGTCCTCGTTCTTCCCCTGACTCACGCTGTCCTCGGCGAGCTGGACGTCGTACGGCTTGTTGGCGCCGAGGACGATCTCCCGGATCTCCATCGAGTTCACCTGGTCGGTCCCGACGGGCTCGCCGTTGACGAAGATCGTGTACTTCACCTGCTTGCAGGTCATGGTCACGATCTCGCAGGGAAGATCCGCCTTGCGCGGATCCCGGAACCGGAGGGTGTCGCCCTGCGCGAAGGCGCGGCCCGCGCCGAGGAGGAGAAGGGCGGCGGTCGCGAGATGTCGCGTCATGGTCGGCGGCCTCCGGTGGATGACGGAGCGATTGTAGTCGAAAGCGCGGGGGCGGCAAGCAAAAGCGGATGGGCCGCGGGGAGGGGCGCCACGGAGGCACGGAGAGGGAAAGGGGCGCGGAGCCGGCGATGGGCGGGATCGTCCGACGCGGTTCATCCCTCCTTCAAACGGGCCGGTGCGCCCGCGGTTCGGTCATTCCCCGTACGAGGCCTTGCCGTCCTTCTTCGCCCGCCAGAGCGCGTCCAGAAGACCGTCCTGCAGCGGAGTGGGGTAGTTGTAGAGCCAGGCGGTCGCGGTCTTCCGGCGTACCACGACGTTGGTGCGGTTCCTCTCGGAGGGGAGGAGGAGCTGGGAGATCCGGTTTGCGGCCTCCTGGAACTCCGCGGCGTCCTTCTCGGTGTCCCACTCGGTGGCCCAGACGATGAACCACATCCCGTTGCCTTCGAACAGCTCGATCGTGTCGCCCCCCCAGCCCGAGGATGCGGGACCGGAATCGACGTTCTTCAGGTGCGTCTCCAGGAGGACGGCGCTCCCGAGCTCGCCGAGCGTCGTCCGATAGGTCGGGCCGTATCCGAGCCCTCTCAGGTGCTCCTCAAGGGGCGAAAGATCGATCGATACCGGCGCCTCGCCCGCGAGGTACTTCTCGGGATGGAGGATGTGCTCGGTCGAAGCGGGGGGCTTCTCGTACGCCTTGTTCACCAGATCCATCCCGCCCTTGAGCCGCAGCGTCTCGACGAAGATCCCGCCGCGCCGGTACCCGAAGTCGCCGCTGCGCACAAGGAGGCGCGGCATGACGGCGCTGCGGAACCGGCTGTCCTCGCGCTCCCATTTCTCCGCCCCGCGGATCAGGCTCTCCAGCCAGTCGTCGGAGACCTTCTCCCCGAGCTTCTTCGAATACCAGAGGAGCACCTTGCACACGTTCGCGTCGCCGGCGCGGAGCGCCGCCAGCGCCATCCGCGCGTCGAACGTGGGCGCCGCGCGCTTCCGCAGGCCGGCCTCCGGATGATGCTGATCCGTCAACCCGAAGGTCATGCGGTAGAGAAGGAGATCGTCCGGGGTCTTCGTGTCCACGAGGACCAGTTCTCCCGCCGTGTAGAAGGAGTCCACGCCGATCCCTGCGCTCGCCGTCACGGCGATGGGGAGCTTCATGGACTGCGGGATGAAACCCAGGGCCTTCAGGAAGGCCTCGGCCATGTTGAGGTCGGCGCCGTAGACGTCCTTCAGGCCCTCAAGGGAGAGGAGGGCGGCCTCCTTGCGCGTCCCCTCGCGGACCCGGAGCTTCTCCTTGAACTTCAGGCCGCGGATTTCCTCCAGCCGGCCTGCGATGCGGTCGCGCCGCTCCTCGATCGACTCCTGCGGCGCCAGGAGCAGCACCGCAAGAACGGCGGACCTCATGGAGGTGATACGACCCTATTTTCCGCGCGCGGGATCGAAATCCTTCACGATCCCCGTGGAGACGATCTTGAGGTCGTTCAGGACGTCCTCGTCCTTGGCGCCCTCGGGCGGGGCCGTGAAGCCCCGGGTGTCCTCGAAGATCTTCTCGTAGAAGGCGATGTAGACCTGGAGCCGCTCGCCCCGCTTCGCGTCGAGAGACTTGCGCATCCCGCGGAGAGCCTCCATGACCTCGTCGTACCGCTCCTTCGCCTCCTTGCGCGCCTTGAAGGCGGCGCAGAGGTCCTCGTGGGACCTCAGCCATGCCTTGTACAGCAGGCGGTAGGTGACCCCGTCGTCCTTCGCCGGCGGAGGGTCGGTCCTGGGCGTCTCGTCCTTCCTGGGCGGGTCCTTCGGGGGGTTCTCCTCGTCCTTCTTCTCCTTGGGCGGCGGGAGATCGTCCTTCTTCGTCTCTTCCTTCTTCTCCGTCTTTGCCCCGTCCTTCTTCGAGGACTTCTCGTCCTTGGGGAATTCGTCGATGACCTCGATCTGGTCGACCGCGTACCGGAGCTTGATCTCCTTCTCGCACTGGTCGAGCCGCGTGACGTAGTGGCCCGCGAGCCGCCCCTGCTGGCACAGCTTGTGGACTTCCTTGTAGAATTCGATGTACGGATCGAGCGTGGAGGGTTCCGGCTTCACGAGGACGCTCTTCATGATCTCGAGATCGCGGACGATCCGCGCGGCGGCGGCTTCCATCCCGTAGCGGTTGCCGCTGGGGTTGAGGTTCCGGCGGATGTTCAGGTGCTGCCGCGTGAGGTCGCTGTAGGCGTTGTTGAAGGCGTCGAACGGCGTCTTGGCGTCCGTCATGAAGCGCGCGCCGCCTCCGCCCACCTCGAGCGTTGGGATGTCCGGGATCTTGTCGGCGCCGCACGAAACGAGGAGCGGGAGGAGGGCGAGGGAGATGCGCTTCATGAAAGTCCCCTGCAAAGCTGTGGTAGTATAGGGACCGTCCCGAGGCCCCGCAAGGGCAAAGTTCCCCATGCTGATTCCCATCGGCGACGTGGCGCCCCGGCGCAGTTTCCCCTGGATCAACCTCCTCCTCATCCTCGCGAACGTCGGGATCTTCGCGTGGCTCGTCCTGACGCGGGGCGCCGGGTACGAGCAGGTCGTCCAGGCGCACGGGCTCGTCCCGGAGAAGCGGCGGCTGCTCTCGTTCGCGACGTCGATGTTCCTGCATGCCGGCATCGCGCATCTCCTCGGGAACATGCTCTTCCTCTGGATCGCGGGGGACAACGTCGAGGACCGCTTCGGCGGCTTCCCCTACCTGGTCTTCTACCTCGCGTGCGGCCTCGCGGCG
The DNA here is from genome assembly GCA_016190175.1 of Planctomycetota bacterium. Classification (GTDB taxonomy): domain Bacteria; phylum Planctomycetota; class MHYJ01; order MHYJ01; family JACPRB01; genus JACPRC01. The sequence continues at coordinate 4,268 of JACPRC010000041.1, forward strand.
GGCGCCGCGCACCTGGCGACCGCCGGGGGGGCGGAGCGGGCGATGCCGTGCGTCGGCGCGTCCGGCGCGGTCTCCGGGGTGCTCGGCGCGTACCTCGTGCTCTTTCCCGCGAGCCGGATCAAGATGCTGTTCTGGTTCGTGATCCCGCTCTTCACGTTCCGGGTCCCGACGTGGGCCGCGATTCCGGCGTGGCTCGTTCTCCAGGGGCTGATGGCGTGGAACCAGATGCACGGGGCCTCGACGCAGGTCGCGGTGTGGGCGCACCTGGGCGGGTTCGCCTTCGGGTTCGGATGCGCGGTGCTGCTGAGGATGTTCGGCAGGGACCGGCGGCGGAGACCGGGATTTTGAGTTCCGGACCGGGGCGATCCTGTATAATCGGCCTCCCGTGAGCGGCCGGCTGACCGAGATCCTGACGCGGCTGGGGACCCCGCGGCTTCTGATTGCGGGGGATCTCATCCTCGACAAGTACGTCTGGGGGTCGGTGCAGCGCGTCTCCCCCGAGGCGCCGGTCCAGATCCTGGCCGTGTCGCGGGAGGAGTACCGTCTCGGCGGGGCCGCCAACGTCGCGCGGAACCTCGCGTCGCTCGGCGCCCGCGCGGCGTGCGGCGGGGTGATCGGGCGCGACGAACCGGGCGGGATCCTCCTGCGCCTCCTGCGCGGATGCCGGATCGACGCGCACGCCGTGGTGAGGGACGCCGCGAAGCCGACGCCGGTCAAGACGCGGATGATCGCGCACAACCAGCAGATGCTCCGCGTGGACCGCGAGAAGACGGAGCCCATCCGGGGCGGCGTCGAGAAGGCGCTCGCGGGGGCGTGCGCCCGGGCCGCCGGATCCTGCGACGCCGCCGTCGTCTCCGACTACAACAAGGGCACGCTGACGCGCGCCGTATGCGAGACGATCATCCGCTCCTTCCGGCGCGCGGGCCGCCCCGTGCTCGTCGGACTCAAGAGCCGGGACTACCGCAAGTACCTCGACGCGACGGGCGCGTCGCTGAACCGCGCCGAACTCGCGCTGATCACCGGGGAGGAGGACCCCGCGAAGGGGGCCGCCCGGATCATGCGCGAGCTGCGCCTCCGGTTCGTCGTCCTCACGCTGGGCGAACGCGGGATGCAGGTCTTCGAACGCGGCGGGGCGACGTTCCGTCTCCCCGCGGTCGCGCGCGAGGTCTACGACGTCACCGGGGCGGGGGACACGGCGCTCGCCGCGTTCGCGCTCGGCCACGCGGGCGGCCTGGGCCTCGAGGAATGCGCGGCGCTCGCCAACGCCTCGGCGGGGATCGTGGTCGGGAAGGTGGGCACCGAGGCGGTGACGCGCGCGGAACTCGCCGCCTCCGAGGGGGACGGCCACCGCAAGGTCGTGGGTCTGGACGAGCTGAAGCGGCTCCTCGCCGAACACCGGATCGAGGGGCGGAGGATCGTCTTTACCAACGGCTGCTTCGATCTGATCCACGAGGGGCACGTCGCCCTCCTCCGATTCGCCCGATCAAGGGGCGACGTGGTGGTCGTGGGACTCAACGGCGACGCCTCCGTGCGGCGTCTCAAGGGGGACTCGCGGCCCATCCTGCGCCAGCGGGAGCGCGCCGCGATCCTGTCGGCGATGGAGGCGGTGGACTACGTCGTCCTCTTCGACGAGGACACGCCGGCGCGTCTGATCCGGGCGGTCGAGCCGGACGTGCTCGTGAAGGGGGAAGACTACGCCGACCGGCCCGTCGTCGGACGCGACGTCGTGGAGCGGCGCGGGGGCCGCGTGGAACTGGCCCCGCTCGTGAAGGGCGTCTCGACCACGGACATCGTGGACCGGATCCGGAGGGACTCCCGATGAAAGGGAACGCGCCTGCGCCGCCGCCCGCCTTCGCTCGCCTCCGGCGAGCTACGGCGTGGTCACGCCGAAGCCCGAAGGGCGGAGGCGGAAAGCGGCGGCTCCGGCGTCGCGAAGGCGCGGCGCGGGAACGGATCGAGACGGGTCTGGCCGAAAGCGCCTACGTGAAGCACCTGCTGCTCCGCCGATGCGTCCCGCAGATCGAGGCGATCGCGGCGGCGGCGACGAAGGCGCTGCGTGCGGGGCGCCGGGTCTTCCTCTTCGGCAACGGCGGGAGCGCCGCGGACGCGCAGCACATCGCGGGCGAGCTGGAGGGGCGGTTCAAGCGGGAGCGGCGCGCCCTGCCGGTCCTCTCCCTCACGACGAACACCTCGACCCTGACGGCGATCGGGAACGACTTCGGCTACGAGAAGACGTTCGCCCGCCAGGTGGAGGCGCACGTGCGGCGGGGCGACGTCGTGATCGCGATCTCGACGAGCGGGAACTCCCCGAACGTGCTGGAGGCGGTGAAGGCGGCGAAGAAGGCGGGCGCGATCGTCGCGGGGTTCACGAACGAAAAGGGCGGGAAGCTCCGGAAGGCGGCCGACCTGTGCCTGACCGTTCCAAGCACCGACACGCAGCGCGTGCAGGAATGCCACATCGCCGCGGGCCACGTCATGTGCGACGCGGTCGAGACGGCGCTCTTTGGATAGCCGTCGGCTCTCGGCAATCAGCCTTCAGCCCGACCCGGGAAGACGCTGATTGCTGAAGGCTGATAGCTGAAGGCTGATAGCTGAAGGCTGATAGCTGAAGGCTGATAGCTGAAAGCCGATGTTCACGAACGGCGGCGCCCTCTTCCTCGACCGCGACGGGACGATCGTCGAAGAGACCGGCTACGTCACGTCGCCGGAGATGCTCCGGCTCCTCCCCGGCGCGGCCGGCGCGATCGCGCGCTTCAACGCGGCGGGCGTGCGCGTCTTCGTCGTCTCGAACCAGGCCGGGATCGCGCGCGGCCTCATGAGCGAACGCGATCTCGAGACGGTCCACCTGCGGCTCGTGGCGCTCCTCGGCGCGGAGGGGGCGCGGCTCGACGGCATCTACTATTGCCCGCACCATCCCGAGTCGGAACGCGCGGAATACGCCGTCGCGTGCGGCTGCCGCAAGCCGGCGCCGGGCCTCCTGGAGCAGGCGGCGCGCGAACACGGGGCGGATCTCGCGGACTCCGTCATGATCGGCGACAACCTGCGCGATCTCCAGGCCGGCCGCGCGGCGGGAACGAAGACCGTTCTCGTGCGCACGGGGCTGGGCACGGAGGTGCTCGCGGGTCGGACGTCGCACCCGGACGCGGACTGGGTGGCGGCGGACCTCGCGGAGGCGGCGGAGATGCTGCTGAGATAGTCGTACGGTGCTGGAATCGACCGCAGAACTCGCAGAAACCGCGGAATCTCCCGGACCTACTCGAAGATGCTCTTGCCCGCCGTCTCCGCCCAGCCCTCCCACTTCTTGATCGCCTCGGCGTTCTCCTCCGGCTTCGTCGCGCGGTAGCCGAGATCGTCGCCCTTGTTGAGGCGCTTCAGCACCTCGATCGCGATGACGCGGTTGGAGAAGTCCTTGCTCGATAGGCACTTCACCAGGAGCGGGATCCCCGCCGCGTTGCGGCAGAGGACGAGCGACTCGCCGACGACGAGACGGAAATCCTCGTCGTCGGTGTCGAGATGCGCCTCCAGGATCCGGGCGGTCTCCTTGTCGCGGAGGTTCCCCACGATGCGCGCCGCGAAGATGCGGACGATCCCCCGCTCGCCCAGGAGCTGCGCGAGCGGGATGCGGACCGCCTCCGGGGGGAGGTTCGAGAGGATCGCGACGAGCTGCCCCGCGTACTGCCGGTCCGTCACGGCGCGCTTGAGCTCGTCGGCGAGGAGCGGCGCCGCGTCCTTCGCGACGGGCCGGAGCTGCGCAACCACCGTCTCCACCGTGAGCTTCCCGGTCTTGAGCCCGAGGAGAGCCTCGGACGTCCGCGTGACGACGTCCGCGGGCTTCGGATCGTCGCCGCGGCCGGTGTTGTCGCCGGTCGGCGTCGTCTTGAGCTTCTCCTCGATGCGCTTCGCCGTCGTCTCGAGGATCTTGACGATGGCGTCCATCTCGTTGAGCTTCTTGTGCATCAGCTCCTGCTTCTCGACCATGGCGTCGTAGAGGGAGGCCTGCTTGCTGTTGTGCGCGCCGACCTTGGCCTCGAGATCATCGAGCTTCTTCCGGAGCGCGTCGTGCTCCTCGCGCGTCACGCCGGACGCGCACCCCACGGCGGCCAGGAACGCGAGCGCGGAGAATCGTCTCATCATTCACCCTCCATACGGGACGTCGGGAGCGTCCTCATTCCTTCGGCAGGATGCGCACTTCCGTCGCGCCTTTCACGACCGTTCCGACGACGGTCGCCGCCTCGCCGCACCGGCGAAGGGTCTTGACGATCGCCGCCGCGGAATAGGGCGAGACCACGAGGAGCATCCCGACCCCCATGTTGAAGACCCGGTACATTTCGTCGCGTGGAACCTCGCCGAGCCGCTCGAGGTGTCCGAAGATGGGCGGCAGGCTCCACGCCCCCTCGCGGATCTCGACGGCGCAGCCGGCCGGAAGCACGCGGGGCAGGTTCTCCACGATCCCGCCCCCCGTGACGTTGGCGATCGCCTTCACCGCCTTCTTCACCTTATACCGCTTCAGGACCTCCCCGACCGCCTTCGCGTAGATCCGCGTCGGCCTCAACAGGACGTCCCCGAGCCGCGCCCCGCCGAACGGTTCGTTCAGGTCCCGGCCTTCGAGGATCTTCCGCACCAGCGAGAAGCCGTTCGAGTGGAGCCCGCTCGACGGGAGGGCGACGACCTCGTCCCCCGGCCGCACGGTCGAGCCGTCGAGGATCTTCGACTTCTCGACGATCCCCACGGCGAAGCCGGCGAGGTCGTACTCGCCCTCCGGGTAGACGCCGGGCATCTCCGCCGTCTCTCCCCCGAGGAGCGCGCAGCCCGCCTGGACGCAGCCGTCGGTCACGCCCTTCGCCAGCGCGAGGATGAGGCCCGGATCGGCCTTCCCGAGCGCGATGTAGTCGAGGAAGAAGAGGGGCTTCCCGCCCGTACAGAGGAGGTCGTTCACGCTCATCGCCACCAGGTCGATGCCGACCGTGTCGTGCTTTCCCATCTTCTGCGCGATCCGGAGCTTCGTCCCCACGCCGTCCGTGCAGGAGACGAGGACGGGGTGCTTGTACGCGCGGTCGAAGAGGGAGGAGGTCTTGAGGGAGTACAGCCCCGCGAAGCCCCACGGCAGTTCGAGGACGCCCGGATCGTAGGTCCGCCTCATCATCCGGAGGATCCCGTCGATCGCGGAATCCTTGGCCGCCTGGTCCACGCCCGCCTGCTTGTAGGTCGTCGGCAACGCAGCCTCTCGTGAAGGAACGCGGTCGCCCGCACCCGGTCATCTCGAGAAGGAGGAGGGGGTCCCTCCTTCGCCCTCCGGGCTCCGGCGGGCAAGCCGGGGGAGACTTCCCCCGCCTCTCTCTTCTTTCTTCTCCGTTCTTTGTTCTCTTTCGTGAATGTCCTTGCGCACGGCGTCCACCGGCTCGACCGAGTACGTCCCCGTCCAGCACGCGGTGCAATAGGAGGAGGGGGGCCCGGTCACGCAGGAGAGCATTCCCTCCAGGGAGAGATAGCCGAGGGAGTCCACGCCGATGTGCGTGCGGATCGCCTCGACCGTCTTCTTCGCGGCGATGAGGTCCTTCGGGTCCGGGAAATCGATCCCGTAGTAGCAGGGATGGCGCGTCGGCGGGCACGAGACGCGCAGGTGGACCTCCTTCGCGCCCGCCTCGCGCAGGAGCCGGATGCGCGAGCGCGAGGTCGTGCCGCGGATCACCGAATCGTCCACGACGACGACGCGCTTCCCCGCGACGACCTCGCGGACGACCGCGAGCTTGATCTCCACGTTCGCGCTGCGCTGGTCCTGCGACGGCTGGATGAAGGTCCGGCCGACGTAGTGGTTGCGCATGAAGGCGAGCTCGAAGGGGATGCCGCTCTCCTCGGCGAATCCCAGGGCCGCGGACATCCCGCTGTCCGGGATCGGCGCGACGAGGTCGGCCGTCACCGGATGCTCCCGCGCGAGCGCGCGGCCGAGGCGCCGGCGGACGACGTGGACCGTGTCGCCGAAGACGCGGCTGTCGGGGCGCGCGAAGTAGACGTGCTCGAAGACGCAGCGCTTCGGGGCGCACCGCTTCTTCGGGAGGAACCGCTCGCCGCGCGGTCCGTTCCGGTCGATCGTCACGATCTCCCCGGGCTCGACCTCGCGGACATACTCGATCCCCGAGAGGTCGAACGCGCACGTCTCGCTCGCGACGGCCCATGCGCCCCCGCGTTTCCCCAGGACGAGCGGGCGGAAGCCGTTCGGGTCCCGGACGGCGACGACGCGGTCCGGCGTGAGGAAGACGAGCGAGTACGCCCCGCGGATCTGCCCCACCGCGTGCCGGATCCCGCGGAGGAGGTCGGGCTCGCGCGCGACGAGGTAGAGGACGATCTCGGTGTCGGTCGTCGTGTGGAAGATCGGGAAGAACCGCTGCTGCCGCTCGAGCTCGCGCCGGAGCGCGGCGCTGTTGACCAGGTTCCCGTTGTGCCCCACGGCCAGCATGAAGTGGGCGGTGTCGACGACGAGGGGCTGCGCGTTCAGCGCGCTGGAGGCGCCCGTCGTGGAGTAGCGCACATGGCCGATCGCCGCGTGGCTCTTCAGCGACGACAGGACCTCCCGGGAGAAGACGTCCGAGACGAGCCCCATGTCCTTGTGGTGGACGAGGCGGTCCCCCTGGACGGAGGCGATGCCCGCGGACTCCTGCCCGCGGTGCTGCTGCGCGTACAGCCCGAGATAGGTGAGTTCGACCGCGTTCGGGGCGCCGAACACGCCGAAGAGGCCGCAGGCTTCCTTCAGCACCACGAAGACACCAGGACACCGAGGGTCACGAAGAAGAACCCGCAAGGCGCACGAGGGGACGATCCCGGTCCGGAGGCGTCCTGGTGCCCCTTCGCGTCTTCGTGTCCCGGCGTTCTCGCGCCGTCCCAGGCGGCGAGGATCCAGAGGGTCGCCGCGGCGACGAGCGCGCCGAGCCGTGCCGCTCGCGAGGAGGTCACGAACGGCGCGATGAGGAAGAGGTTCAGCGCGAGCGCGAACGCGGCGAACCATGCGAGTCCGCGCACGGCACGTCCGTGATGGATGTGGCACAACCCCGGCACCACCGACAACGCGGCCGTCTTCCAGCTCATCGGGGCGGGGATTATACCGCATCCCGCGGCCCCCGAATGCAAAATCCCGACACGCAGTCCCCCGTCTTCCGTCCGCGGGACTCGGGACGGAGGGCGGACGACTCCGGATGGGCCCGCCCGCAGCCGTTGACGCGGCGTCCGCGAACGCGTATTGTCCCCGTACGGGCGCGCGGACGCGGCGACGACCGACGCATGGCCTTGTGGAGGAACTTCCGATGAGGAACGCGACCCGGAGACGAAGCGGTCCGACGGCGGCCGACGTCATGACGCACCCCGTGACCACGGTGTCAGAGGACTTTCCCGTCGAGAAGCTGGTCGGGCTGATCCGCCGCACCCGGTTCAGCGGCTATCCGGTGGTCGGCAAGGGCGGAAAAGTGAGCGGGATCGTCTCCCAGAGCGACCTGCTGCGCGGACTCGCCCGCGTCCTGGGACCGGAGACGGAGAGTCTTTTCCGCGAGATCGAGCCGGATGTCGGGGCACGATTACCCGTGACGGCACGGGACGGGATCAAGGCATCGGCGGTGCTGATCGGTCTTCTCGCGCGCCCCGTCAAGGACCTGATGACGCCCAGGGTCGAGACGTGTCGTCCCGACACGCCCCTGGCCGCGGTCTGCGACACGATGCATCGGCGGCGGATCCACCGGGTCGTCGTCGTCGACCGGGCGGGTAAGGTCGCGGGGCTCCTCTCCACGCTGGACGTCGTCCGGTGGGTGGGGCGGGATCTGCGGAAGGCCGGGGGGCGTTAGCCCGACCTATTCACGAAGGTTTTCGGCGTCCAGCCGAAAACTCGTGAATAGGTCGCCCGCGGCGCGTTCCGCTGGGGCCATGGCGCGCCGCGGGCCGAGGCCGGAGCGCGACACGGTGTTGCGCGGAGGCGGAGGGGCGGTCCAGCGGAATCGCCCCGCAGGGCCGATGGAGCTGCCCGCAGGGCGGAGTATTCATGTCGGCGGCGAAGCCGACATGAATACTTCGGGTTAGGCCGTTTCCGGGTCTACCGGTCCCCCCACCACCGCAGCGTCGCGTTCGCGGCGCCCGTGACGAACGCGCTCCCGTCCGACGCGACGGCGAGCGCCCAGACCGGGTTCACGTGACCGGCGAGCACCCTCACCTCCTTGCCCGCCGCTAGGTCCCACAACCGCACCGTCGTGTCGTCGCCGGCGGAGACGAGCACCTGCGCGCGCGGATGGAACGCCACGCGCCTCACCATCTCCGTGTGGCCCGCGAGCGTCCGGATCTCCTTCGCGCTCGACGGACTCCACACCCGGATCGTCGCGTCCACGCCGCACGAGGCGAGCATTTTCCCCGCGGGATCGTACGCGATGCACCAGACCCCGCCGGTGTGGCCCTGGAGCGCCGCCTTCTCCGTCCCCGCCTCGGCGTCCCACAACCGCACGGTCATGTCGTTGCTTCCCGATGCCAGCTCCTTCCCGTCGGGCCGGAACGCGACGGCGGTCACGCCGAGGCCGTGGCCGCGGAGCGTCGCCGCCTCGCTCCGGTCGTCCACCTTCCAGAGACGGACCGTGCCGTCGTCGCCGCCGGTGGCGAGGAGCTTCCCTTCCGGGTGGAACGCGACCGACATGGTTCCGAAGTTGCTGCGCGCGTGGCCGAACCAGCATCGGATCTCCGAACCGTCTCCCACGTTCCACAGCCGGACGGCGTTGTCCTCTCCGACGGAGGCCAGCGTCCTGCCGTCCGGGCTGAACGCGACGCTCCACACCGTCCCGGCGTGGCCGGTGAGCGTTCGGACCTCGGAGCCGTTTCCGCCATCCCACATGCGGATCTGCCGGTCCTTGCCTGCCGTGGCGAGGAGTCTCCCGTCCGGGCTGAAGGCGGCGCAGCGGATCTCGTGCCCGGGGATCTGGACGGAACGCAGCTCCCGCACACGGCCGGGATCGAACCCCGGCGGGCCGTCCGTCTTCGGCGTTTCGGCGGGCCCCGGTCCCGACGGCGCCGGCCCCGGTCCGGGCGGGCGGGCCCACCGCCGATCCGGTCGCCAGTGGACGAACGCGGCGACCGCAAGACCGGCGAAGAGCAGCACGGATGCGGCGAGCCACGCGCGGCTCCGCGGCTTCGTCCCCTTCGGGTTCTTCAGGAACTCCTCGAGCGCATCGCCCAGCTCGGTGCACGACGGATGGCGGTCGTCGCGCTCCTTCGCCATCGCCTTGAGCAGGATCGCGTCGAGTGCGGAGGGCACGTCCTTCCGGATGCTCCGGATGGACGGCGTCGGCTCCGATGCGACCCGCACCATGATGTCCGCGGCGGACTGGCCGGTGTGGGGGTGCCGTCCCGCCAGGACCGACCACAGGGTGGCACCCATCGAATAGACGTCGGTGCGCTTGTCCGTCTCCTTGAGGAGCCCGCGTGCCTGCTCGGGCGACATGAAGGCGGGCGTGCCCATATAGCCCTGCGTCGCGGTCAGGGTCGGGGACTGGGGATCCAGCGGCTTGGCCAGGCCGAAGTCGAGGACGAAGACCCCGCCCTGGCGGTCGATCATGATGTTCTGCGGCTTGAGGTCCCGGTGGATGATCCCGTTGCGGTGGGCGTGGGCCACGCCGCGGCACGCCTCGCGGATCACCTTCACGGCGGTCGTGACGTCGGTGAGGCCCGCCTTCTCCAGAGTCGAGCCGTCCACGAACTTCATCGCGATGAAGTGGATCCCGTTCGCCTCTCCGAAGTCGTAGATCGGGGCGATGTTCGGGTGATCGATGCGCGCGGCCATCTTCCCCTCGCGGCGGAAGCGCGCGAGATCCTCGACCGAGGCGGCGTTCGGGTGGAGCGTCTTGAGGGCGACCCAGCGGCCCAGTTCCGTGTCCCAGGCCTTGAAGACGACGCCCGCCCCGCCGCGCCCAAGTTCCCGGACCAGGACGAACTCCCGCCACACCTTCTGCGGGTCCTTGCGCGCCTCCACGACCTCATCCGGCAGCGGTTCCTCGACCGTCGGGACCGAAGTCCCGGCCTCCATGACCGTGCGGGTGGTCAGCGTGGCGGCGCAGTCGGTGCAGGTGTAGCTCTTCGCCGGATCGAAATCCGTCACGAGATGGTCCCTGCGACAGGAACTGCAGACGAGGACCATCGGCTCGGGGGCCGCCATCCCGCCCATTCTATCCATGCGCGGCGGGCCCATCAACTTCCGGCGCAGGGGCCACCCTCCTTCGCCGGGAAGCCTGATTCGCCCGCAACAAGGGCTTCCTTGCGGGCGAATCACCCTGAGCGAGCCGCAGGCGAGTCGAAGGGTTCACAACCCGTTGCGTCCCAAGGCGCACGAACCCCTCGACTTCGCTTCGCTCCGCTCGGGGTGAGTCCGCC